>NZ_CP032544.1:2698446-3021262 GCF_003867075.1 Tenacibaculum mesophilum | reverse complement strand
AAACTAAATTTCCTTCTTTTATCAACGAATCTGCTTCTATTTCATTTGTCACTAATTCTCCATCTAGAGCTTCTATAACTCGAATCTTTTCAGATGCTGAATGGAATTCAAAATCGGAAACGTTTTTTGCATCAGTGTCAAAATTATTCAACACTTCAAAATCTACATGCTCTACAAATGATTTTCCGTTTTCAGCCACTAACTCACCATTAATATACGTTTGTAGTATTTCAAACTTTTGTAAGTCTTTCACCACAATAAAATCAGCATCATCTCCTTCGTTTAAAATCCCAACATCCAAATTGTAATGCTCTACTGGGTTTATACAGGCTGCTTGCAATACTTTAAAAACATCTATTTCTTTCGCTACTGCGCGCTCACATAATTGGTTAATATGTCCTAATAACAAATCATCGGGATGTTTATCATCGGAACAGAACATCATGTTCTCATAATGCTCAGGTAGTAAATCAATTAATGCTTCAAAGTTTTTTGCAGCACTACCTTCACGGATAATGACTTTCATCCCTTTTTCTAACTTCTCCAATCCTTCTTCATAGGTAAAGCATTCGTGGTCGGTATAAATTCCTGCCGCTATGTATTTATCTAAATCTTCTCCACGTAGTCCAGGTGCATGACCATCTACAGGTTTGTTGTAATGTTTTGCCCAAGCTATTTTTTGCAACACTTCTTCATCTTGATAAATAACCCCCGGATAATTCATCATTTCTGCTAAATATTTGATATCAGGATTCTCCATCATTTTTTTTATGTCTTCTGAATCAATTACTGCTCCTGCACTTTCAAAAGAAGTCGCTGGCACGCATGATGGTGCTCCAAAATTGAATTTCAACGGGACTTTCTTTCCGCTTTCAATCATAAAATCAACCCCTTTTACCCCTAGCACATTGGCTATTTCATGCGGATCAGACACCGTTGCTACCGTACCGTGTGTTACGGCTATTTTAGCAAATTCTGAAGGCACTAACATTGAACTTTCAATATGAATATGTGCGTCTACAAATCCAGGTAAAATATAGTTTTCTACAGTATGTTCTACTGCTCTAATTTGTGTAATCTTTCCTTCTTTAACCTCAACTTCTCCTTTAAATATTCGTTTGTTTTGAATATCGACTATATTTCCCTGTACAATCATGCTAAAATTTATTTATTGCTAAAGTACTGAGTATTTTTCACAAAAAAAGCACCCGTAACGGATGCTTTTTTGATAAGTATATTTTTTTTAAGGTTACGCTATTGGTCCTCCTTTAATAATTTCCTCGCTTGCCATTTCTTCAAACTGAGCAAAGTTCTTTCTAAATGAATTCGCTAATTCCATAGCTTTTGCATCATAAGCATCTTTGTCTGCCCATGTTTGCTTTGGATTTAATACTTCATCAGGAACATTTTCACAAGTAGTTGGCATTGATAATCCAAAAATTGGGTGTTGTACAAATTCAACATTTTCTAAATTACCTTCTAAAGCTTCTGTAATCATAGCACGAGTATACTTTAATTTCATTCTGCTACCAGTACCGTAAGCACCACCTGTCCATCCAGTATTAATTAACCAAACGTTTACACCTGCTTCTTGCATTTTCTTACTTAACATTTCAGCGTAACGCGTTGGGTGTAATGGCATAAATGGAGCTCCAAAACAAGCTGAGAAACTTGGTAATGGTTCGTTAATTCCAGCCTCTGTACCTGCTACTTTTGCTGTGTACCCAGAAATAAAGTGATATGCTGCCTGCCCTGGTGTTAATTTAGAGATTGGAGGCAGTACTCCAAAAGCATCTGCTGTTAAGAAGAAAATATTCTTTGGGTTTGCACCTTTAGATGGTTTTTGAATATTTTCAATGTGATAAATAGGATAACTTACACGAGTATTTTGTGTAATTGATGTATCATGAAAATCTACATTTCCTTTATCATCCATCACAATGTTTTCAAGGATCGCTCCTCTTTTAATTGCTCCGTAAATTTCTGGCTCTTTCTCTTGAGATAAGTCAATTACTTTTGCATAACATCCTCCTTCAAAGTTAAAGATTGTGTTTTCAGCAGTCCAACCATGCTCGTCATCACCAATTAAACTACGGTTTGGATCGGTAGATAAGGTCGTTTTACCTGTTCCTGATAATCCAAAGAAAATAGCTGTATCACCATCTTTACCAACGTTTGCAGAACAATGCATTGGTAACGTGTTTTTGAATACAGGTAAAATAAAGTTTAATGCAGAGAAAATTCCTTTTTTAATTTCCCCTGTGTATCCTGTACCACCAATTAACGCTACTTTTCTAGTAAAGTTTAAAATAGCAAAGTTGTGTTGGCGTGTTCCATCCACTTCAGGATCTGCCATAAAACCTGGAGCGTTTACTACTGTCCACTCTGGAGAAAAGTTTTTTAACTCCTCTGCGGTAGGACGTAAAAACATATTGTGCGCAAACATGTTACTCCAAGGGTATTCATTTACAACACGAATATTTAATTTATAATCTTCGTCTGCACATGCATAACTATCACGTACAAATACTTCTTTGTTAGATAAATAATTAGTTACTTTATCGTATAGCTTGTCAAATTTTTCTGAATCGAAAGGAATATTAATATCTCCCCACCAAACTTGGTCTTTAGTTATATCGTCTTTAACAATAAAACGATCCATTGGAGAACGTCCTGTGAACTCACCTGTTTTAACAGCTAATGCTCCAAAACTGGTTTCTACTCCTTGTTCTTTTTCAATAGTGATGTCGTGTAACTCGTCTGAAGTTAATTGATAACGAACCGTAGCGTCTTTTATGCCTAAGTTATCTAACGATATCGTTTTCGTATCAAGATTTGTCATCTTAAAAGATTTTAGTTGTGTTTAATTTTGGACAAAAATAGTTCTTTTTGATTAAACAGCTATATCATTAAATGATTTTATCAACTTTAACCTTTAATAACTTTTTTAAAAAAGCTATATGCTAAAAGGCTCCAACCAACGATTAATAACACTCCTCCTAACGGCGTTACAAACCAAATTGCTTTTGCAGGAACATTCGCTAAGTAAATTAAATATATAGACCCAGAAAACAATAAAATCCCAGCTATTAAAAAATAACTAATTCTGTTTTTTTCTTTGTTAGTAAGCTCAGTAAACATATTTACAAAAAGTAATAAAAACACATGAAAAAACTGATAGCGTACAGCGGTTTCAAAACTCTCTAAAGCTTCTGGTGTTAATCTTGTTTTTAAAGCATGAGCTCCGAAGGCACCTAAAATCACAGCAATCATTCCCAAGACTGCAGCTATTGTTAAATTTTTATACATTATTTTAATTTTTGTTTAAATTTAAACTTTTTTAGCGATATTGTCGCCTCAAATTTTATACACAACAAAAATAATTATAAATGAGAAATATATTGATTATTGGTGCTGGTAGATCGAGCTCTTCACTTATAAAATATTTATTGGATAAATCTTCACAAGAAAACCTACATATAACTATTGGTGATGTTTCGTTAGAAAGCGCTCAATCTAAAATTCACAATCATTCAAGTGCTACAGCAATACAGCTAGATGTTTTTAATGCTGAGGAGCGCTCAAATGCAATTCAAAAAGCTGACATTGTTATTTCAATGTTACCTGCTCGTTTTCATATTGAAGTAGCTAAAGATTGTATTACTTATGGAAAACACATGGTTACTGCGTCTTATATTTCTGATGAAATGAAAGCTTTAGATGAAGAAGCTAAAGCTAAAGGTTTAGTATTTATGAACGAAATTGGTCTGGATCCAGGAATTGACCACATGAGTGCTATGCAAGTTATTGATCGTATAAAAGAACAAGGAGGAAAAATGCTATTATTTGAATCTTTTTGTGGTGGATTAGTAGCTCCTGAAAGCGATACCAACTTATGGAATTATAAATTTACTTGGAACCCAAGAAATGTAGTATTAGCTGGTCAAGGTGGAGCTTCAATGTTTATTCAAGAAGGAACCTATAAGTATATTCCATATCAAAAATTATTTAGAAGAACTGAATTTTTAACTATTAATGGCAGTGGAAGATTTGAAGCGTATGCAAACCGTGATTCTTTAAAGTATAGAAGTATTTATGGTTTAGAAGATATTAAAACCATGTATCGTGGAACTATTCGTAAAGTTGGTTTTTCTCGTGCTTGGAATGTTTTTGTCCAGTTAGGAATGACTGATGACACTTACACTATTGAAGATTCTGAAAACATGAGCTATCGTGATTTCACTAACCTTTTCTTAGCCTATTCTCCTTCAGATTCTGTTGAATTAAAATTCCGTTCGTATGCAAAGATTGATCAAGATGATTTAATGTGGGATAAATTTGTAGAGTTAGACATCTTCAATCCGAACAAAAAAGTAGGCTTAAAAAACGCTACCCCTGCTGAAATTTTACAAAAAATATTGATGGATTCTTGGACTCTTGAAGCTGAGGATAAAGATATGATTGTAATGCATCATATTTTTGGGTATCAATACAAGGAGGAAAATCATCAAATAGAAAGTAGTATGGTTATTAAAGGTGATGATCAAACCTATACTGCTATGGCAAAAACTGTTGGCTTACCTGTAGCTATGGCTACGGTACGTATTTTAAACGGTGACATCACAACTCCTGGAGTTCAATTACCGATTAACGAAGAGGTGTACGAACCAATTTTAAAAGAATTAGAAGATTACGGAATTACTTTTGTTGAAAAAGAAGTTCCGTATTTAGGCTATAACCCTGAGAGTATAAAAGGATAAAGTCTTCCAAAACGAACACAAAAGGCATCAATTTATTTGGTGCCTTTTTCTTTTAAAAATAAAAGGAATCTCTATAAAGTTGGTATTTTTACCTTTAAATACTAAACTAAGATATGGGTAAAAGCATTTTAAAAAATCATATTAAAAATTACACAAATCTTTCTGAAGAAAAATTAACGGAAATACTTTCTTTTTTTGATTGTCAATCCTACAAAAAAAAAGAAATTTTATTACTCACAAATAAACGTTGTAATAAACTATTTTTTGTTACCAAAGGTTGCTTACATTTATATTTTATTGATAGTTTGGGCTACAAAAAAACTACACAGTTTGCTCTAGAAAATTGGTGGTTAACTGACTTTTTAGCTTTTCGGAACCAAAAACATGCTAACTTTACCATAGAAACAGTTGAAAACTCTGAAATTTTGTCAATCTCCTTTTCAAAATATAACGAGTTATTAAATAAGTTTCCCTTATTAGAAAAATATTTTAGAAGTATATATGAAACCGCATACGGAGCTGCTTTAATGCGTTTAAAATACATTAACAGTTACTCTAAAGAAGATATCTTTTTTAGATTTAGAAAAGACTTCCCTGATTTTGTACAACGAGTACCCCAATATTTATTAGCTAGTTTTTTAGGATTAACTCCTGAATATTTAAGTGAAATTAAAAGAAAATAGCTATTCTTAAGTTAGTTTATTTTTTACTAAAACATACTTAACTACCTTTGCATTTATATTAATTTAAGGGCATAATAGCATTATGAAAAACATGAAAAAAATTGTCGTTGTTGGCGGCGGTTTTGCTGGGTTAGAACTTATAAAAGGGTTAGGAAATTCTGAAAATTATCAAATTATTTTAGTAGATAGTAATAACTATAATTTCTTTCCTCCTTTAATCTACCAAGTATCCACAGGTTTTATGGAACCTTCTGCAATTAGTTATCCATTCAGAAAAATTTTAAGAAAATTTAAAAATGCTCGTTTTCGTCTGGGTACACTTGAAAAAGTTGTTCCAGAAGAAAATAAAATAGTGGTAAGTAATGGAGAAATAGCATATGATATCTTAGTAATGGCTACTGGTACAGAAAGTAATTTTTTCGGAAACAAAAACATTGAAAAGTACAGTTTACCAATGAAAACTATTAGTGACGCCTTGTCACTTAGAAATGTTATTTTAACTCGATTTGACCGTGCTACTAGAATTCACAATCCTGAAGAAAGAAAGAAGTGTTTAACTTTTGTAATCGCTGGAGCGGGTCCTACTGGGGTTGAACTTTCTGGTATTTTATCTGAAATTAAAACTTCAATTATCATAAAAGATTATCCAGAGTTAGATAAAAATGATTTTGGAGAAATTCATCTTATTGATGGTCAAAGCTCTGTATTAGCTCCTATGTCTGAAAGAGCACAAGAATATACCTCTAAAAAGTTAAGTGAACTCGGAGTAACATTAACGATGAACACCATGGTTAATGATTTTGATGGTGAAACTGTATATTTATCAAACGGAGAAGAAATACATACTAAAAACCTTATATGGGCTGCCGGTGTATCTGCTAAAACATTTGATGGTTTTTCAAAAGAAAACTTTGGTGCTGGTAGAAGGTTAAAAACAAATCAGTTCAATCTAGTACACTCATATGATAACATTTATGCTTTGGGTGACTGTGCTTTGATTTTAGGAGACGAAAGCTATCCTAAAGGGCATCCTCAATTAGCACAACCTGCATTACAACAAGCTAGAAACTTAGCTAAAAACCTTTCTAGAAAAGATACAAACTGGAAAACTTTTCAATATAATGATAAAGGTTCATTAGCTATTATTGGAAGAAATAAGGCTGTATTAGATTTCCCAGGACAAAAACAATCATTAAAAGGTTTTGTTGCATGGTTAATTTGGATTTTTGTACATATTATGGGGCTTGTAAACTTCAAAAATAAAGTAAGAACTCTATACAACTGGTTAGGCTATTACATATACAAAGACCAATATTTTAGAATGATTATTAAACCTACTCAAAGAGATACTAAATAAAATACGCATGAAAAATTTAAGCATTGTAGTAATACTACTTTTTACAATTATTACTGTTGGTTGTAATTCAGAAAAATCGAAAACCAATAAAAAAACAGAAGGAGTTGAACAAGTTGTATCTCCATCTGACACACTAACTAAACACCTAAAACCATTTAATCCTAATTTACCAACTATTGGACTTTTAATGTTTAATGGGGTTTTACAAGGAGAAGTTATAGCAACGTCAGATGTATTTGGAAAAGCAGATAAAGATGGCAAACAACTTTTTAATGTAGTAGCTATTGCTGAAACAGCTAAACCCATTACTACTGAAGAAGGAATGCATTTTGTTCCCGACTATACTTTTGAAAACTGTCCTAAACTAACGGCTTTGTTTGTACCAAGTGCTTACGACATGTATGCACAAGTACATAATAATAAAGTTGTAGATTTTATAAAAACAAAAAATCAAGAAACCCAATACACTGTTAGTAATTGTGCTGGAGCTAATTTAATTGGTAAATCTGGTATAGCAGATGGTCATAAAATTGTAACATGGATTGGCGGCGGTGAGCAACTACAAAAAGACTACCCAAATTTAAAAGTGCAAAACGACAGCTTGGTAACTTTTGTTAAAGACGGTAAGTTTTTATCTTCAAACGGAAATTTAGCAAGTTATATTTCAGCGTTAGAACTTCTCGAAATTATGACAAATACTGAACATAGAAAATTTGTTGAAAGCTATTTATACTTGGATCAACTTAAAAACTGGAAAAAATAAACATTAATTATAAATTTTCTTTTTCAAACATAAGCATCAATTTATTGGTGCTTTTTTTTATTACCAGTTCTAAAAAAATAATACATACATTTACCCCGATAAGTTCTTTACATACTTCATCAACCGAAAAGGTTTTACTTAACTGTAGATTAATAGGGAATCGTGTGCAAATCACGAACTGTCGCGCAACTGTAAGTAACACACCAAAAGTTTTTATCCTAGTATATCCACTGCCAAAAGCGGGAAGGATGATAAAAGCTGTTATAAGTCAGGAGACCTGCCTATTCGGATATTGACAATGCTTTCGCGATTTGAAGCTTTTGGGTCATACCGATGATATATTTTTAACGCACACTTTCTTTATGAAATGCTGTGCTTTTTTGGTATGTCATTATTTTTCCTCAAACATCTTATCGTTTTTAGCATTGCGAAGCATCTAAAAGAGCTTTTAAAATTAATGTTTAATTATAAAAGTTTAAAAGAAAATGCAAACGCACATTCTTGGCTATCCGCGTATTGGTAGCAACAGAGAACTCAAAAAAGCCTGCGAGCAATATTGGTCAGGCAAAACTAGTTTACAGGAACTTCTTGAAACAGGAAGAAATATCTGTCAACAAAATTGGAAAACACAACAAGAAGCAGGCATAGACCTTATTCCTTGTAATGATTTTTCTTATTACGATCAGGTGTTAGACATGACGCTTACTGTTGGAGCTATTCCTAAACGTTACAATGAAGTAATGTTAAAAACTTCAAATTCTGAACTTGACCTTTACTTTGCTATGGCAAGAGGATATCAAAAAGATGATCTTGATATCACTGCTATGGAAATGACTAAATGGTTTGACACCAATTACCATTATATCGTTCCTGAATTTTATAAAAATCAGGAATTCAAACTATTTTCTAGCAAAATTGTTAATGAGTTTGTCGGAGCTAAACAAGCAGGGATTAATGCTAAGCCTGTAATTATTGGTTTGGTTAGCTACCTTCTTTTAGGTAAAGAAAAAGAAGAAGGTTTTGATAAATTAGATTTAGCCCCAAAACTACTCCCTGTATATATTGAAATTCTACAAGAACTTCAAACACAAGGTGCAGAATGGATTCAATTTGACGAACCTTTTTTAGCATTAGATTTGAGTGAAAAAGCCAAAGAAACCTATCAATTTATCTATAATGAGATTAGAAAAAAGTTTCCTAAACTAAAGTTTATAGTTACTACTTATTTTGAAGGTTTAAAAGACAATCTTTCATTAGCTAACATACTTCCTTTAGACGCATTGCATATCGACTTAGTTCGCTGCGAAGAACAGCTAGATGATGTATTGAATACTCTTCCTAAAAATAGAATCTTATCGTTAGGTGTTGTAGATGGAAGAAACATTTGGAAAAATGACTTTGAAAAGTCATTACAGCTAATAAAAAAAGTCACTGATAAGTTAGGTTCTGAAAAAACCTTTATTGCTTCTTCTTGTTCTTTGTTGCATTCTCCTTGTGATTTAGATTTAGAGATCTCTCTTGACACTGACATTAAACAATGGCTTTCTTTTGCTAAACAAAAACTTACCGAAGTAAGCTTATTAAAAGAGTTATCTGAAAACACTAGTGATGAAAATATTTTAAATGCTTATGAAGAAAATAAAAAAGCTATTGCCAATAGAAAATCTTCAGCATTAATCCATCATAACGATGTAAAACTACGTGTTGATTCCATTAACGAAACAGATTCTAGAAGAAAAAATAGTTTTTTAATTCGTAAAGAAGCACAAGAAAAAGTATTGAATTTACCGCTATTCCCTACTACAACCATTGGCTCCTTCCCTCAAACTAAAGAAGTAAGAAGCTGGAGAGCTCAATTTAAAAAAGGTATCTTAAGTAGTGAAGATTACAAGTATTTGCTAAAAGAAGAAACTCAAAAAACCATTCAATGGCAAGAAAAAATAGGGTTAGATGTATTAGTTCATGGTGAGTATGAGCGAAACGATATGGTAGAGTATTTTGGTGAACAACTTGCCGGAGTTACATTTACTAAAAAAGGTTGGGTTCAAAGTTATGGTAGTCGTTGTGTAAAACCTCCTATTATTTATGGGGATGTACACAGACCACACCCAATGACTGTTTATTGGTCACAATATGCACAATCTTTAACTGACAAATGGGTTAAAGGAATGCTTACAGGCCCTGTTACTATTTTACAATGGTCGTTTGTGCGTGACGATCAACCTCGTAGCATTACTTGCCAACAAATTGCACTGGCTATACGTGATGAAGTTAGAGACCTAGAAAATGCTGGTATTAGAATTATTCAAATTGATGAGCCTGCTATAAGAGAAGGTTTACCATTACGAAAATCAGGGTGGAATGATTATCTAAAATGGGCTATTGAAGCTTTTAAAATTTCTTCTTGTGGTGTAAATGACGCTACACAAATACATACACATATGTGTTATTCAGAGTTTAACGACATTATTCAAAGCATTGCTGAGATGGATGCCGATGTAATTACTATTGAATGTTCTCGCTCTCAAATGGAGTTGTTAAACGCTTTTGCAGATTTCAAATATCCGAATGAAATTGGACCTGGGGTTTATGACATCCACTCACCAAGAGTTCCTTCAAAAGAAGAAATGGTTGAATTACTACAAAAAGCACAAAAAGTTATTCCAGCTTCTCGTCTTTGGGTAAATCCTGATTGTGGTCTTAAAACTAGACATTGGGATGAAACTGAAAAAGCTTTAATAGCTATGGTTTCAGCTTCAAAAGAAGCCTCTTTAAGCTATAATGCTAACACCTTAGAAACTGTAAATTAATAATAAAGTGCCTGAAAAGAATATTTCAGGCACTAATTATACTAACATATATAAAATGACCACAGAAGAAAAAATAACAAAGTCGGAAACACGTATTTTCAAAGCCGTATTTCCAAATACAACCAATCATTATGACACCCTTTTTGGAGGAACCGCTATGCAACTAATGGACGAAGTTGCTTTTATTACAGCAACACGATTCTGCAGGCAAAAAGTTGTAACCGTAAGTAGTGATAAAATTGATTTTAAAAAGCCTATCCCTGCTGGAACTATTATTGAATTAGTAGGAAAAGTAAGTTATATAGGTAACAAAAGTTTAAAAGTTACTGTTAAAATTTTTACTGAACAGATGTACTCTCAACATAGAGAAAAAGCCATTGAAGGTGAATTCACCTTTGTTGCTATTGATGAAAATAAAACCCCTATTGCTGTCATAAAAACTGGCACTGAAGAACTACATTACTCACAAGAACATAGTTAAAACTAAATAGAAATTTTGAAAGTATACCCTCATAAGAGATTACATCTTCAAATAAAAATCTTTCGTAAGGTTAATATAGGCATCAGTGTACTGGTGCCTTTTTGTTTCTATTATCAACTCTTCTTCTTGGATTGTAGTCTCTACAAAGGACATTTCTAATAAACTACGTTTGATTTCAGTAGTAGGAGTTCCTTTTACTCGACAAACTCTGTGTAGGTATAAATTATGATTTTTAGCTAGTTCTATAAAATTTTCTTCTTCTTTAAACGGTATAATAGTTGAAAACTTTCCATACTCCGACAATATTTCACTCACTCCTTTCAATAACTCTTCAAAAGATAATGAACTCGTAAAGCGCGCTTTGTTTCGCGATACATCTTCTGTTTCGTAGTTATCAGTATAAAATGGTGGATTGGATACAATTATATTATACTCTTCTTCATCTTCAGACATTTCTTCTGCAAATTCCACAAAAGAAGCATTGTAACAAAAGAGTCTATCTCCCCAATCAGACTGCTCAAAATTCTCAACCGTTTGCTCATAAGCGTTTGTATCAATCTCAACTGCATCAATAGTCATCGCATCACTTCGTTGTGCTAACATTAACGAAATGATTCCTGTACCAGAGCCAACATCTAATATTGTGTCTGGAAACTCTCCTAAATTACACCACGCTCCTAATAATACTGCATCGGTACCAACTTTCATCGCTGTTTTGTCTTGATGCACTGTAAACTCTTTAAATTTAAATGGTTTCATTTATAAAAATTTTCCAAGAATTTTTTCTGCGTTGAAAAATAAGTACAACACAACAATTAATAAAACTACTAAAAACAACCCTCTTTTAGGATTCCCTCTTTTTCGATTACCGAAACGTCTTTTAAACTCCATTTCTTTATTTTCTAATTTCTACATTAATCACGTAAAATATCACGTTATAATTTTTGTTCCTCGTAACATTTCTCTTTTACCTGGAGGCCCGGGTAAACGCTCAACATCAAAACCTACTGCTTGCATTGCTCGTCGTACACTTCCCTTTGCTGAATAAGTTACTAAAACACCCTCTGGTTTTAACGCAGCAAACATAATTCTAAAAATATCCTCAGTCCACAAATCGGGTTGTACTCTTGCTCCAAAAGCATCAAAATAAATCAAATCAAAACTATTCTCATCGGTAATTTCAGCAAAAAATTGTTTGCGTTTAGTTAATGAAAAATTGGGAGTAATGTTGTGTTTTTCTTCCCAAGAAACTTCGTGAATTTTTTCAAAAAATTCTCTTTTATCATCGGCGTCCAACTCCGCAACATAATTTAATTTTGCTACTTCTTCTTTAGCTACAGGATATGCCTCTACTCCAACATAATCAATCTCCTTTTTAGCTTCCAATAACGTGATAAAAGAATTAAGTCCTGTACCAAAGCCTATTTCTAGAATAGAAACACTTTTAGTGTCTACATACTTCAGTCCATTTCTAATGAATACATGATATGCTTCTTGTATTGCTCCGTGTTTAGAATGATATTGTTCATTCCATTCTGGTAAATGAATGGTTGTAGAACCATCTGACGTTATGATAATTTCTCGTTTTATAACTAAACTATTTAATTAGTAATTTTTTAATCCTAGGTATTGGTCCAGTGCAAGTTGTTTTATGGCAGGCAATACAACTATTTACAGCTTTGTTGAAATTTTGCTTTATAGAATCTTTTGAACCCAAATATACTTGCTGTATATTTTGAATATATAATTTTGAAAAAGCTTCAAAACTTGCATTTCTATCTGCTGGGTCTGTTAAAACAGCACTATGAATATTCAAGTAAGTTTCAGGAAAGTCACCTATTGGCTCTCCTTCTAAAATCTTATTTTTAACGGTCATATTCCCTTCGTACATAGCATTCATTAAAGCTGCCATTTCAGAAGACTGATACATTATAAGTTCCTCTTTTGGTTGTTTCTTTTCCTCTTTTTTGCAAGAAAAAAGCACCAAAGACATCAATAAAACAATAATTAATTGTTTCATTATTTTTTCATTAACACTCCATCTGCTTCAAAAGCATAGGTGTATTTTGGTTCTATAATTTTTGCTATTTCTTCTTCTGATTTTCCTGCATCTTTAGCATAATGTTGTAATTCATCAACAGAAATCTCAGTAACAAAAGCTTTACCGTTTACTACCACTTCTTTATTATCTGCATTTAAAGGCATGAAAAAACCATAATCTTTAAAACGCACCATTGACTCTTGTTCTTCCCCTAAATCTAACTTCATCCAACACCCTTTTTTCTTACACACTTCATTTATCGTTGAAGTAAATTTTATGTTTAGAGTATCCCCTTTTTTTAAGTTTTTGAATTTTATTCGCATTTCTTCAGCAGAAATAGCATTGCTATCTGTAATCTCATCTCCAAAAGACGCATAGGCAATCTTTTGTTCTTTAATACCATTCGCAGCAGGAGCTGCATCTTTCTTTTCAGTTTTACAAGCACTAAACATTACGCTTAAAAGCGTAGCAAAAACTAGTAGTCTTTTCATTTTCAAAAAATTAAAATTAACATATCAACAAATATACTCATATTTCTTCAAGCTGGTAGTTAACCTCAAAACATACCACTAGATTTCGTATCTTCGTAGCACTTCTAAAACAATCACATAATGAATATTGATATTGAGCTTATACAAGAGTCTAAAATAAATACGGTAGATTTTAACAACTTAGTGTTCGGTCGCACTTTTACTGACCATATGCTAGTTTGTGACTTTGCTAATGGAGAATGGAAAACACCTAAAATTTTACCTTATGGACCTTTAACTTTTGAGCCTTCTGCTAGGGTTTTTCATTACGGGCAAGCTGTTTTTGAAGGAATGAAGGCTTATAAAGATGAAAACAATGATGTCTTTTTATTCCGTCCAGATGAAAATTTTCATAGAATTAATAAATCTGGGGCTCGTTTAGCAATGCCTCCAGTTCCTGAAAATGTATTTTTTGAAGGGTTAAAAAAACTTCTTGAGATAGATGATGCATGGATTAAGAAAGGAATAGGAAACTCGTTATATATTCGTCCGTTTATTATTGCTTCAGAAGGAGCTATTGCTGCTTCACCTGCTGAAGAATATAAATTCATAATTATTTGCTCACCTGCTCAATCATATTATGCTGGTGAAGTTAGAGTACTATTTGCTGAAGAATATAGTCGTTCTGCTGACGGTGGTGTTGGTTTTGCCAAAGCCGCTGGTAACTATGCTGCTCAATTTTACCCTACTAGTTTAGCACATAAGGAAGGGTATCAACAAATTATTTGGACTGATGCAAACACCCACGAATACCTTGAAGAAGCAGGTACAATGAATATCTTTTTTAGAATAGGTAATAAACTTATAACTGCTCCTACTAATGATAGAATTTTAGATGGTGTTACTCGTAAATCAATTATTCAACTTGCAAAAGATTATAATATAGATATTGAAGTTAAAAGAGTTTCAGTTGCTGAAATTAAAGAAGCTGCTAGACAAGGTGAACTGTTGGAAATTTTTGGTTCTGGTACTGCTGCTGTTATAAATCCTATAAAAGGATTTAAACACCAAAACGAAACTTTTGAATTACCTGAAACAAATGATTCTTATGCTTCTTTCTTTAAAGAAAAACTACTCAACATTCAGTATAACAAATTAGAAGACAAGCACAACTGGAGAGTTAAAATTTAATCATTTCATTTAAAAAAGCTATATTAGTAAACGGAATTAAGTTATTTTAATAAAAAATTCTAAAGAAATGAGAAATATTATACCTGCTTTATTATCAATAGGAGTTGGTTTTGTTATTTCATTTTTTGGATTGGATTTCTATTCTAATTCATTAGAAAATGAAAATAATATCATAGCCCAAAGTAATAAAATTACTTCTTCTAAAGAAGACACTCCTGAAGAGCCCTTATCTGTTGATAATTCCTCAACAGGTTCTTTTTCCGTTGACATCGAAGACATTCAAAAGAACTTTGATAACTGGGAAGCTTATGCAAAGGAAAACATTGATTTAATGTCTACCTTTATTCCTCTAGATGATGAAGGTGCAGCTATGGAAAAAGGTATCTTTTTAACCTTACTACGCACAGGCGCTTATATTCCGATTAAATCGGAAAAAAAAGGTAAAGTACAATACCAGCTTACTGGTATTGATGCTTCTTCTGATGAAAAAATAAAAAAATCAATCGTTAGTAAGGCTTCAATAGCACATCAATATTTTAAGATGGAAGGCAAAAAACTTCCTGATTACAATTTTGTTGATTTAAATGGTAACGCTCACAATAAAGCGGATACAAAAGGAAAATTATTAGTGCTAAAGTGCTGGTTTATTACATGTAAGGTATGTGTAGAAGAGTTTCCTGAATTAAATGAACTGGTTGATAAATACAAGGATGATAAAATAGAATTTGTTAGTTTGGCTTTTGATAAAAAAGATGAATTGATTAAATTTTTAGAAACTAAAGAATTTAAATACCCTACTATTCCTGAACAAAAGGATTATATGGCTAAGAAACTAAAGGTTAAACAATATCCTACACATTTAATTGTAGATGCTAATGGTATTATTATTAAAATGGTTAATAATGTAAAAACATTAACATCAGAATTAGAAAGAATTATGGGTAAATAAATAGAAAAACAAAATGTAAAAAAGCTCCTTAATAAGGAGCTTTTTTATTTATCTAAAATTTCTTTAATGTTTGGTTTAAAGTAATTTGGTCCTTTCAGTACTTTACCATCTTCACGATAAATAGGTTTACCGTCTTCTCCTAACTTACTCATGTTACTTCGTTGTATTTCATTGAATACTTCTTCTATTTTATGTTGCATACCGTGTTCTATTATAGTTCCACATAAAATATACAATATATCGCCTAAAGCGTCTGCTACCTCAACCAAATCGTTATTTTGTGCTGCTTCTAAATACTCTTCATTTTCTTCTTTCATTAAATTATAGCGAAGTAAGTTTCGTTCTTCTCCAATGTTTGCTGTTGGTTCATTTTTTATTCCTAACCCGAAAGCTGAATGAAATTCGTGTACTGCTGCTATTCTTTTTTTCATTATAGTTATGATTTTAATTCAATAGTTATTAGTCAATAATGTTTTTATTTATATCATCATTTGACACATTTTATGGTTTTACCATACTTTTTTTAGTTTTTTTATTCCTTTATATATTTTAAGTTATTTAACTTTAAGAAACTCAAAAAAAATAAATTATGTTAAAAGAGATTTCTAAATTAGGTTCAACCCTAAATAAAACTGAACAAAAATTAATAAACGGTGGTACAGGTCGACCTTTACCCTGTAGCTCTGCCCCAACTTATTACAATGGATATTGTTACTTATGTGGTGAACAATACGAGATAGGCTCTAGTTACTGTTAGAATTAATAGAAAAGCGGACTTGTTTCGCTTTTTTGTTTACACTTTAACTTATCTAAAGTATTATGTTGCCATTTTTAAAATTCTTGCTGGTACTATTTTTAGTACCCAAGCTATTAACCTCCATCTTTTTGAGATATAAGCTACTCGTTTTTTTCGTTTTATTGCTACATAAATTTGATTAACTGCTTTTTCTAGAGGAACCATCCAAAAAATACCATCACCTAAAACCATTGCTGTATCAACAAACCCCGGACGGATATCTGTAATAAAAACTTTTTTTGTTTTAATAGATTTTGTTTTGATATACAAACTCTCTAAATACGCTTTTTGATATGCTTTAGAAGAGAAATAATCTGGTGCTGCTCTATTTCCACGTAGTGAAGCGATAGAAGAAATACCAACTAAATGACCAAAACCTTGTTTTTTAAACAATTTATAAGCTAATGCATATAGTTTTGTTACACCTAAAACATTCGTGTTTATAGTTTGCTCTTGTTTATCCCAGTCTAACTTTGGGTTTACAAATCCAACTCCTGAAGATTGTATCACCAAATGAACTTCTCCTAATTCATTTACTAACTCATTAAACACTTTTTCTACCTCATCTACTTGTTGGATATCATTTTGCTTAATAAGTATTTGATTAGAATACCTCTTCTTTAACTCTTCCAATTTTTCAAGCCTTCTCCCGGTTACCGCTACGATATAATTTTCTTGTATTAGTTTTTCTACAAGTCCTTTTCCAATACCAGAAGTGCCTCCAAAAATAATTGCTGTTTTAGTTTTTTTCATTCTAAAATCATTCTTTAACTTTGCTAAAAATACAATTTTATGTTTATACTTATTGCTGCAAAAATGTTTACTACAGGTAGAATTATTTTTGCGAGTTTATTTGTTATAGCTTTTATTCTTTTAATGTATTTTAGTTATAAAAAAGATGCTAAAAACAATAAAAAGCATTATCAAAATGGAGCTTTATACGTTGCCATAGCAATAGCGGTAGTAATTGCGTTATTGTTTTTATCAAAATTATTAACTAAATAATAAAACTCTTAAGAGTTTCTTATAAAAGCAAAAAACCGATTCTTTTCAGAATCGGTTTTTTTTATTCAAGTTTATAACTTTTTAATTTTTTATTGGTAAGAAGTTATAGTTTTTAGCGTAGAACTTCATTTGCTCTTCAAACGTTTCTGGTTGCTTAATCTTAATATCAGTAATATTTCCTTCAGTATCAGTTACTGGCTCTAATACTGGATTTACAAATCCGCTATAAGGAGCTGATGTAAATTGAGCATTACGATCTAAAACTTCTTTATGAATATCTTGATCTACTTTTACTCCATAACCTTCCACTAATGCTTTTGCCGCTTCAAAATCTCCTTCAGATTTAATTCTTTGTGTTTCTTTTAATAAACGCCCGAAAATTTCACGAAGTTTTTTATAATCATTAATATTATAAAAAGTTTTTCCATCTCTGGTAACTTTTTCAATTACATTATCTTTCGCTCCTTGCTCAAAAGCCCAAGCTGAAACCCATTGACGGTTTACCATGTGATCTTCTTCAATATCGTCTCCTAAATTAATTCTAATTAACTGTGTCATTAATCCATTTCTGATATACCCGTCATAAGCAGCTTTTCCTACTTTTTGCCAATCATCAACTAATCCTAATTCTTGTAATTTAGGATCCATTAAGTAATAAAGTCCAACTAAATCTGCTCTACCCTCTTCCATTGTAGAAGCGTAGTTTTTCAAAGTTTCTTTTGGTTGACCAACTCCGTCGTTAATTACACCTGAAGCATGCCCAATTACCTCGTGTAATGCCGTGTGTAATTTATCTGCTAACTTCCCATATTTAATCTCTAAATCAATTTCTTCTTGATCGTTAGCAAACTCTGTTAAACGTCCAGTTCCTCCAGCATTATTATAAGATCCTATGATATTTCCTAACGATACCGATTTAGAACCGTGTTGTTGACGAATCCAGTTATTGTTTGGCAAATTCACTCCAATTGGAGTACTTGGAGATGCATCTCCTGCTTCACCAGCGACATTTACTGTTTTATACGAAACCCCTACAACATCTTTCTTTTTGTGACTTGGATCTAACGGAGAATTATCTTCAAACCATTGTGCTTTGTCTGATAATACTTTCATCTTTTTAGACATATCAAAGTCTTTGATTTGTACAATTGTTTCGTACGAACCTCTATACCCTTTAGGATCATTATAAACTTCAATAAAACCATTAATCCAATCAATATTTCCTTCTGTAGATTCAACCCAAGCAATTGCATATTCATCCCAAGTATGTAAATCTCCTGTTTTATAGTATTCGATTAATAACTCTAAGGTTTTTGCTTGCTTTTCATTTTCTGCTACTTCTTTAGCTTTTTCTAACCAATAAATAATTTTATCGATTGCTTGTCCGTACATTCCACCAGACTTCCAAACTTTCTCCACTAGTTTTCCATTCTCACGAACTAGCTTCGAGTTTAATCCTGCCTCAATTGGTTGCCCTTCTGGTCCTTTATCAGCTTTCGCATAAAAGTCTTCTACATCTTTACTTGTAATATCTGCTCCGTAAAAATTTACTGCTGATGCTAATACATTATCCACTCCAGCTTTCTTGTTTACTTTTTTAGCATCTTTATCATTAAAAATAACTTCTAATGCTTCCGTAGATAACTCAGTATTAGTTTCTTTTAACAACGTTTCTAAATACTCTTTAGAAAATGTAGGTTTTAACTTATCGTTAGAGTAATGATGATGGATTCCGTTAGAAAACCACACTCTTTTCAAATAGGTAGTGAATGCTTTAAAATCTTCACTTTCTTTATCTCCTTTGAAGCTATTGTTAATATTTTCTAAAGCTGCTCTAATTTCAAGATTGTGACGGTAGTTTTGATCCCACATAATATCACGTCCAGATAAACCAGCTTGTGTTAAATAGTACACTAATTTTTTTTCTTTTAGTGTTAACTCATCAAACCCTGGAATTTGATAACGTAACACTTTTATATCAGCAAATTGCTCAACAACATATTCAAATTCTTTTGCCTTTTTTTCTACTACTTTAGGCTCTTTTTTTGCGTCTACACCACAAGAAGTTAATACTCCTGCTGCTGCAAACACAAAAAGCATTTGTTTTAGTTTCATTTATATATTTTTAAATTTATTTTTTGAACGCTAAAATTACGAAATTTAAACTTCATGATATCGGAAACAGTCGGTTGTATGGTCGTTTACCATTCCTGTCGCCTGCATATGTGCATAAATTACTGTTGAACCTACAAACTTAAATCCTCGTTTTTTTAAATCTTTTGAAATCGCGTCAGAAAGCTCTGTTGTTGCCGGTACTTCTTCTCTCTTTTCAAACCTATTCACTATCGGTTGTCCATTAGTAAAAGCCCAAATATATTTTGAAAACGTACCAAACTCTTCTTGTACTTTCATAAAAGCCTGAGCATTGGTTATAGTCGCTTTTATCTTTAATTTATTTCTTATAATTCCAGCATCTTGAAGCAATTCTTCATATTTGTCTTCAGAGTATTTTGCTATTTTTTTATAGTCGAAATTATCAAATGCCTTTCTAAAGTTTTCTCTTTTCTTCAAAACTGTAATCCAACTCAAACCTGCTTGGAAAGTTTCTAATATTAAAAACTCAAACAGCTTATCGTCATCATATACAGGCACTCCCCATTCATTATCGTGATACTCAATATATAGTGGGTCATCACTAACCCAAAAACATCTTTTCTTCATTTTCTATTATTTAATGCTGAAAATTACTGTTAAACAAATTAAAAATCAATGAAAAATGGAATAATTTTTGCAACTTTATAATTACAAACCACACTGATTATGAAAACCTTACAACATATTCTTTTTCTTAGTATTATTGGAATTATGATATGGGCTTGCAGTTCCTCGCCTATAAAAAATACTTCTAACACTCCTAAAGAGGAACCAGTTGTAATTGCTAATGATAGTTTAGAATATGAAATTATAATTATTGACCCTGGTTTTACTACTTATTTAAACAGTATAGCCAAACCAGAAGGCTTTTACTCACAACAATACCTCGAAAATAAAAACCGTTTGTATGTAAATACATGGAATTACCGAGCTAGAAATCCTTTACAATTTAATTCAAACGTTTATGAAAACGTAATTGATTATAGTCCACACGTTGATTATGGCTATGAAGTAAACTATAAACTTTTTAATTATTTTGAGTTCGCCCAACGAAAATACCGCATGAATTTGGGTGTAGGAATAAATCGTTAGAACTAGTAAAACCTTAGTAAAAGACGTCTTTCGAAAAACTGTATATTTGCTCAAAAAAATTAACCATACAACATGAAGTTTTTAAGAAATTTACTCGCCTCTATTCTAGGTTTTTTTATTGCCCTATTTTTACTGTTTGTTTTCTTTTTTATTATTGCTTCTTTTATTGGAGCTGAAGAGGAAATTGTTGTAAAATCAAACTCGGTTTTAGAATTAGATTTATCAACTCCTATTAAAGATTATGCTCCAAAAGAAGACAATCCTATTGCTGAAGCTCTAGAACTAACAGATGAAAAATTGGCTTTAAACAAAATTATCAACGCTATTGAAAATGCAAAAACTGATGATAAAATAAAAGGAATAAGTATTAAAACACCTTTTGTTAATGCTGGTATTGCCCAAACACAAGCCATACGAAACAAAATTGAAGAGTTTAAAGAAAGTGGTAAGTTTGTATATGCATATAATGACATTTATACTCAAAAAAATTACTACCTAAGCTCTGTTGCTGACAGTTTATTCTTAAACCCAGTTGGAGCTATTGACTTTAGAGGTTTATCTACCGAAATTTTATATTTCAAAGACTTTGAAGACAAATATGGTATTAAAATGGAGGTTATTCGTCACGGAAAATATAAAAGTGCAGTTGAACCTTTCTTGGAAAATGAAATGAGCGAAGCTAACCGCGAACAAACCACTTCATTTTTAAAATCAATTTGGTCAGAAATCACAGATGATATTAGTAAGAGTAGAAACATTTCTATTGAAAAACTAAACCTTATTGCTGATAATTCTAATGGAAGAAATATTACTGTAGCAAAAGAAAATAATTTAATAGATGCTTCTATTTATGAAGATGAATACGAAAAGAAGTTAGCTATGGGTTCTGATAAGAAAGTAAATACTATTTCTATTGAAGACTACATAAACTCTGGAAAAGGAAGAATTTCTTCTACTGCTAAAGATAAAATCGCCGTGATTTATGCACAAGGTGATATTGTGTATGGAGAAGGAAGCGAAGACTATATAGGACAAGGAATTATAAACAAAGCTATCAGAAAAGCCCGAAAAGATGATAATGTAAAAGCTATCGTACTTCGCGTAAATTCACCTGGAGGTAGTGCTTTAGCCTCTGAATTAATTTGGCGTGAACTAGAATTAACAAAAAAAGAAAAACCTTTAGTAGTTTCTATGGGTAACTATGCAGCTTCTGGAGGTTACTATATTGCTTGTAATGCTAACAAAATTATTGCAGAACCTACTACAATTACAGGATCTATTGGAGTTTTTGGAGCCATTCCTAACTTTAGTCAATTTACCGATAATATTGGTATCAATGCAGAACAAGTATCTACTAACAACAGCGCTTCTTATAGTGTTTTTGAGCCAATGAACCAGAAATTCTACGATGTAACTAAAGAAGGTGTTGAACAAATCTACACTACTTTTGTTAACCGTGTTTCTGCAGGGCGTAACATGACTTTTGAGCAAGTAAACGAAATTGCACAAGGTAGAGTTTGGACTGGTAAAGAAGCTATTGAAAATGGCTTAATAGATCAATTAGGAGGATTAAATGACGCTATTAAAGTTGCCGCTGAATTAGCAGAAGTTCAAAATTTTAGAGTTCGTAATTACCCTAATTACAAAACTGACTTAAAAGAGGCTCTAAAATTCTCTCCATTCATGAAAGCTTCAAAAGAAGAAATACTTAAAGAAACTTTAGGTGATGAAAATTACCAATTATACCATAATATTCACAAAATGAAAAACCTAAAAGGAATTCAAGCTAGAATACCCTTTGTATTTCAAGTGAAGTAAAAAAGAAAAGCCTCGACAATGTCGAGGCTTTTTTTATTATAATCTAGTTTATTCGTAACTATAAGTAGTATTTATAGCAATTGATTCTTCACCAGCAACAGCTACTCCTTTTCCTATTAAAGGGTACCCATCCGAATCATAAGTATAATCTACAGTTAAAGTACCTATAACGTTATCACCTCCGTCTTTATAGATAATCTTCGTTACGTTATTTAATGGTAATAATCTTCTAGCTTTAATTACTTCTGATGCTTGAGGACTTACACCAAAACTAACATCAACTCCATCTAAAATTTCAATAAGCCCAGCAGATTCTAAAGTAGAAAAATACATATTTGGCTTATTGTCATAAAATATTTCTGCTGTATAATTTTCAACAACATTCATTTCAGTTTCCCAATCATAAACCTCAACTTGAAATAAAACTTTACTAGGATTTTTGTTAGAATCATATTCTAATGCCATTCCTGTTTCATAAATATTATATGGTGATTGATACAACTCTTCTATTGAAAGGCTTTCTGAAAGATCGCTGTCTTCTGTCACCTTAATAGTACTCCCGTCATTGCTATAGTTTATTAAAGTAGCGTCTGTTCCATTTGTTCCAGAAACACTTACCAATTCTTTTTCAGCATTATACATAAACTGTGTAGTAATTGTTTCATTTTCTTGATTTGTCGCTGCAACAGTTTTTAATCTTTTCTTTTTAGCTTCTCCGTTAACCTCATCAAAATCGTCTGAAGCAGAGCTACTACATGAGGTTAATAATACTACTCCTAATCCAATAGCAAAAACATACTTTAATTTTTTCATTTTTTGTGATTTTTAATGAACTTATTTTTATTGTTCAAGCAAAAACTAAGTATTTCCCCCTACATAAAATCTTTAAGACAATTAATAGAAATGAGTAAAAGAAGAGAACAGCAATTTTTAGCAATTTGAAAAATATAAAAAACAAGTTCGGTTTATATTGTTTTTAAATTTCATACAAAAATAGCTGTATAAAAAAATACCTGCAATAAAATTACAGGTATTTTTCACTATGTTTTTATTTCGTTTATTACAAACTGAAACTCTCTTTTACTTTAGACACATAATCTAATTTTTCCCAAGTAAACAATTCAACTTCCATTGTTTTACTTTCTCCATTAGGTTGTGTAAATGTTTTAGAAACTACTTCATTTTTTCTTCCCATATGCCCGTAAGCTGCTGTTTCACTATACATTGGATTACGTAACTTTAAACGATCTTCAATAGCGTGTGGACGCATGTCAAAAATTTCAGAAACTTTTTGAGCAATTTCTCCATCAGTTAAATCCACTCTTGAAGTTCCGTAAGTATCTACAAAAATACCCATCGGTTCTACTACTCCAATAGCATACGATACTTGTACTAAAACCTCATCAGCCACTCCAGCAGCTACTAAATTCTTAGCTATATGACGTGTTGCATACGCTGCAGAGCGATCTACTTTACTTGGATCTTTTCCAGAAAATGCTCCGCCACCATGTGCTCCTTTTCCTCCATAAGTATCAACAATAATCTTACGGCCTGTTAACCCTGTATCTCCATGAGGTCCACCAATTACAAACTTTCCTGTTGGATTAATATGATATTTAATATCATCATTAAATAACGCTTGAATTTCTGGAGTTAATTGTGCTTTTACTCTAGGAATTAAAATCTCAACAATATCTTTTCTAATTTTAGCTAACATTGTTTTATCATCAGCAAAATCATCATGTTGAGTAGAAACTACAATTGCCTCAATGCGTTGCGGTACGTTATCGTCAGAATACTCAATAGTTACCTGACTTTTAGCATCTGGACGTAAATAAGTAATTTCCTTATTCTCTCTACGGATTGCTGCTAATTCCTTTAAAATTATATGTGATAAATCTAACGCTAACGGCATATAATGCTCAGTTTCGTTTGTCGCATAACCAAACATCATTCCTTGATCACCTGCTCCTTGCTCTTCTTTTGAAGCTCTATCTACTCCACGGTTAATATCATCTGACTGTTCATGAATTGCTGATAACACTCCACAAGAATTACCGTCAAACATATACTCACCTTTGGTATATCCAATTTTATTAATTACCTCACGAGCAATTTTTTGAACATCTAAGTAAGTAGAAGACTTAACTTCTCCTGCTAATACTACTTGACCAGTTGTTACTAATGTTTCACATGCTACTTTTGAATTTGAATCAAAAGCTAAAAAATTATCTATTAGAGCATCAGATATTTGATCTGCTACTTTATCTGGATGTCCTTCAGAAACACTTTCTGAAGTAAAAAAATATGACATAAATACTTTTTTTTTAAATTTAACTAAAAGAAAAAATCTGAATTGCTAAGTCGCTAAAAGGAGTAGAAATTACTGCTTTAGCATTTTTATTTTGAATCATTGTTCAATGAGGTTGCAATCAGTCAAATTTTTCCTCAAAATATATTTGACAAAGTTATAGATTATTTTACATACACAAAAACAAACTTACACGTAAATAAATAGAAAGTATTGATATTATGATAATAAAAAGTAATTTTTGTAAAATTGTATTGGTAAAATATTTGTTTACATTTGTACGTAAATAAATAAGAAAATAACTTTAGATAAAACATAAATAAAATGGCATTAGAAATTACAGATGCTTCTTTCGAAGAAGTAGTATTAAAATCTGACAAACCAGTATTAGTAGATTTTTGGGCAGCTTGGTGTGGACCTTGTAGAATGGTATCTCCTATCGTTGATGAAATTAGTAATGAATACGATGGTAAGGCTGTAGTTGGAAAAGTAGATGTAGATGCAAACCAAGAATTTGCCGCTAAGTATGGTGTAAGAAACATACCAACTGTATTAATCTTCAAAAACGGAGAAGTTGTAGACAAACAAGTTGGTGCTGCTCCAAAAAAAGCATATACAGATAAAATTGATGCTGCTTTATAAGTAAAGATATTATTTGATATTATAAAAAAGGTTTGGCTATCGCCAAACCTTTTGTTATTTTCGGTAATCTATGATTGATTTAAACAGTACTGCTTCAAAAATTAACAACCTTGAGCTACTTGCTAAACAAGTGGTAGAAGGCTTTATTACAGGAATGCATAAAAGTCCATTTCACGGATTTTCAGTTGAATTTTCTGAACACAAACTCTACAACAAAGGAGAAAGTACTCGACATATAGATTGGAAGCTATTTGCCAAAACTGAAAAATTGTACACTAAAAAGTACGAAGAAGAAACGAATCTTAGGTGTCATATAATCATTGATAATTCTGCGTCGATGCATTATCCTCCAAGCAATAATGAATCAATAAATGATTTAAATAAGATTGGTTTCTCTGCAGTAGCAGCTGCCTCTTTAATGGATATCTTAAAGCGACAACGTGATGCTGTTGGTTTAAGTATTTACTCTGACACTTATGAATACTATGCTCCAGAAAAAGGTAGTGAACGTCATCGTAAAATGTTATTACATCAATTAGAGCATTTATTATCATCTAATTCTACTTCAAATACAAAAACCTATCAATACTTACATGAAATAGCAGAGAAGATTCATAGAAGGTCTTTAATTTTCTTATTTACCGATATGTTTCAAACTTCAAAGAATGAAGAAGAACTTTTTAATGCTTTAAGACATCTAAAATTTAATAAACATGAAGTAGTATTGTTTCATACATATGATAAAAAAACAGAATTTTTGTTTGATTTTGATAACTCACCAAAAAAATTTGTGGATGTTGAAACTGGAGAAGAAATAAATTTATACGCAGAAAATGTACAGCAAAAATATCAAGAATTGAGCTCCTTTTTTTTCAAAAACCTAAAAAACAAATGCTTACAATATAAAATAGATTACATTCCTGTAGATATTAGTGAAGGTTATGATAAAGTGCTTATAGCTTATCTTATCACTAGACAGAATTTTTTATAAATAACTCTTTTTTATTTAAAAAAAGGTTATATATTTGCATCCGCTTAGAGCAACGGTCTGGTAGTTCAGCTGGTTAGAATACATGCCTGTCACGCATGGGGTCGCGGGTTCGAGTCCCGTCCAGACCGCTAAAGTTTCTCTAAAACATATTGCTTAAAGCAACGGTCTGGTAGTTCAGCTGGTTAGAATACATGCCTGTCACGCATGGGGTCGCGGGTTCGAGTCCCGTCCAGACCGCAAAAAGCTTCTCATTTTGAGAAGCTTTTTTCTTTTTTACACTTTTTTAAAAAAAAATTTGGTTTAGTTAAATTTATTTCTAAGATTTGTTCCGTACAAAAAACACAAATACAATGATGTTACAAAACGTATGGCAAGGTTTCTATTTTTACTTTTACTTTTTTAGTAAGAGACGAGACTTTGTATCATATTGTTAACCTAACAAAAAATATATACCCAATCAAAGTCTCGAATTTATCGAGGCTTTTTTTTTGATGTAAAATGAAAAAAATAGCCATTCAAGGAATACAAGGAAGCAACCACCATATTGTTGCAAACAACTACTACGGAGAAAACATCGACTTACACAAGTGCTTATCTTTTGACGTATTGGTTGATAGCCTTATTAATTCAAGAAGTGAGCAAGCAATTATGGCTTTAGAAAACACCATAGCAGGCTCAATCATACCCAACTATGCCCTAATTGACAAGTACAATTTGCATATTTCTGGTGAGTATTACTTGTCTATACATCATCATTTAATGGCGTTACCTGACCAACGAATTGAAGACATTACTGAGGTTTGTTCGCATCCGATGGCATTACTACAATGTAAAGAATTTTTCAAACAACATAAACACATTAAGTTAGTTGAAGATGTTGATACCTCTGCTGTTGCAAAAAGAATCGCAGACCAAAAATTAAAAGGAGTTGCAGCAATTGCACCTAAAATGGCTGCTGATATTTTTAAATTATCAGTTATTGAAGATGAAATTCAAACGATTAAAAATAACGCAACTCGATTTGTATTTCTTCAAACAAGTCTTCCAAAAAATGGTAAAAGTGAAATCAATAAAGCTTCATTAAAATTTGAACTAGATCACAAAAGAGGAAGTTTAGCTACAGTGCTAAATGTAATGAGCGACTGTAAATTAAACCTTACTAAAATACAATCGCTCCCCAAAATCGAGACGCCTTGGAAGTACTCTTTTTTCGTAGATGTAACTTTTGAAAAATATGAAGATTACGAAAAAGCAAAAGCCATCATACAAATTATGGCAGAAGAATTTAAAATATTAGGCGAATACAAAAACGGAAGATTATGATACAGTTTGCCAATCGATTACAAACCGTGCAAGAATACTACTTCTCTAAAAAATTAC
Organism: Tenacibaculum mesophilum; assembly: GCF_003867075.1. Taxonomy (NCBI): domain Bacteria; kingdom Pseudomonadati; phylum Bacteroidota; class Flavobacteriia; order Flavobacteriales; family Flavobacteriaceae; genus Tenacibaculum; species Tenacibaculum mesophilum. Next base: position 2,993,568 of record NZ_CP032544.1, on the reverse strand, counting down.
AAGAAGTACGTCAATTAATTTCAGAAGGTAAACCAATTATAAATATTGGAATTGGGAGCCCTGATTTACAACCTCCAACATCAGTATTGAAAGCTATTCAAGATAGTTTACAAGATACTGGAGCACATAGTTATCAGAGTTATCAAGGCTTACCTGAATTTAGACAAGCTGTTTCAAGTTTTTATCATAAAAACTATCAAGTTAGTATTAATCCTGCTAACGAAGTACTTCCCTTAATGGGAAGTAAAGAGGGAATTATGCATATTTCATTGGCTTTTTTAAACGAAGGAGATCAGGTATTAATTCCTAATCCAGGATACCCGACCTATAGTTCTGTGACCAATTTATTAGGAGGAGAACCTATTTTTTACGAGTTAGAAGAAACAACTAACTGGCAACCTAACTTTGAAGCTTTGGAAAAACTCGATACTTCAAAAATAAAGTTGATGTGGGTAAATTATCCACACATGCCAACAGGTGCTGATGCTACCAAAGAAACTTTTCAAAAGTTGATTGACTTTGGAAAAAAACATAACATAGTTATTGTAAATGACAATCCGTATAGCTTTATATTGAATGAACACCCTCAAAGTATTTTACAAATTGAAGGCTCAAAAGATGTTGCTTTAGAATTAAACTCAGTAAGTAAATCTTTTAACATGGCTGGATGGCGTGTTGGAATGTTATTAGGCAAACCTGAATTCTTAACTGAAATTTTAAAAGTAAAAACTCAAATGGATTCAGGTATGTTTTATGGAATTCAGAAAGGAGCTACCAAAGCATTAGAACTAGATAAGGATTGGTTTACTCAACTAAACAACACCTATAAAAAAAGGCAAAAACTAGTGTTTGAGTTAGCAGAAAAATTAGGATGTACCTACGATAAAAACGCATCTGGAATGTTTGTTTGGTGCAAACTTCCTGATGGAAAAACATCTGAAGAAATGATTGATGATTTATTATATAATAAACATATTTTCGCTGCCCCAGGAACTATTTTTGGCAGTCAAGGCGAAGGTTACATTCGTTTTTCATTGTGCGTTCCAGAAGAAAAGATTAACGAAGCAATCAACAGAATATAATGAACGTATTTATCATAGGACTAGGATTAATCGGCGGAAGTTTTGCCTTAGATATTCAGCTAGGATTTAAAAATGCTACTATCTACGGAATAGATTCCAACGAAGAGCATGGAGACCTTGCTTTAGAAAGAGGAATCATCCATCAAAAAGCGACTCTTTCAGAGTTAAAAAATGCAGATATAGTCATTATTGCTATTCCTGTTGATGTTTCACGAGAGGTTATTTTGAAAACATTGGATAATATCTCTGATACCTGTTTGGTTTTCGATGTAGGTTCGACTAAAGAACTAATTTGTGATGCTGTTAAAAACCATCCGAAAAGAAGAAATTTTTTAGCAACACACCCTATTGCTGGAACTGAGTTTTCAGGACCCAATGCAGCATTGACAAATTTATTTAGAAATAAAACTAATATTATTTGTGAGGTAGAAAAAACAGCTTTCAAATTACAGGAAAAAGCATTAGATATATTTTCAAAATTAGGAATGCGTATTCGATACATGGATCCAAAATCGCACGATAAGCATATAGCCTATGTATCACATTTATCACATATCAGCTCTTTCATGTTAGGTAAAACAGTTATTGAAAAAGAGAAAAACGAGCGTGATATTTTTGATATGGCTGGTAGTGGATTTGCTTCTACTGTGCGTTTAGCAAAAAGCTCACCAGCAATGTGGACACCTATTTTTGAGCAAAATAAAGAAAATGTTATTGAGTCTCTGAATGAATATATTCATAACTTACAACAATTCAAAACTTTATTAGAAAACAACGATTTTCCAGAAATCTATATAGAAATGGAAAACACCAATCATATAAAACAAATATTAAATGGAATTTTAGAGGGAATACCTCAACAATAAGAATATCAAAAATGGAGAATACAAAAGAGTTAAAAAAATGGTTAGATGCTTTCGGGTTAGGGCATCCACTAGTAATTGCAGGACCTTGTAGCGCCGAAACAGAAGAACAAGTACTACAAATTGCACACGAATTAAAAGATACAGATGCTACTGTTTTAAGAGCTGGAATTTGGAAACCTCGTACAAGACCAGGTAATTTTGAAGGTGTGGGTGCTTTAGGGCTAAAATGGTTACAAAAAGCAAAGCAAGAAACAGGAATGTTAATTGCTACTGAAGTAGCCAACAAAGATCACGTAAAACTTGCAATTGAGCACGACGTAGACATCTTATGGATTGGTGCTCGCACTACCGTAAGTCCTTTTATTGTTCAAGAAATAGCAGATGCTTTAGAGGGTACAGATAAAATTGTTTTAGTAAAAAACCCTGTAAACCCCGATTTACCATTGTGGTTAGGTGCCATAGAACGCTTGTACGCTAAAAACATTAAAAAACTAGGGGTTATTCATAGAGGATTCTCTACTTACGAAAAAACAAGATACCGTAACAATCCTGAATGGCAAATTCCTATTGAATTACAAAACCGTTTCCCTGATTTACCACTGATTTGTGATCCGTCACACATCGCTGGTCGTCGTGATATTATTTTTGATGTTTGCCAAACTGCCTTAGATTTAAACTTTGATGGTTTAATGGTTGAAACTCATTACGATCCAGATAATGCATGGAGCGATGCAGCTCAACAAATTACTCCTAAATCATTAATTCAAATGATGATTGATTTAAAAGTTAGAAAAGCCACAGATACAGAAACTGAATATAGAAACGCATTGAACACCTTACGTACTCAAATTGACGTAGTAGATCATCAATTAATTGAAATGTTAGGTAAACGTATGAAAATAGCAGATTCAATTGGTAAATTGAAAAAAGAGAAAAACGTTGCTATTTTACAAACCAAACGATGGAACGAAATACTAGGTAAAATGATTTTAGAAGGTGATGAACGTGGTTTAAGTGAAGAGTTTGTACTTAAAATGTTCAAAGCAATACATCAAGAAAGTATCAATCATCAAGAAAAAATTATCAACAACTAAATATTAAATCCCGCAAAAGCGGGATTTTTACATTGAGTTTTCTAATTTATTCTCATCTTTGTTTTATGATAGGAACAGTTTACAAATCTACAGGAAGTTGGTATTGGGTAAAATCTGAAGGCGAGCTATATAAGTGTCGTATTAAAGGAAAGTTTCGTATCAAAGGAATTAAAAGTACCAATCCCATCTCTGTAGGTGATATTGTTGATTTTTCGTTAGAAACTAAAAATGATGAAGAAACAGGATTGATTACTAATATTCATGAACGAGAAAACTATATCGTTCGCAAGTCTGTTAATCTTTCAAAACAAACTCATGTTATTGCTTCTAATATTGATCAGGTGTTTTTATTAATTACTATTGACAACCCTCCTACATTTACGACTTTCATTGATCGCTTTTTAGTTACTTCCGAAGCCTATTCAATTAAAACTATATTAGTTTTCAATAAAATTGATTCTTACGAAATTGAGCAGCGTGCCGAAATTTTGTATTTAAAAGATATTTATGAAGCCATCGGTTACGAATGCATTGAAGTTTCCGCGACTAAAAACATCAATATTGATAAAATAAAAGAGATGATGACAGACAAAGTAAGTATGTTTGCAGGTCATTCAGGAGTTGGAAAAACAACCTTAGTTAACGCTATTGAACCATCTTTAGACTTAAAAACGAAAGAAATTTCTGAACAACACAAACAAGGACAACACACTACTACGTTTGCTGAAATGTTCGATTTAAGTTTTAATGCTCGTATTATTGACACTCCCGGAATTAAAGGTTTTGGTGTAGTTGATATGGACAAAGATGAATTAGGCGATTACTTTCCTGAGTTTTTTGCTTTAAAACAAAACTGCAAATTCAACAATTGCATTCATATTAACGAACCACAGTGCGCAGTTAAAGAAGCCCTAGAAAATGAAGAAATAGCTTGGTCTCGTTATAAAAGTTATCTACAAATTTTAGAAGGCGAAGAAGAACACTACAGAACCGACATTTGGGAGTAATATAATTTTTTAGTCTAATCTCCACTAAGGTTCAAAACATTCAAATATTTAAAAATTCAACAATTTATATAAAATGAAAATTGTCATTCAACGTGTTTCAAAAGCTAGCGTTACTATTGAAGGTGAAAGAGTAGCTAAAATACAACAGGGGCTTTTAATTTTACTTGGAATTGTTACTGAAGATACACCTGATGATATTAAATGGCTCTCAAACAAAATAACAAACCTTCGTATTTTTAATGACGAAGAAGGTGTTATGAATAAATCGATTAAAGATATAAATGGAGATGCTATTATAGTAAGTCAATTTACTTTACACGCTTCTACCAAAAAAGGAAATCGTCCTAGTTATATTAAAGCTGCCAAACCTGATGTTGCTATTCCTTTATATGAAAAGTTTGTTCAACAAATTGAGGTTGATTTAGGTAAAAAAGTACAAACAGGTCAGTTTGGTGCGGATATGAAGGTAGAGTTGCTAAATGATGGACCTATAACTATCATTATTGATTCCAAAGATAAAAAATAATTTCCATGGGAATTATTTTTAATTATATTTGTATCTGATTAAGTATCATTATTAAAAACACAAAAATGAAAAAAACAATTTTAGCTATTGCATTTGTTGCAATTGGAGCTGTTTCTTGTAAAACAGATAAAAACAAGACTACTGTTAGTGACGAAATTAAAGAAGTTGCAAAAACAGAGAATGTTATTAATACTTATAAGGCTAACATCGCTGAATCTTCTGTTGCTTGGAAAGGTAGCAAACCTACTGGTTCTCATAATGGTGTCGTAAGTTTAAGTAAAGGAACGTTAGAAATCGAAAACGGAAACGTAAAATCTGGTGAGTTCATTATTGACATGACTACTATTTCTTGTGAAGATTTAAAAGCTGGAGACGGTAAAGAAGATTTAGAGGGACACTTAAAAAATGCTGATTTCTTTGATGTTGAAAAATTCCCTACTGCTAAATTTCAAGTAGCTAGCTCTGAAGTAAAAGGTGGAAAAGTACACGTTACAGGGAACTTAACTCTTAAAGACGTTACTAAAAGTATTACTATACCTGCTACTATTACAGAAGCTGATGATATGGTAACTTTTAAAAGTGATACTTTTAGTATTGATAGAACTGACTTTGGTGTTACTTACAAGTCTAAAAAAATTGACGCTGCTTTAAAAGACAAATTCATCAATGATTTAATGGAAATTTCTTTTGAAATCAAAGCTAAAAAATAATTTTTAGTTCTAAAGCATAAAAAAAGGTTGACAATTGTCAACCTTTTTTTATGCTTTTATAAACTCTTCCACTTCAAACAGTTCTTTAAAATGTTTTATAATTTTCTCTTTTACCTCTTCTTCCGAGACCTTTCTACCTAATTCAACTTCCATTGAAGTAACAGCTTTTCCACGTATTCCACAAGGAATAATATTATCAAAATAGCCTAAGTTAGCATTCACATTTAAAGCAAAACCGTGCATAGTTACCCATCTACTGGCTCTAATTCCCATGGCACAAATTTTTCTAGCAAACGGCGTACCTACTCCAAGCCATACACCTGTTTCTCCTTCACTTCTTTCTCCTTCCAACCCATACTCTGCTATTGTTAAAATGATTGACTCCTCCAACAAACGTAAATATTTATGGATGTCTGTAAAAAAATTTTCTAAATCTAAAATTGGATAACCAACAATTTGTCCTGGTCCATGATAAGTTATATCCCCTCCTCTATTAATCTTATAAAAAGTTGCTTCTTTCTCTTTTAATTTTTCTTCATTCAACAAAAGATTTTTTATATCTCCTGATTTTCCTAAGGTGTACACATGCGGGTGCTCTACAAACAAAAAGTAATTAGGAGTTTCTATTTCACTATCTCCATTTCTTCTTTCTCTTTTTAATGATACTATTTCATCTAAAAGATTCGTTTGATAATCCCATGTTTCCTTGTAATCTTTTCTTCCTAGATCACTAATTCTTATTTTTTTATTCATAAATTGTGGCGCTAAACTACCCTACAAAGGTAGGGAAATTTAGAGTTTTACTGTTATAAACTAAACGTATATCAATAACAAAAATCATGTTTAAAAAAAGTACCCTTCCTTTTTTATTTGCTTTCTATTTATCAATAGCTAGCTTGTTTTCACAACAACTATGGACAAGGAGTCATAAAGACGCCATTACTCAACAAAAGAAAGAAATTTTTAATACAAATAATACTTTACCTAAAGAATACATTTTAATGAGTTTAAACTTAGAAGGCTTTAAAAATACATTGCCTAACTCATTATCTAAAAATACACCTAATTCAAAAATTATCCAGCTTCCTAATGCTAACGGACAACTAGAAAGATTTTCTATAAAAGAAACTTCTTATTTAGCTCCTTCCCTAGCTGAAAAATATCCTATGATTAAATCTTTTTCAGCTCAAGGAATTGACAATCCTTCTTCTTCGGCTAAGATAAGTATTGGAAAAGATGGAGTTCACGTAATTATTTCTTCAGCAAATGAAGGTACTTCCTACATAAATCCATACACCAAAGACTATAAAGAATATATTGTTTATAAAAAAAGTAGTCTACCTCCAAGCAAAGATGAATTTTCGTGTAAGGTAGAAGACACTGTACAAAAAAATAACATATCACCACATCAACGAAGAAATGCTGATGATGGCAATTTAAGAACCTATAGAATGGCCATTGCTTGTACAGGTGAATATGCTCAGTTTCACATAAACAACCAAAGAGTACCATCTACAGCTAGTGATGCAGAAAAAAAAGCAGCTGTACTATCTGCTATGAATACTACAATTACTCGTGTTAATGAGGTTTATGAAAGAGATTTAGCTGTAAGAATGGTTATCGTGGACAATAATGATGCTTTAATCTTTTTAGATGCTGATACAGATGGCTTAACAAATGATAGTGCCAGAACCTTGATTGATGAAAGTCAAGAAAAATGTGATGAAATTATTGGTGATGCTAATTATGATATTGGACATACGTTTAGTACTGGAGCAGGAGGACTAGCTCAGCTAAACTCTGTTTGTGCTACAAACTATAAGGCTCAAGGAGTTACAGGAAGAAGCCGACCTATAGGAGATACTTACGATATAGATTATGTTGCTCATGAAATTGGACACCAATTCGGAGCTACTCATACATTTAATAATTCATGTGAGGGGAATAGAAGCTCTAGTACTGCTGTTGAACCAGGTAGTGGTTCAACAATTATGGGATATGCTGGTATTTGCGGTCCAAATGTACAAAATGTAAGTGATGACTATTTTCATGCGGTTAGCATTGCTCAAATGTGGAATCATATTCGAGGTTCAGGGAATTGTGCCAGCACTTCAAACACAGGTAATACTGCTCCTACAGCTAATGCGGGAAATAATGTTAGTATTCCTAAATCGACACCATTTGTTTTAAAAGGAACCGCTACAGATGTTGATGGAACAGAATCTTTATCTTATACCTGGGAACAAATTGATAATGAAGTAGCAACCATGTCTCCATTATCTACAAATACAGGAGGTCCTATGTTCAGATCATTACTTCCTTCTTCATCAGCTGATAGATACATGCCTGCACTATCTACCGTATTAAGTGGTAATACTTCTACCACATGGGAAGTTCTTCCTTCTGTGGCTAGAGAATTAGATTTTGCTTTAACTGTAAGAGATAATCACGCAGGTGGAGGTAGCTCAGCTAGAGATGATATAAAAGTAACTGTAACAGATGCAGAGGCTTTTATTGTAACAAGTCCTAATTCTGCCGTATCTTGGGGAGTTGGTTCTACCCAAACCATTATATGGAATAAAGGAACTACAGACCAATCACCTATTAACTGTGCTAATGTAAACATAAAACTTTCAACAGATGGAGGCCTTACTTACCCTATCATTCTAAAAAACAATACACCGAATGACGGTTCAGAAGATATTATTATACCTGATACCCCTACTACAAATGCACGAATATTAGTAGAAGCTTCAGATAATATTTTTTATAACATAAACAATAGCAATTTAACCATTTTCCCTACAGCTCCAACGTATTCAATAGCTAATAATACAGGAGATTTATCTGTATGTAATATAGCTACAAATGAGCTTGTTTTTGATTTTGACTACAATGCTTTATACGGATTTAATGAAACAGTAAATTTGTCTTACTCAGGAGCTCCTGCTAACTCTACTGTTACGTTAAGTAATTCTTCAATAAGTAGTAGCGGTAAGTTTACCTTAACCGTAACTAACCTTACAAATATTTCAAAAGGAGATTATACAATTACTGTTACAGCTACGTCAGGTTCAATAACTAAATCTGTTGATATACTTTTAAACGTAAATGACAATCTTTGTAATTCTTCTGGAAATATTGCATCGCAATTGAGCATTACGAATGTTACCTTTAATAGTATTAACAATAACTCTACTAAAACAACTGGTTATTCTAACTTCACCAGTCAAAACACTGAGGTAGTTAGGGGTAACAACTATAATTTAACAACTACTATTAATACAGCTGGAAATGATAATGTAAAAACATTTGCTTGGATTGACTGGAACCAAAATTGTGTTTTTGATACTAATGAAACTTACGACTTAACCTCTACTAGCGCTATTTTAATCACGGTTCCTGAAGGCATCCCAACAGGAGAAACTATTATGAGAGTTTCTACAAGGTCAGACGCTGACCCAAATTCTTGTAACTTGGGCTTTAATGGTGAAGTTGAAGATTATACTATTACAGTTTTAGAACCTACTTTTTCTATTTCTAATAGTACAGGAGACCTATCTGTATGTAAACAAGCTACAAATGAAGTAACCTTTGATTTTGATTATACAGCTTTGTATGGGTTTAATGAAACTGTTAACCTTTCTTATTCAGGAGCTCCAACTAATTCTACTATAACATTAACCCCTACTAGTATGAATGCTAGTGGAAAATTTACCTTAACAATAAGTAATTTAACCGCCGAAGAAGAAGAAGTAGTAGTAGTAGATACAGGAGATTACACAATTACTGTTACTGCAGCATCAGGTTCAATGGCTAAATCAGTAAATATCCTTTTAAACGTAAACAACAGCCTTTGTAATTCTTCAGGTAACACTGAGTCTCAATTAAGTATTACTAATGTTACTTTTAATGGTATCAACAATAATTCTGATAAAGCAAATGGGTACTCTGATTTTAAATCAGTAACAACCCAAGTAGTTAGAGGAGAAACTTATGATTTAACAACCACTATCAATACAGCAGGAAACAGTAATACAAACACATTTGCTTGGATAGACTGGAACCAAAACTGTGCATTTGATGCTAATGAAACTTATGACTTAACTTCTAATACTCTTTCTATTATCGTTCCTGAAGATGCTTTATTAGGTTCTACAACTATGAGAATTTCTACAAAAGTAAATAGTAACCCTAATTCTTGTGGATTAAATTTTAATGGTGAGGTAGAAGACTATACTATTACCGTTGAAGAGAGTTTTGCTACCGATAACACTTTATTTGATGACTTAGAGATAGGTCCAATCCCAATAGATTCTGGAAAAGCTTTTGAAAAATTTAAATTCACTGTAAAAGATAAAAAATCAACAATTATTAGACTTTTTGATTTTAGGGGAAGATTACTTGAAACACAAAAATTTTCAACTATTTCTAGTCAGTTTAATGAAGAAATACAATTAACCAAAGCTGCAAGCGGACTTTATTTATTACAAGTTGAAAATGCGGGTAAACAAGTGACAAGAAAAATAGTTGTTAAGTAGGTTATAAACTATGTCTGAAAAGTAAAAAGCAAGCTAATTGGCTTGCTTTTTATTTTTATCTAATATTCATTTATTAAACTTGTTTCTTAATTCCTTTTTTTATGTAATTTTACCACCCCCTAATCTGGCTGTGCCAGCAATATTAAAAACATTTTTACACAAACAATTATGCACGTAGCAATTGCCGGAAACATAGGCGCGGGAAAAACCACTTTAACTAAATTATTAGCAAAACACTACGATTGGGAAGCTCATTTTGAATCGGTTGATGAAAATCCATACTTAGATGATTTTTATGGAGAAATGGAGCGTTGGTCTTTTAATTTGCAAGTATACTTTTTAAATAGCCGTTTTCGTCAAGTTTTAGAACTTCGTAAATCTGGTAAAAAAATAATTCAAGATAGAACTATTTATGAAGATGCTCATATTTTTGCTCCAAACCTACATGCAATGGGGCTTATGACCAATAGAGATTATAGTAACTATTCTTCATTATTTGAATTAATGGAAAACTTAGTAACCCCTCCTGATTTATTAATTTATTTGCGTGCAGATATTTCTACACTCGTAGGTCAAATTCATAAGCGTGGTAGAGAATATGAAAACTCTATCAGTATTGATTATTTAAGTAGGTTAAATGAACGCTATGAAGCTTGGATTAGTCAATACAATAAAGGTAAATTATTAATTATAGATGTTGATAATTTAGATTTTGTTGATAACCAAGAAGACTTAGGTTTTATTATCGATAGAATAGATGCTCAAATAAATGGATTATTTTAAGTTTTAAAGAATTTAAGCCTACAATAACAACCTCTTTGTTTTTTAGTAAAAACGAAGAGGTTTTCTTTTATCAATCTATATCTTTATAGCGTATTCGCTATCCTAAAAAATAAAAATCTACCTTCAAACAGAAATCTTACTCTCAAATCTCTTCTCTTCAGAAACAAGTTAATTACCCCTCTAAAAGGGTGTTATAATTTTTAAATTATGCATCCATTTTTTATAAATAGTCACCTAGTCACCTTACTTTTTCATCTCAAATCATTAATATTTGTTGCAATTCATTTAAGAAACTTGTTTAAAAACAAGCCTATTAACTTCTATTAGTTTAATGATTTACAGGTAGCTGAAAATGTAATCTTTTAAACTTAAAAAGAAATAGAGTAAGCAATTAACTTAAAATTAATAATTATGAAGAAAACATTTTTTTTACCAAAGGGATTAGAAAAGTTCACAAACTTACAAGCTGACAATCTAGACCTTATTAAAGGAGGAGCTATTTATGTGGAAGAAGAAATTTATTACCCTACTAGTGGAGGAGGAAGAGTATGTCCTGACGGATTAGTTTGGAGTAACAAGCTACAAAAATGTGTGAAATTAATAGAAGTTGAAGCTGAAAAAGAGCACTTCAGATTATAACACAGAATTTTAAAATCTTCTCAAGGAAATTGTACACTGTATAGTTTCCTTGTTTTAACCAACACCTTTTCTAATTATGAATTTTAATTCTTTAGCTATAAAAATTGCTAGTAGATGTAATCTTAATTGTTCATACTGTTTTATGTATAATCTTGGAGACACTACCTATAAAAACCAACCTAAATTCATGTCTTCAGAAGTTGTTGATAATATTATTGAAAAGACTAAAAATTATATAAAAAAGTATAATAAAAAAGAATTTTCCTTTATTTTCCATGGAGGCGAACCTCTACTCGCTTCTAAAGATTTTTATATTAATTTTATAAATAAAGTGCACAAAGTACAACAAGAACTAACCGATGTATCTTTTTCTTTTGACTTGCAAACAAACGGTGTTCTTTTAGATAAAAGTTGGATACAGCTATTCAAAAGCTTGAACATTTACCCTAGTGTAAGCGTTGACGGAACTAAAAAGGCACACGATATGTATAGAGTAGACCATAAAGGAAATGGCAGCTACGACACAGTTTTTGAAAGTGTCAAGTTATTAAAAAATGAAATGAATTTTGCTGACATAGCTTGTGTTATTAATATTGAAGAAAGCCCAAAAGAAATTTACGATAGTTTTAAAAAAATGAATGTTAGTTATGTAAACTTTTTAATTCCTGATTACACACATGACAATTTTCCCTTCGATAAAGACAAAACCTTAATGGCCGATTGGTTAATTAATTTATTTGATATTTGGATTAAAGATACAAAGCGATTTAAAATCCCATTATTTTTAGGCTTGTTAAATTCTCTAATGAGAGTTAACGAAAAAGCAAAAAATGAATCAACCGTTTTAGTTATCGAAACAAATGGAGAAATCGAGGCTATTGATTCTCTTAAAGCTTGCGGTCATGGTTTTACTAAAACAGGTCTTAATATTAAAAAGAACAATTTTCAAGACATACAACATACCTCTTTAGGTAAATTATATTTTAATGATTTTAACACAAAGCTTTGTACACAATGCTTAGAATGTCCATTAAATGAAATTTGTAAAGGTGGTAGATTGGTTCATCGTTATAGCAAAAAAAATGGTTTCAATAACCCTTCTGTTTACTGTAATGATTTAATTAAGCTTATTGCTCACATACAAAAGTTCTTTATATCATGTTATCCAGAGCTACATAAAAAAGAGAACATCCAACCAATAAAACCTATAGAAATTACAAATTACCTTTCAACTTTTGCTCAAAGCACTTACACTCCTTACAAAAAAGAATTGGAAGCTTTCTCTAAGAAAAATAAAGCATTAGCTAATCAATCATATTAAATCAAGTTTCTTTTAAACTCACTTAATAATATAGCTGTAGCAGTGGCAACATTTAAACTCTCCGTTTTTTGTAAATCGCCAAACCTTGGGATGGTTACAGTGTTTTTTACAATATCAGCAACTTCAAGAGAAATTCCATTTGCCTCATTTCCCATTACTAAAACTGCTTTTTGGGGTAATGGAGTAGTATAAACATTATCACCATGCATATCTGCTGTATAAACAGGCAATGGAGTACTCTTTAAAAACTTAGGCAAATCAACATATGAAACCTGAACTCTAGTTAACGACCCCATGGTAGACTGTACCACTTTTTGATTATAACAATCAACCGTATTTTTAGAACATACCAACTCAGAAATCCCAAACCAATCACATAAACGAATAATTGTTCCTAGATTTCCTGGGTCATTAATACCATCTAAAGCAACTATAAAATTGCCCTTATTAACCTCTTTTTTGTTTGGAATTTTAAAAATTCCTAAAACTTTGTTTGGTGTTTTTAAAGTACTAATCTTTTTTAACTCATTTTCAGAAATCAAAATAACCTCTACATTTTTTGAAGAAATAAAAGACTCTTCTGTAGTATATAATTGTTCTACTACCAAAGAAGACGCTAGTAATTCATTAACCACCTTTACACCTTCTGCTACAAATAATTGATGCTTTTGTCTATACTTTTTTTGCTGTAAACTAGTTATTAACTTTATGTTGTTTTTAGATAAATTCATTAAATTATTTTTAACACTCTAAAACCACTAAAAAATAGTATTTTTGATTCTTAATACGAGGCGTAAAGTTAATGAAAAAACTTTCTTTCTTCTTTTTATTAGTAGGCTTATTCAGCTCATGTAGCACAATTAAATATGTTAAAAAAAATGAGTTATTACTAGCTAAAAACACAGTATATATTGATAGTGTAAAAAACTCTAGTGATAATATTGCTGAATTATTATTACAACGCCCTAACGCTAAGGCTTTGGGTATACCATTATCATTACATTTTTATAATTTAGGAAATCCCGAAGCTCCAAAAACACCTAGTGAATGGGCTAAAAAAAATCCAAAAACCTATAATTTTTACAAAGATGTATTTTCAGAAAAGCAAAGTATAGCTGTAGCTAAAACACTTATTGGTTTTAATAATTGGTTTTTAACTAGTGGGGAACCCCCAATTATTATTGACGATAAAAAAACAGATAAAACTGTAGATAACTTAAAAGCTTACTTTCAAACTGAAGGATATTTTAGAGCTAAAGTTTTCTCTAAAAAAGATACTATTGGTAAGAAAAAAGGAGAAATTAGCTACCATATTACCAAAGGGAATCCTTCTTATTTAGATAGTATTAAAACTTTTATTACATCTCCAGTTCTTGATTCTTTATATCAACTTACAAAAAAGAAAAGCTACCTAAAACCTGGAGATCATTATAAGAATGACAACTTTATAAAGGAAGCGAATCGACTTGTAAAACTTTTTAGGAATAAAGGAATATATCAATTTAATGAAAATTATATCTCCTTTGAAAATGACACTTTAAAAAATTATGAAAAAACCGATGTAGATATCAATATTTCTGATAAAACTATTCCTTTTCAAATTCAGAAATTAAGAAAAGTAAACGTTTATACCGACTATAATTATAGCACTAGAAACTCTAAGCATAAAGACAGTGTAAGTTATAATGGAATTAATTTTTACGCACTTCGAAAACTAAAATACAATCCTAAGTACTTATCTCAATCTTTATTCATAAAACCAAATACCGTTTATAGTGACTCACTAAGAAATTTAACACGCACACATTTAAGAGGATTAAAAAACTTCAAAGCAACCTCTATTCGATATAATGAATTAAGCGAAAACGAACTGGAAGCCAATGTATATTTAACCCCTATAGAAAAATACACTTTAGGTTTTGAAACAGAATTATCACGTTCCAACATTCGTAACTTTGATGTTTCTTTAAAGTTTTCATTAACTAATAGAAATACATTTAAAGGTGCTGAGCTTTTTAAACTCTCTACTTTTGGTTCTTATTTTAACTCCAATAATGGACCCGGTTGGGAAATTGGTTCGGATATTTCACTAGAAGTTCCTCGATTTATGGCTCCTTTCGGATTGCATAAATTGGTTCCAAAAAGAATGTTTCCTAGAACTAAGTTTTACTCAGGAATAGGAATTCAAAAAAACATAGGATTGGATAAACAAAATATATCTATTGGTATAGATTACAAATGGGACTATAACAAAAGAAAATCCATTCAATTAGAACTATTAAATACTCAATATATTAGAAATCTAAATGTTGATAATTATTTTTCTATATATAATTCTGAATATCGAAAATTATCTGAAGTCGCTGAAATTTATGATCCTTCATATACGTTTCCAGACAATACCCCTAGTAACTCAGGTGAAATAATTAATTTCATTTCAGGCGTTCTTACCGATGCTAATTTTGCAGCATCAAACCCAATTGAGTTTCAAAACGTCTTAAACCTTGCTAACAGATATAATATTGTAACATCCGACTTTTTAATTCCAGAAATAGCCTATAGTTATACCTATAATAATCAAGAAAGTATTAAAGATGCTAGCTTTTCTTTTTTTAAGTTTAGAGTTGCTAACTCAGGAAATATTATGGGGCTTTTATCAAATAAGAGCAATAGTTCTGGACAAAAAACTGTTTTTAAAATTCCTATTGCTCAATATTTTAAAACAGATATTGAGTATAAAAAATATTGGGATTTAGGTGATAACAATGTTTTAGCGCACAGAACTTTTCTTGGAGCTATTTTTACTTATGATAATTCTGGCGTTCCTTTTTCTCGTAGTTATTTTGCAGGAGGTTCTAACGACATACGTGCATGGAGAACCTACGATTTGGGTCCTGGTACTAGAGCACCTCTTCTTGAATACAACATTGGTAGCTTAAAATTTTTAACTAGCTTTGAATACCGTTTTAACGTTTTTGGTTCTTTAAAGTCTGCTTTATTTATTGATGCAGGAAACATTTGGGATATAACCAACACAGAATTTGTTGATGATCCAGCTAAATTTAATGGTTTTAAATCGTTAAAAGATATGGCTGTTGGTGCTGGTTTCGGGCTTCGTTACGACTTTAAATTTTTAATTGCAAGATTGGATTTAGGATTCAAAGCACATGAACCATATTTAACTAATAATAAGTGGTTCCAAAACTTCAATTTCTCTAACTCTGTGCTAAATATAGGTATTAATTACCCCTTTTAACAAAGTACTTTCTAATAAAAATTTATCGCAACTTGTATAAAAAAGTGTAGATTTGTTCCTTAAACTAAGTAACACACTACTAAACAAAATAAAAAATGATTAAACCTGGAGTTGCCACCGGAAAAGAAGTTCAAGCAATTTTTAAATTAGCAAAACAAAAAGGTTTTGCTTTACCTGCTGTTAATGTTGTAGGATCAAACACAATTAATACGGTTTTAGAAACAGCTAAAGAACTTAACTCGCCTGTAATAATCCAGTTCTCTAATGGAGGTGCTCAATTCAATGCAGGTAAAGGCTTATCAAACGATAATGAAAAAGCTGCTATTGCTGGTGCAGTAGCTGGCGCTAAGCATATACACTTATTAGCTGAAGCATATGGTATTCCTGTTATTTTACACACCGACCATGCTGCAAAAAAATTATTACCTTGGATTGATGGTTTATTAGATGCTAGTGAGCAATTTTATAAAGAAACAGGAAAACCTCTATACAGTTCTCACATGATTGACTTAAGTGAAGAACCAATAGAAGAAAATATTGAAATTTGTAAAGAATACCTTGCTCGTATGAGTAAAATGGGAATGACTTTAGAAATTGAATTAGGAATTACTGGAGGTGAAGAAGACGGTGTTGATAATACAGATGTTGATAGCTCTAAATTATACACACAGCCAGAAGAAGTGGCTTATGCTTATGAAGAATTAATGAAAGTTAGTCCACAATTTACTATTGCTGCTGCCTTCGGAAATGTTCACGGAGTATATAAACCAGGAAACGTAAAATTAACTCCAAAAATTTTAA
The DNA here is from genome assembly GCF_003867075.1 of Tenacibaculum mesophilum. Taxonomy (NCBI): domain Bacteria; kingdom Pseudomonadati; phylum Bacteroidota; class Flavobacteriia; order Flavobacteriales; family Flavobacteriaceae; genus Tenacibaculum; species Tenacibaculum mesophilum. The sequence continues at coordinate 2,976,942 of NZ_CP032544.1, read as the reverse complement.
AGAACTCACAAGAACACATTTCAGAAAAATATAACGTTCCTCATAACACAATCGACTTTGTTTTCCACGGAGGATCTGGTTCTACTTTAGAAGAAATTCGTGAAGCAATTAGTTACGGAGTTATAAAAATGAATATCGATACTGATTTGCAATATGCATTTACCGAAGGTGTTCGTGATTATATGAAAGAAAAATCTGCATATTTGCAATCTCAAATCGGTAACCCTGAAGGAGATGATATTCCTAACAAAAAACATTATGACCCTCGTAAATGGTTACGTGAAGGAGAACAAACTTTTAAAGCTAGATTAAAGAAAGCTTTTGAAGACCTAAATAATGTAAACACATTATAAAATTCTTTGAAAAAAGAAAAACCAAACAACTAAAGATTAAAAAACTAAATTATGGCTTGGTTTAAACGTACAGACAAAGGGATTCAAACCCCAACAGAAGAAAAGAAAGACACACCAAAAGGCTTGTGGTATAAAACCCCAAGCGGAAAGATAATTGACACAGACGAACTTAAAAAAAATTTATACGTAAGTCCAGAAGATGGATATCATGTACGTATAGGGAGTAAAGAATATTTTGAAATATTTTTTGACGATAATAAGTTCACAGAACTTGATCCAAAATTATCTGCTAAAGACCCATTAAAATTTGAGGATACTAAAAAGTACCCTGAAAAACTAAAAGCTGCTCAGAAGAAAACAGGATTAAAAGATGCTGCTCGTGCTGCTGTTGGTAAATCAATGGGAAAAGATTTAGTAATTGCTTCAATGGATTTTGCTTTTATTGGTGGATCTATGGGAAGTGTTGTTGGTGAAAAAATAGCAAGAGCTATTGATTATTCTATCAAAAACAATATTCCTTTCTTAATGATTTCTAAATCAGGAGGAGCTCGTATGCAAGAGGCTTTACTTTCTTTAATGCAATTAGCTAAAACTTCTGCAAAGCTAGCGCAATTAGCAGAGGCTAAAATTCCATACATATCTTTATGTACCGATCCAACTACTGGAGGAACCACAGCTTCATTTGCCATGTTAGGAGATATAAACATTGCTGAACCAAATGCTTTAATTGGATTTGCAGGACCTCGTGTAGTAAAAGACACTACTGGTAAAGATTTACCAGAAGGCTTCCAACGTTCTGAATTTTTATTAGAACACGGTTTCTTAGATGGTATTTACGAACGAAAAGACTTAAAAAAACAGGTAAACTTGTATTTAGATTTAATACAAAATCAACCTGTAAGAGCATAACAAAAAAGCTAGCGATTGCTAGCTTTTTTGCTTTCTAACTTTTTCGTTACCATTCAAAAAAATAATCGTACATTTGCATCTTCAATGTAAATGCATTGAGTACATAATAATCATTTAAATAATATTGGCATGTATTTAACAAAAGAAGTTAAAGAACAAATCTTCGCAAAACACGGTAAAGGAGCAAATGATACTGGTACTGCAGAAGGTCAAATCGCGTTATTTACGCACAGAATTAACCACTTAACTGAGCATTTAAAGAAAAATCGTAAAGATTTTAACACAGAACGCTCGTTAGTACGTATGGTAGGTAAGCGTAGAAGCTTATTAGATTATCTAAAGAAAAAAGAGATTAATAGATATCGTGCGATTATTAAAGAATTAGGAATTAGAAAATAATTCTACAAGAAAAGAGGCTCTATAAACGTGCCTCTTTTTTATTTTTACATGAAGTTTATTTCTGACTAACAAACAGAAATTTATATATAAAAAGCTCAAAATTACTAACAACAATTTTGATTTTCCATTGGAGCAACAACAACACAACAACAAACAAAAACGAATTAAAATTTAGAAGAATTAATTTATGATTCCAAAAGTATTTAACCAAGTAATAGAACTTGGAGATGGAAGAACCATCACATTAGAAACAGGAAAATTAGCAAAACAAGCAGATGGTTCTGTTGTTGTAAGAATGGGAGATACAATGTTATTAGCAACAGTTGTATCAGCAAGAACTGCAAATCCAGGTATTGACTTTTTACCATTAACGGTAGATTACCGTGAAAAATTTGCAGCTGCAGGTCGTTACCCTGGTGGATTTATGAAGCGTGAAGCACGCCCTTCAAACGAAGAAATTTTAACAATGCGTTTAGTAGACCGTGTATTGCGTCCACTATTCCCAAAAGATTACCACGCAGAAACTCAGGTAATGATTCAATTAATGTCTCATGACGAAGAGGTAATGCCAGATGCCTTAGCTGGTTTAGCCGCCTCTGCTGCAATTCAATTATCAGACATCCCTTTTGAAGCACCAATTTCGGAAGTACGTGTTGCGCGTATTAATGGTGAATTCATTATCAACCCTAGTGCTACTCAATTAGCTGAAGCGGATATCGACTTAATGGTTGGAGCTTCTAATGACTTTGTTGCAATGGTTGAAGGAGAAATGGATGAAGTTTCTGAAGAAGAAATGGCAGAAGCAATCCGTGTGGCACACGAAGCTATTAAAGTACAATGTGATGCTCAGGTAGCATTGGCAGAAGCTTTTGGTAAAAAAGAAACTCGTGAGTATGAAGGAGAAGCTGAAGACGAAGAGTTAGCACAAAAAATTCATGATGCAGCTTACCAAAAATGTTATGACATTGCTAAAAAAGGAACTTCTAAACAAGAAAGAGGATTAGCTTTTTCTGAAGTTAAAGAAGAGGTTATTGCAATGTTCACCGAAGAAGAATTAGAAGAATACGGTGATTTAGTAGGAAAATATTTTAGTAAAGCACACAAAGCTGCTGTTAGAGATTTAACTTTAAATGAAGGTTTACGTTTAGACGGACGTACCACTACTGATATTAGACCTATTTGGTGTGAGGTAGATTACTTACCAAGAACTCATGGTTCATCAATCTTTACACGTGGAGAAACTCAAGCATTAGCTACAGTAACTTTAGGTACTTCTAGAGATGCAAACATGGTAGATTCTCCAACAATGCAAGGAGAAGAGAAATTCTACTTACACTATAACTTCCCTCCTTTTTCAACTGGAGAAGCACGCCCTTTAAGAGGAACTTCTCGCCGTGAAATTGGTCATGGTAACCTAGCTCAAAGAGCTTTAAAAGGAATGATTCCTGAAGATTGCCCTTATACAGTTCGTATAGTATCTGAAGTATTAGAATCTAATGGTTCTTCTTCAATGGCTACTGTTTGTTCGGGTACAATGGCACTGATGGACGCAGGGGTTCAAATGAAAAAACCAGTTTCTGGTATTGCAATGGGGTTAATTTCTGATGGTGATCGTTATGCAGTTTTATCTGATATTTTAGGAGATGAAGATCACTTAGGAGACATGGACTTTAAAGTAACTGGTACTGCTGATGGTATTACAGCTTGTCAAATGGATATTAAGATTAAAGGATTATCATATGAAATCTTAGTAAAAGCTTTAAAACAAGCTCGTGATGGTCGTTTACATATCTTAGAAAAATTAACGGATACTATCGCTACTCCAAATGACGATGTTAAATCTCATGCACCTAAAATGGTAAATAGAGTAATTCCTAACGACTTAATTGGAGCATTCATTGGTCCGGGTGGAAAACATATCCAAGAGTTACAAAAAGAAACAGAAACTACGATTGTTATTAACGAAGACCCTGTTACTGAAGAAGGTATCGTTGAGATTTTAGGAACAAATCAAGAAGGAATTGATAAGGTTATCGCTCGCATCGATTCAATGATGTTTAAACCTGAAAAAGGTTCTGTATATGAAGTAAAAGTAGTGAAGTTATTAGATTTTGGTGCTGTTGTAGAATATACTGAAGCTCCAGGAAATGAAGTTTTACTACACGTTAGCGAATTGGCTTGGGAACGTACAAACAACGTAACTGACGTTGTTAATTTAGGGGATATTTTAGATGTAAAATACTTCGGAATTGACCCAAAAACACGTAAAGAAAAAGTATCTCGTAAAGCCTTATTACCTAAACCAGAAGGTTATGTAGCAAGACCACCTAGAGATAACAACAAAGGAAGAGATAATCGTAATCGCGATAATCGTCGTGACGATAGAAAACCTAGACAGGATAAAAAAGAATCATAAAATTCTTTAGATATAAAAAAGCAACCTTATAAGGTTGCTTTTTGTTTTTATACACCTCTTTAAATAAAGAAAGGCTGCTAAAATTAGCAGCCTTTAACTTTAGAGTTATTTCAGATCATTCCCCAATAATCATATAAAAATCTTACTCTATAAAGAAATCCATTACTACAACAGTTGAAAAATAAAATACCCTACTTTTTTTTTGAAAAATTTATTTAAATAAAAATCTTTTTTTAGCCTTTCTTTTTTTAGTTTTAGTTTTCTTTGCATCCCATTCATGAAAATACAACGAATCACATACATTTCTATAGGAACCAACCAAGGAGATAAGCTAGCTAACATTCAGAAAGCAATTAACTTAATTGCAGATAAAGTAGGTGCTGTATTAAAAGTAGCATCTGTATACGAAACTGCTTCATGGGGATTTGACAGTAATAATTTTTACAACACTTGTATTAAAGTTTCAACATATTTACCTCCTGAACAATTAATACTTAGGTTACTCTATATCGAGAAAGAGCTTGGAAGAACTAGAAAAAATGCTGAAGAATATTCTGACAGATTGATTGATTTGGATATTTTATTATTTGATGATGAAATTATATTTTCAAAAACCTTAATTGTTCCACATCCACGAATGTTAGATCGTAAATTTGCTTTAGTTCCTTTGGTTCAAATTGCTCGTAATGTTATTCATCCAATTGAAAAAAAGCATTTATACATTTGTTTAGAAAACTGCGCAGACACTTCTGAAATTATCAAGTTAGATGTAAAATTAGAAAGGCCAATTCCTATTACCGAAAAGTATAATTATATAGCTATTGAAGGTAATATTGGTGCCGGAAAAACATCATTAGCCAATATGATGTCTGATGAATTTAATGCAAAAATTGTCTTAGAACGTTTTGCGGACAATCCGTTTTTACCAAAGTTTTATAACGACAATGAACGCTATGCTTTTCCTTTAGAAATGAGTTTTTTAGCAGATCGTTACCAACAGCTTTCTGATGATTTAGCACAGTTCGATTTATTTAAAAATTTTATTGTTTCAGATTACTACATTTTTAAATCACTTATTTTTGCTCAAATTACTTTACATAGTGATGAGTATAAATTGTACAGAAAAATGTTTGATTTAATGTACAAAGAAATCACAAAGCCTGATTTATATGTGTACTTATATCAAAATACTGAGCGTTTATTAGAAAACATTAAAAAACGCGGGCGCGATTACGAACAAAATATAGAAGCAAGTTATTTACAAAAAATCCATGATGGTTACAGTAATTTCATTAAAACACAACCTGATTTAAACATCCTAATTGTTGATGTTTCTGATTTAGATTTTGTAAACAATTCTAATGATTATGAAACAATTATTAATAAGATAAAAAATTACAACGCATAAAAAAAAGCAGCTTTTAAAGCTGCTTTTTTTTATTTCTGAATTAACTCAAGCTTTTCAGCAAAGTAGTCGCAAAAATCGCGCATGGTAGCACTCATTTTTTCATCATTTGTAGCTCTTTCAAAAGAGTTTGCCATAGACACTAAGGTTTGATGAAAAAACTGCTTCATTTCATCTACAGGCATATCTTTAGTCCATAAATCCATACGTAACGTATCTTTTTGTTTATGATCCCAAACAGATAGCATAATTGCTTTTGAAGCTTCATCTTTTATACCTCCGTCTTCTGCATTCCAAGTAATTTCTTCTGGAATTCTATTTTCGTCTAGCCCTACTTTAAATGTTATTTTTGATGTATGTTCTATCGCCATTATCTTTTTGGTTTATATCTTGAGTTTTTGAAAATCTCCTCTTCACTCGTTTGTAATAATTGATGCAAAGATACATCATTCTTTTGCATGTACGAACTTACGATTTGCCAACCAATCCACTCTCCTATTCTTCCTGGAGATTGACTATCTTCTTCCATATAAAACTTAGAAAAAGGAGCTAAATCTAAAAAGCGTTTATCTACATCTTTACTAGTACTGTACAACAAATCTTTTTCTATAAAATACATCCATATTTGTTCTTCATTACTCTCTGCCCACTCTAGTTTTTTTTGTGAATACCCTATTTTTACAGCATCGGCTACGTTAGGTAAATAAGCATCTAGCAAATACATTTTTTTTCCTCGATAAATCATTTTATCTATGAAACTCCTTGCCATACTAGGTAGCATTTGTTTACCTACTATAGCCTTGGCAACGTCAACTACGATGTGCTTTTTAGTATTATTTTGTTTTACATAAGCTGGATAATCATTATAAAACTCATGTTTTTCACCTAAATAAGCATCTAAAGAAACCAACAACAAACTATCTGTATATACAATTCTGTTATTATAATCAATATTTGTTAGCATGGTAATCACTTTCGGACTAACAAACCTTGGATTATAATATTTTACATGTTTAAATAATGATATTAACTGCTCCTTTTCTTCTTCGACATCAGAAAAAACCTTTTGAGTTTCAGTAAATAATTCTTGCTCATCTTTATTATTAATCTTATTTATCCAAACACTATCAGGTTGTGGAGGGAAAAGCATCGGGTACTTTTCTTTTGTCTTAGTAAGCTCGTTTGTTTTAGTTGTATAAAAGTCAACATCAAAACGTTCTAAATTGACATTTACACTAATATTAGATACATCAACATCTAACTTATTACTTTCTTCGTTTTTACATGAAAAACTTATAAAAACTAAGGCAACTAGTGCTAAAATTTTTCTCATGAACTTTAGTATATTTACATTCTAAATTACAACGTCGAAATTACTAAATTAGTTTTTACCTCTTAACTGTAAACTCTTAAAATATCACAAAAATGAATACTCCTAAGGTTGCTGAACACATTATAAATTGGTTAAAAGATTACGCTACTAATGCAAAAGTGAATGGTTTTGTTGTAGGAATTTCTGGTGGTATTGATAGTGCAGTTACCTCTACTTTGTGTGCTAAAACTGGTTTACCTACGTTGTGTGTTGAGTTACCTATTCATCAAGCTAAAAGTCAGGTAAACAGAGCTAATGAACACATAAAACAATTAAAAGAACGTTTTAGCAATGTGAGTGAAGCAGAGGTAAACTTAACCTCTACTTTTGAAGATTTTAAAACGGTGGTTCCTCCAATAGAGTCTTCTCCTAAAGTTGATTTAGCTTTAGCAAACACTCGTGCTCGTTTACGTATGACAACCTTATACTATTTTGCTGGGTTGCACGGTTTATTAGTTGCAGGAACTGGAAACAAAGTGGAGGATTTTGGTGTTGGGTTTTATACCAAATACGGTGATGGCGGTGTAGATTTAAGTCCTATTGCTGACTTAGTAAAATCAGAAGTATATGAATTGGCCGCATATTTAGATGTTCCTTCTTCTATTCAAAAAGCACAACCTACCGATGGTTTGTTTGGAGATAGTAGAACTGATGAAGACCAAATTGGAGCTTCATATGATGAGTTAGAATGGGCAATGGAAATGCAAGATGCTGGTAAAACTGTGGATGAATTTTCTGGTAGAGAGTTAGAAGTATATAAAATATACACACGTCTCAACCGAATTAATCAACATAAAATGATACCTATTCCTATTTGTGAAATTCCTAAAGAATTTAAATAATAAAATAATTTTACTTTTCTATTAATTTTATTCTTAGTGAGTGATATTTAGATTACACGGTTTAATTTTTCAAAAAGACGTTTTTTCAACCCTGTATAATTACTTATTTCTTCTAGATTTGGAACTGCTTTTTGCTCTTGGCTTTCTTGTAGGATTTCTTTAATTTTTTCTTCAATCAAAACTCTACGTAAGTTTAAAATAGCATCCGTTACCAACTTTGGAAGAATTTTTACGGTTTCCGTTACAAAAACTTCTTTACGCTCCCAATCGCTTAGATTGTATTTTTCTTCATCCATCAAAATATTCGTTACTAAGCTAGATATTTGTGGATTTTCGTGCATTACCAAATGATCTACTTTAATTTTTTCATCTTGATTTAATTGATGAATTAACTCATAATAGGTTAATCGAAATATTTCGTTGGTAAACTCTATTTCGTCTTCTTGTAAGTTCAAGTACAACTCGTTTGAAACCGTATTTTGATATTCTTCTTTTTCTAAAAATGGACGCCCTCTTTCATCAACTGCATCTACCCAGTTTACAAAATCAACAACTTCATTTCCGTATAACAACAATATTCTAATAACTTCTTTTTCAAGAATATTTAATTGGTTGATATTGTGTTGCAACTTCCCTTTTCCTCCTTTTATTGCTTCCATTGAAGCTTGTCCTTGCTCTTGAAAGTATTCTGAAGGTGGTTGGTTAGGGTCTTGCCCTGCACTACTCTTTCTCATTGCTGTTGCTCCTTTTTTTAACAACTGGGCTAACTCACTAAATAATACTCTCTCGGAAATGTCCATAATACGTGCACACTCTTGCACATACACTTCCCGTTGAATACCATCAGGAATTTTAGAAATACTTGTAACTATATCTCGAATTAAACCTGCTTTTTTTACAGGGTCGTTCGCCGCTTCTTTCATTAATAAAGAAACTTTAAACTCTATAAAGTCTTGTGACTTCTCTTCTAAATACTGTTTTAATTCAGCATTTGAATGTGCTTTGGCAAAACTATCAGGGTCTTCACCTTCAGGGAAAGCCACTACCCTTACATTCATTCCTTGCTCAAGAATTAAATCTATTCCACGAATTGAGGCTCTAATTCCAGCTGCATCACCATCAAAAAGCACAGTTATATTCTGTGTTAATCGATTTACCAAACGAATTTGATCGGGTGTTAATGCTGTACCAGAAGAGGCTACGACATTTTCAATTCCTGATTGATGAAATGAAATTACATCAGTATATCCTTCTACTAAAAAACAGTTATCTTCTTTCGCTATTTCTTTTTTAGCTTGATATAGACCGTAAAGAATTTTACTTTTATGATAGATATCACTCTCAGGAGAATTGAGGTATTTTGCGGCCTTTTTATCGTTAGTAAGTATTCTACCTCCAAAACCTAAAATACGACCAGACATACTGTGAATAGGAAACATCACACGCCCTTTGAATCGGTCGAACTTCCTATCTTCTGCTCCTCCTTCTTTTACAATCGTTAAACCTGTAGATTTTAGATATTTTAAATCATACCCTTTGTCCAATGCTGCTTTGGTAAAATTATCCCATTCGTCTTTACAATACCCTAAATCAAATTTTTCAATAGTATCTTCTCTAAATCCTCTCTCTTTGAAATAAGACAGCCCAATTGCTCTTCCGTTTTGTGTATTCATTAATACATCATGAAAGTAGTCTTTGGCAAATTTTGAAACCAGGAACATACTTTCTCGCTCATTCATCTGCTGTTTTTGTTCATCAGACTGCTCGGTTTCTTCAATTTCAATATTGTATTTTTTAGCTAACCACCTTATTGCTTCTGGGTAGGTATAATGCTCGTGTTCCATTAAAAATGAAATTGCATTCCCTCCTTTTCCCGTACTAAAATCTTTCCATATTTGTTTTACAGGCGATACCATAAACGAAGGAGTACGTTCGTCTGTAAACGGACTTAACCCTTTAAAGTTACTTCCTGATTTTTTTAACTGAACGAATTCTCCTATCACCTCTTCTACTCGAGCGTTCTCAAAAACTTTATCAATGGTCTGTTGGGTTATCATATACTACAGAAATACAGCAAACAAATATACTACTAGTTTTAAAAGTTATTTTATTGTTACAAAACTCTAGGCAAATTTAATTTGCTAAAAACATATAATTACATAATTTTGACAAAAATTTCCCCAAATACAAATTAATGAAAATAATTACTTCAGCTTGTTTTGCAACTTTTTTTGCATTTAACATATATTCACAAGAAACAATTCGTATTCCTGATATTGGCTTAGAAGAATGTTTAATTAACTTAAAAATTGACTCGAATGGTTTGAATGGTAGTATTACAATTAGTGATGCTGAGTATGTTACCAACTTAAATGTTAATGATCCTGTTACTAATAAAGATTTACCTAATGTATATTCTAAAATTAAAGACTTAACAGGCTTAGAAAGTTTTCCTAATTTAAGACGTTTAGATTGTTTTGGCAATGAAATTACTAAAATTGATTTATCACAAAGCTCTTCTATTAGTTTTTTAAACTGTAGTGAAAATAAAATTGAACGTTTGGATGTTAGCAAAAATCATAATTTAACTTATATAAGTTGTGATTATAACAAATTAACATCTTTAATACTTGGTGAAAACCCAAACATTCAAAGTTTATACGCTAGTTACAATCAACTTACTACGTTAGACGTTTCAAACTGCCCTAACTTAGAAAGTATGGATGTTACTGGTAATAAAATTAAAACTATAATTGTTAGTGAAAAGCAATTAGCTAACATTCCTCAAGGATGGTATAAAGACGAAAAAACTACATATACAACCAGTAATGGTACTGTTTCTGATAACAAGGTAGCAAAAGAAGAGATTGTTGTAGAACAGGAAGAAAATAAAGTAGAATCTACTGAAAACAAACCTAAGGAAATAAAAAAACCTGTACAAAAGTATGCCGAAAGCTTTATAAAATTGGTTGTTTCTGAATATGAAAAAAGTGTATTAAACGAAACATATTTAAAGCAGATAAGAGAAGATCTTATGTACAAATATGATATTAAAGACGAAGAGATTACTAAATGGATACAGCAATATAGTAAGCTTCATAAAACAGAATAACATATTTAGTTTCAAACGTACTAAAAAAGCCATCAAATTTGATGGCTTTTTTTATTTCTTTCAATTAATATTTTTAAGATGCTGCTCTTAATTTTTTTAATGCCGATTTTGTTAGTTTAGATTCAGCATATTCTTTTGTTACCTTAAATTCTTTTTCTTCAGAACTTGGCATATCGAACATCGCATCGGTTAAAATAGCTTCACATAACGAACGTAATCCTCGAGCTCCTAGTTTATACTCTACTGCTTTATCAACAATAAATTGCAATGCATCTTCAGTCATTTCAAACGTTACATCATCCATTGCAAACAGTTTTGTATACTGTTTGATTATTGAGTTCTTAGGCTCTGTTAAAATAGCTCTAAGTGTTTTTTCATCTAACGGATTCATATAACTCAATACTGGTAAACGACCAATGATTTCTGGTATTAAACCAAAAGACTTTAAATCTAGAGGTGTAATGTATTGCAATAAGTTATCGTGGTCAATTTTATCTTCTTCTACCGAAGCACTATAACCAACTGCTTGCATATTTAAACGCTTACTAATAAATCTATCAATTCCAGAAAATGCTCCTCCTGCAATAAATAAAATATCTTTAGTATTTACTTCAATAAACTTTTGTTCTGGATGCTTTCTTCCTCCTTTAGGAGCCACATTTACAACTGCTCCTTCTAATAACTTTAATAAAGCTTGCTGCACACCTTCTCCAGAAACATCTCGTGTAATTGATGGATTGTCTCCTTTACGAGCTATTTTATCTATTTCATCAATAAATACTATACCTCTTTCTGCTTTTTCAACATCGTAATCTGCTGCTTGTAACAAACGACTTAAAATACTTTCTACGTCTTCTCCTACATAACCTGCTTGTGTTAATACAGTTGCATCTACTATAGAAAATGGTACATTTAGCATTTTAGCAATTGTACGAGCCACTAAGGTTTTTCCTGTTCCAGTTTCTCCTACTAAAACAATGTTCGATTTTTCTATCTCTACCTCATCTTCATCATCTCTAGTTTGTAACAATCTTTTATAATGATTGTATACAGCTACAGACATAGCTCTTTTGGTTTGATCTTGCCCTATAATATATTCATCTAAAAAAGCTTTGATTTCTCTTGGCTTTTTCAAGGTTAAATCTTTTGATAAATCGCTTGTTTTAGCTTCAGCTATTTCCTCTTCTACAATTCCATAGGCTTGCTCTATACATTTATCACATATATGTGCATCTAAACCAGCAATTAATAAATCGGTTTCTGGTTTTTTACGCCCGCAAAAGGAACATTGTAAATTTTCTTCTTTCGACATCTTATCAGCTTATTGCCAATAGCTCAGTGCTATTAGCTTGTTTATTATTTTCTAGTTAAAATTTCGTCTACCATACCGTATGCTTTTGCTTCGTCGGCCTTCATCCAATAATCTCTATCAGAATCTTTGTTTACTTTTTCTACTGTTTGACCTGAGTGCTTAGCTATGATTTCATACAACTCATCTTTTAATTTTAAAATTTCACGAGCTGTAATTTCAATATCAGATGCTTGTCCTTGTGCTCCACCTAGTGGCTGATGAATCATAATACGAGAGTGTGGTAATGCTGAACGCTTTCCTTTTTCTCCTGCACACATTAATACAGCTCCCATTGAAGCAGCCATACCTGTACAAATTGTTGCTACATCTGGTTTAATAAATTGCATAGTATCGTAAATACCCAAACCAGCATATACACCACCTCCTGGTGAATTAATGTAAATTGAAATATCTTTTGATGCATCTACACTTTCTAAAAACAATAATTGTGCTTGAATTACATTGGCTACTTGGTCATTAATTCCAGTACCTAAAAAAATAATTCTATCCATCATTAAACGAGAAAAAACATCCATTTGAGTAATGTTCATTTGGCGTTCTTCCATAATATATGGAGTTAAGCTACTTGTTATTTTTCCTAAGTAATTACTATTTATTCCGTGGTGTTTTGTTGCGTATTTTTCGAACTCTTTTCCGTAATCCATTTTTAAAATGTTTTTGGGTTATAAAGATGTAAATATAAGAACTATTTCTTTAGTATTTTGTTACTGTTAATGGCTAAAAAAACCTGAATGTACATTCAGGTTTTTATTTATAATTTTAGTAATTAACTATTACTTGTATACTTCTTTAATGAAATCTTCGTAAGAAACTTCTTTTGTATCAAAGCTCATGTTTTCTTTATAAAAAGCTAATAATTTTTGGCTTATTAATTGAGATTGTAATTTTTGAGCTTCGTCTTGATTTTGTAAGATTCTTCCTGCGATATCATCTAACTCTTTTTCTTCTGGATTCATGTTTCCAAATTGAGCCATTTGAGCTCTAATAAATCCTTTTGCATAGTCTACTAACTCTGCATAGTCTAATTTGATGTCGTTATCTTTCATAATCTTTCCTTCGATTAATTGGTAACGTAATCCTTTTTCAGACTTGTTATATTCTTCAACAGCTTCTTCAGCAGTTAATTCTTTTTCTCCTGCAGTTTGTAACCACTTTTGTAAGAATTCAACTGGTAAATCAAACTTTGTGTTATCCACTAAGTTCTCGGTAATTGCGTTTAACAATTGTTGATCTGCTTGTTGTTGGAATTGCTTTTCTGCGTCTTCTTTAATTTTATCTTTTAATTCAGTTACAGTTTTTACACTTCCATCAGCAAATAACTTATCAAATAACTCTTGATCTAATTCTGCTGGTTCTATCTCAGTAATTTCTTCAATAGTAAATGTTACAGGAATATCTAAGTCATGAACCTCTTCGTGAGATACTCCTAAAGCCCCTTGTAACTTGTGCTCGTCTTCAAATAAGTTTTTAGTTTTTAATTCTAAAACGTCTCCAACTTTAGCACCTACAAACTTCTTTAAGTTTGTTTTTCCTTTAATATCTTTTACAGAAATTGTAGATTTTTTGTTGATTTCTTTCTCTTCGTTTACAAAAGTACCAGTTACATTAGTTTGTTCAGCAACTTCGTCTTTAGCTGACATTTTACCGTAACGAGATTGGATGTTTTCAACTTCTTTCTCGATTAACTCGTCTGTAGCAACAATGTTATATTGAGTTACTTTGTTTTTTGGTTGTAAGTTTACGTCGAACTCAGGAGCTAATCCTAATTCGAATTCAAAAGAGAATTTATCTGCATCCCAATTGAAATCTTCTTGAACTCTTGGTAATGGGTTACCTAAGATATCTAACTTCTCTTCAACTAAGAATTTGTTTAACGACTCTTGTAAAAGCTTGTTTACCTCATCAATCATTACTGATTTTCCGTACTGCTTCTTTACCATTCCCATTGGTACATGACCTTTTCTAAAACCAGGAATGTTAGCTGTTTTACGGTAATCGTTTAATACTTTTGTTACTTTATCTTGATAATCTTCTGCAACAATATCAACTTTTACAACTGCATTTAATGCATCTACGTTTTCTTTTGTTATATTCATCTTAAAAATCTGTTTCTTAAAAAATCGGGTGCAAAATTACTACTTTATTTATTGATAACCAAGACTTTTAGTTATAAGAATATTATCTTTTTTACTTCCCTTATTTTCTAGTTTTTAATGTTTTAGGTTACTTATTCGTCTCCTTCTTTTAATAGTGAAAACATTAACGATCTGAAAATTGACAGCAACACACTGAACAAGAGTGCTGTAAAAAATCCGCTAACTGCAAACCCTGACACTAATTTATCTGCCAATAATATAATCACTGCATTAATCACAAATAAGAATAACCCTAATGTAACGATGGTTGCTGGTAGTGTAAAAAATACTAACAACGGACGTACAAACAGGTTTAACAACGCAATTACTACTGCTACAATTACTGCAGTTGTATAACTAGCTACTGTTACTCCTGGTAAAATATTTGCCAATACAATTACTGCTAATGCCGTTAACAATACTTTTAAAAATGTTTTCATATTTCTTTTTTATTTAATTGGTTATGAATTATAAATTTACTCTTTTTCACTGAAACTATTAATTCGTAACACTTCATATACTTTACCATAACCATACCAAAACAGAAACCTGCTGTTTTGACAGGTTTAAAGCTTTGTTTTAATTTTTGATGGATTTTTATTTTAACTTCGTCTTATTTTTAATTAAAACAATAAAATGCTCAAAAAACACTTGGCCTCTTATAATATTCTTTCCGAAGAAGAAATAGACAACTTTGTAAATTTAGTTAGATATAAAAAACTTAACAAAGGTGATTTTTTTATTCAAGAAGGTAACACTTGCAAAGAAGTAGCTTTTATAACTTCTGGTATTTTTAGGTCGTTTTATCATTCGTCTGACGAAAAAGAAGCTACTTATTGTTTTTTATCAGAAAACTCATTTGTTACTGCATATTCATCTTTTATTTCTCAAACAAAAACTAATGAAAATATTCAAGCGTTAACCAACGCTGAACTATACATCATTACCAAAGAACAATTTGTAGCACTAGAAAACTCAAGTACCAATTGGCTACGCCTTTTTAAAATATTTGCTGAACAAGAATATATAAATCTTGAAAACAGAATATTTGTTTTGCAAAATGAAAGCGCTGAAAACCGTTACAAAAAACTGTTAGAAACGCACCCAAACTACCTAAAAACCATTCCATTACAGTACCTAGCTTCTTATTTAGGAATTACACAACGACATTTAAGCCGAATTAGAAAATCGGTTTTTTATTAGACAATTGTCCTTTTTAAGCTTATAAAACCACCCGTACTTTGCTTTATAATCTTAACTATATTATGAAGCATATTTTATTAATAAACGGACATCCTGATAAAGAAAGTTTTAACCATGCACTGGCAGCTTCTTACAAAAGAGGCGTTTTGGAAACCGATGCTATTATTGAAGAAATTACCATCACTGACTTAAACTTTAATCCCAACCTTAAATTTGGTTACCGAAAAAGAACGGAACTTGAACTTGATTTACAAGAAGCTTTAACTAAAATTAAAAAAGCAGATCATATTGTATGGTTTTTTCCTATTTGGTGGGCTGGTTACCCTGCTATAATGAAAGGTTTTATTGATAGAGCTTTTTTACCAGGAATAACTTTTCAACCTATTGAAGGAAAACCTTTTCCTAAAAAACTTTTAAAAGGTAAAACTGCTCGACTTATCATTACTTCTGACACCCCAAGCTGGTATGATTATCTTTTTATGAAAAGACCCGCTATTAGACAGTTTAAAAAGGGAACCTTAGAATTTTGCGGTATAACTCCTGTAAAAACTACTTTCTTTTCAGTAATAAAAGATTCAACTCCTAAACAAAGAAACTTATGGTTACGTAAAGCATATACTTTAGGTAAAAACAAACAATAACTCAACTTTCTTTTTTTGGTTAAAAAAATACTAGTTTATGTTAAAATTTAAATAGCTATATACTAAAATTCTACAATTACTATTTATATATTTACATTCATATTTTTATGAGATTAGTAATATGAAAAAAGTTAAAGAAGATAAAACTCTTTTGAATAAAGACATTAAAAAACTACTTCCTACAATAAATTTTCATGACACATTCTCTACCACTAATCATACAAACACAATAGAAGAAATTGTAAATTTAATTTTTAATAAACCTCCAGTTTGGGTAGACTTTTTATTTAAATTACGTAATAAAATTGCTGCTTTTTTTAATTTAAAAAACAACTACCCTGATGATTATAACGAGCGGTTTGATGTTGGCGGATATGTAAGTTTCTTTAAAATTTTTTCTATATCAAGTAATGAAGTTGTATTAGGTGCTAATGACACTCATTTAAATTTTAGAGCAATCGTACACAACAATCACGATCCTTTTTATAACATCAAAGTTATTACGTTAGTTGAATACAATAATAAAAAAGGTGAAGTATACATGAAGCTTATAAAACCTTTTCATAGGTTAGTTGTTAAGAGAATGGTTAAAAATGCTTATAAATTAAACAATTAACTTTTTGTACTTTTGAGCTATTAAAAAATAACTCTATCAAACCTGTAACCTCAATAAAAGTAACCGATTTTAATCAAAACGAAGTTAACTTACTTGAAAAGTATGCTAACAAAATTCTATTATTGTTGTTTTACAACAATGCTTGTTTAGGTTGCACTGGTAGAGCCATTCCACTAGCCTATAAGTTTAAACAAACATATAAGGATATTGAAGTTATTGGTATTCATAGTAACTTTAGCAGTAACAATGTTACCAGGGATGATATCTTGAGTATTTTTACTATAAACGAACTCCCGTTCCCTATTTATATAGATAACAACCACAAAATGTATGATTTTTTTAATTCGGAAGGAACACCTCAATGGGTACTAATAACCCCTAATGGTGAAGTGTATAGATCTATCTTTGGATCGCAAGATAATGCTCAAAATAGATTATATTACGCCTTAGAAAGTTTAACCAAAACAAGTAATTAGATTAGCTAGTTATTCTTTTAACACCTTCGCTACTTGACTGGCTATTGCCTCTTTAACTTCTTTATCTTCTTGTAACAAATACAACAAACTATCTTTTAAACGACTATTAATATCTTTGATTTTATATATTGAAGAAGGTTCGTTTGTTACTGACAAAAGCATTTATTCTTTACCTGTTAATAACCAAGTTGGGTTTATTTCAGGAAAAGAATGTAGAATTTTGTTTAAAACATTACTTTTAAATGATGATTTTCTTCGTATTGCCGTTCCAATAGAGTTGTTAGAAACATCAATAATTTCTTCAAAAGACCTTATATTTAACCTTTTATAGTTAATCACCTCCTCTACCCTTTTATATGTTTCATCTACAAAGTCGCTCATTAAAAATAACTTTTTTCTAAAATTTATTTAATTTTGTTTTCGTATTTAGATTTTTGTTTGTATTTTTACTTCGTAATAAGTACACAATACGTACAAATATAAATTAAAAAGTGCTATCAACTTCTAAAAAACAACTTGAGTTTTTATGATAACTGCTACACAACGAAAAGAATTAGAAAAAATTAAGCCACCTAAATACCGCGACAAGGTAAAAAACTACTTGAGTAAAAACGGTCATGATTTCTCTTTAGAAACCATACAAAAAGTATACTCAGGTAAAAGGAAAAACTTAATTGTTGAAAAAGCTATAGTAAATGTTTTTTACAACTACATGAAAAACCAACAAATAATTGATGACAATATCAACTATTTAATTGACGAGATAAACAGTGATTTCCCTTAATAATTTTTTTGTTTTTCGCCGGGGGGCGATTATTTTAAGCGAGGGACTAGGGATTAATAAATTCCTCCTCGCTTTTATTTTAAAAAAGTTACAGCTTCTTTATAAAAATATTCTGGATTTTCAGCATGCAGCCAGTGTCCAGCATTGAGTATTGTTTTTATCACTGCTTTTGGAAAATGTGCCTGAATTAATGGCTCATCTTCTTTTGATATATATCCTGAATTCGATCCACGCAAAAACAACGTTTTTCCTTCAAAAACTGTAAAAGACGGCAACGCAACACCTACTTCACTATTATTTTCTGTTAACGACTTTAAATTAAAACGAAACCCTAATTCGTCTTTCGTTTTTCTGTACACATTCTTTGCTAAAAATTGACGGATTCCTTTTTCTGGAATTAACTCAGCTAATTTTTCATCTACTAACTTACGTGAAGTTTGCACCGAAAAATCTACGGAGTTTAACGCCGCTAAAATTTCGTGATGATGTGGCGGATACATTCTTGGAGAAATATCAGCTACAATTAGTTTATTTACTAACTCAGGGTATTCGGTTGCAAATAACATTACTGTTTTTCCTCCCATAGAATGCCCTAACAAATCTACTTTTTTAAGATTATGATATTGAATGTAATTATACAAATCTCCTACCATTAACTCATAATCAAAAGCGTCCGAATGAAAACTTCGCCCATGATTACGTTGATCTATTAAATGCACCTCAAAACCATCTTCTGCAAATTTATTGGCATGCGACTTCCAATTGTCTCCCATACCAAAGTATCCATGCAAAATAAGTAACGGGGATCCTTCTCCAATGATTTTTGAATGTAATACTTCCATAATTATTGCAAACGATGTAAATACATATTCACAACATTTTCTAAGCCTAAATATAAACTTTCAGATATTAACGCATGCCCTATAGACACTTCAGCCAAATGAGGAATATTTTGTTTAAAAAATTGAATATTATCTAAGCTTAAATCATGACCTGCATTAACTCCTAAACCTAATTCATTTGCTAAAATTGCAGCTTCCGCGTATGGTTTTACCGCTTCTTTGTTTCCTTTTTCGTACTGCGTGGCAAACTCCTCTGTATACAACTCAACTCTATCGGCTCCTGTTTTAGCAGCAGCTTCAATTAACTTTAAATTTGTATCAATAAAAATTGATGCTCTAATTCCTGCTTCTTTAAACTCAGCAATCACATCTTTTAAATACGATTGATGTGTTATAGTATCCCAACCAGCGTTAGATGTAAGTTGATCAACGCTATCAGGGACCAACGTTACTTGTGTTGGTTTAATTTCTAACACCATTTGTTTAAATTTATCAATTGGATTTCCTTCAATATTATATTCAGTTGTTACAATTGATTTTAAATCATAAGCATCTTGGTAACGAATATGACGTTCATCTGGCCTTGGATGAATTGTGATTCCTTCGGCCCCAAAACTTTGTATGTCAGTTGCTACTTTTAGTAAATTAGGCACGTTACCACCTCTAGAATTACGAAGTGTAGCTATTTTATTAATATTAACACTTAACTTTGTCATGTTGTAAAATTATAGGACAAAGGTAACGCATTCAAACATTTTAAACTATATTCGTAGTAATGAAAATCAATGATTTTATATTAAAAGAAATTAAAGCACTTACGCTAAACGACACAGTGAAAAGTGCTCAAAAGCTGTGTAATGATTTACCTATAACTCATATTCCTGTTGTTGAAAACGACAGATTAATAGGTTGTTTACCTGAAAGTGATATTCAAACTATTGAAAATAAAAATCGTACACTGAGTGAATACTCTTATTTACTAGATCATTTTTACACAAATGAAAATGCTACACTACTCGATTTAATTACTTTATTTGCTGATAACGACTCGAATTTAATTCCTGTTATAGATAAAAACCTGCATTATGTAGGCTATTATGAATTGAGTGATATTTTAGATGCTTTTGCTAACAGCCCTTTTTTACATAATGAAAGTGATACTTTAATTATTGACAAGAATAAAACAGATTATTCTATGGGGCAAGTAGCTCAAATAGTTGAAGCCAATAACGGTAAATTATTAGGTGCATATATTTCTTCAGAAAACATAAATAGCATTGAAGTAACCCTTAAAGTTGTTTCAGAAGAAATAAATGAAATTATTCAAACATTTCGTAGGTACGGTTACAACGTTATTACACAACACGAAGATGATTTTTATTTAGAAGAACTTAAAGATAGAGCTGCTTATTTAAGAAAGTACTTGGATATGTAATTTTTTCAATAACCAACACAAAATTTTAACAGTGAAAAAAGTCGCTATTTACGGTCAAGCATATACTACACTTGCAGATAAAGAGGTTAAAATTCTTTTAACTATCTTAGAAAAACATAATATTGTTGTTTTTTTTGAACAACAATTCTATAATTTATTTCTTGAAAAGAATTCACTAAATAAAAAGTATCCTACCTACGCACATTTTAATGACTTATCAAACACTTTTGATGTAATGTTTACCATAGGTGGAGATGGTACTATTTTGAGAGCTGTAACCTACATTAGAGATTTAGATATTCCTATTATGGGTATTAATACGGGGCGTTTAGGTTTTTTGGCCACCATACAAAAAGATCAAATTGAAGAAGCAATTAACTTAATGCTTAAAAAAGAATATACACTTCAAGAACGATCTTTATTACAAATAGAAACTTCTCCTACAACTGAAGATTTTTCTGAACTTAACTTTGCTCTTAATGAGGTTACTATTGCTAGAAGAAACACAACTTCTATGATTGGAATTAAAACCTCATTAAACGAAGAATATTTAACAAATTATTGGGCTGATGGATTAATTATAGCAACACCAACAGGTTCTACAGGATATTCACTTAGTTGTGATGGTCCTGTTATTTTACCTAATTCAAAAAGCTTTGTTATTACTCCCATTGCACCACATAATTTAAATGCGCGTCCAATGGTTATTCCAGATGATACTGATATTCTTTTAGAAGTAAGTGCTAGAGAAAAAGATTTTTTAATCTCTCTAGATTCACGCATTACCACTGTTTCCTTAGGAACTGAAATAAAAATACAAAAAGCACCATTTACCATAAAAAGTATTTTACCAAAGAATCAATCTTATTTAAATACCTTGCGCGGAAAACTTTTATGGGGAGAAGACATACGAAATGAATCGTTATAACTATAATGATTACAATAAAACCGTAAAAAAAAAGTTAATCAAAAAGACAGATTATTAACTTTTTAAAGCAAATTCAATTCCCTATATTTGCACGCTATTTTACAATGAGAGGACTTATTTTATTAATATTATTGGCTTGTGTAGTAACACCTCTACAATCACAAACACACGAAATTGGTTTCTTTGCCGGTGGTTCTAACTATGTTGGTGATATTGGTAGTACCAATTACATACACCCTAATGAGTTTGCCGGTGGTCTCATATACAAGTACAACCTAAACCCAAGAATTGCCTTAAGAGGAACATATACTTACATTCCTATTTCTGGTAATGATAACAATGCTGATAATGCTTTTCGCCAAAATAGAGGTATTAGCTTTTCAAACACCATTCATGAATTTGCAGCTGGAGTAGAATTTAATTTCTTTGATTATAACATCAGCGATTACAGAACTTCATTTACACCTTATATATTAGCTGAAATTGCTGCTTTTAATTACAAAAGTCCAGAACCAACTTCATCAAGTAATACAGTTCTCTTAAAAAACAAATTTTCTTATACTATTCCTGTAGGTATTGGATTAAAAGGAAGATTAACCGATAATTTTGCCATT
This sequence comes from Tenacibaculum mesophilum, assembly GCF_003867075.1. Taxonomy (NCBI): domain Bacteria; kingdom Pseudomonadati; phylum Bacteroidota; class Flavobacteriia; order Flavobacteriales; family Flavobacteriaceae; genus Tenacibaculum; species Tenacibaculum mesophilum. The sequence continues at coordinate 2,955,088 of NZ_CP032544.1, read as the reverse complement.
GCTTTTGAAACAGGTATACGATTCACATTCGTAGACGATTTAGACTTTACAACAGATAAAATAAACTCACTAGATTTTGGGGGTAATGGAAATGACTGGTATGTATTCTCAGGAGTTTCTATCGTATATACCTTTGGAAGACCACCTTGTTTTGGTGGAATAGCACAATAATTATGGAAGAAAAACTACAGCGTATTAATTTACAAAAAGTACCAAACCATATAGCCATTATTATGGATGGTAACGGTAGATGGGCAAAAGGTAAAGGTATGCAGCGTGTTTTTGGACATAGAAATGCTTTAACAGCTATTAGAGAAACAGCTGATACTGCTTCTGAACTTGGTGTTAAATTTTTAACCCTGTATGCCTTTTCAACCGAGAATTGGAATCGCCCAAAACTAGAAGTAGATGCTTTAATGAGTTTATTGGTAACTACTCTAAAAAAAGAACTCCCCGAATTTCAACGTAAAAATGTAAAAGTCAATGCTATTGGTAACTTAGCAAATTTACCAAGCAATGCCCAAAAAGTATTGAGTAAGGTTATTGATGCAACTAAAAACAATACTAAAATTACTTTAACCTTTGCTTTAAGCTACGGTTCAAGAGAGGAAATTGTTAATGCTATCAAAAACATATCAAAAAAAGTTGTTAATAACGAGATAGAAATTGAAAAAATTAACGAGAAAATTATAAATAATCATTTATATACGTTTAATTTGCCCGATGTTGATTTAATGATACGTACAAGTGGGGAACAAAGAATAAGCAATTATTTACTGTGGCAAATGGCTTATGCTGAGTTATATTTTACTGATGTACTATGGCCTGATTACAGAAAACAACATCTTTATAACGCAATAATTGATTATCAAAATAGAGAAAGAAGATTTGGAAAAACCAGTGAACAGATTGAAACAAATGAATAAATATTCGTATTTACTAGTATTTTTTATCACCCTATTTGTGGTGAGTACTCAAGCGCAAGACACAACTCCTAAAGAGAGTACTGTCACAAATATTATTTCCTACGAAAAAGGAAAAGAGTATATTTTAGGAGGTATAACTGTAACTGGCTTACAAAAATTTAGCGAACAAACAGTAAGAGTATATACTGGTTTAGTTGAAGGACAACCAATTAAATTACCAGGAGACAAACTTACAAGTGCCATTAAAAAGCTATATGAAAGTAAACAATTTAGTGAAGTAGATGTTTATTTATCTAAACGCGATGGTGAAACAGTATATCTTCAATTTGATGTAACTGAGTTACCTCAATTAACTGGAGTTACCATTTCTGGGATAAAAAAATCACAAATTAAAGAGATAAAAAAAGAAACAGAATTAAAAAAAGGGGTAATGGTCACAGACAACCTTATTGTTACCACTCGCAACTTTATTAAAAAGAAATATACAGATAAAGGTTTCTTAAAAACAAAGGTTTCATTAGATACTAAAAAAGACACTTCTGATGTTAACACTGTTAGCATGTCTATTTTTATCGATAGGGGTAATCGTATAAAGATTAAAGAAATTAATTTTACTGGCAATAAAGCCATGTCTAACGCTACTTTGCGTGGTGCCATGAAAAACACCAAACGTAAAGTTTTTGGTCGTTTTTGGAAAGCTTCTAAATATATTTTAGATGATTATAAAGAAGATTTAAAAAGTATTCTTGAAAAATACAGCGAAAACGGATATCGTGATGCTAGGATTTTATCTGACAAAGTTGTTTGGAATGATGACAATACCATTAATCTTGAAATTGAAGTTGAAGAAGGCCGTCAATACCGTTTTGATGAAATTGTTTTTATTGGTAATAAACAATATACAGATGAACAGTTAAGTAACATACTCCGAATAGACAAAGGAGATATTTACAATGGAAAGGTTTTAAAAGAGCGTATCTCTGGAGATGGTACACCTACTTCTCAAGACATACAAACTCTCTATCATAATAATGGTTTCTTATTCTCTCAAGTAAACGCTGTAGAAACTAAAGTAGAAAATGACTCCATTACCGTTGAAGTTCGTATTAGAGAAGATGAACCTGCAACAATAAAAAAGGTAACAGTAACGGGTAACGATAAAACAAACGACCATGTAATTTATAGAGAATTACGTGTTAAGCCGGGAGATTTATTTAGCCGTGAAAATATTATTAGGTCTATTCGTGAAATTGGACAATTAGGTTTCTTCGACACTAATGTAACACCAGATGTTAAACCTGATTATCAGAATAAAACTGCTGATATTGATTTTTCTGTTGTTGAAAAAGGAGGAAGTCAAATTGAGTTACAAGGAGGTTATGGTGGTGGTTCCTTTATAGGTACTTTAGGTCTTTCTTTTAACAATTTCTCAGTTAGAAACATCTTTAATAAAGATGCTTATAAGCCACTACCTATGGGAGATGGTCAAAAACTTTCTCTTCGTTTACAAGCAAGTAGAACTTACAATACCTATAGTTTTTCTTTTACAGAGCCATGGTTAGGCGGTAAAACACCTCAATCTTTATCTTTCTCTGTATATTTTTCAAATCAATATCGTTATGATTTTACTACGAACGATGTAAATAAAGATGAAAGTCTTAGTATAATTGGTGCATCTATAGGTTTAGGTAAACGTTTAAAATGGCCTGATGATTATTTTACTCTTTCTCAAAACATTAGTTATCAAAGAATAGAATTACAAAACTATGGTTATCGTGTAGGTTCTTCTAATAATATTCTTAGCCAAGGAGATTTAAACAACTTAGCATATACAGTAGCACTTAGCCGTAATTCTGCAGGTCCTAGTTTAATTTTCCCTACTTACGGTTCTGAATTTACTTTAAAAGCTAAAGCTACTTTCCCTTATTCATTAGTTAATGGAAAAGACTACACTGAGCCTACGAACCCAACTTCTGATGAAAGACAAGCTTATTTAGCTGATAAATACAGATGGTTAGAATACTATAAAATTTCTGCTAAAGGTAAGTGGTATACAGCCTTAGCTAACAAGTTAGTATTAATGTCTAATTTCGAAGTAGGTTATTTAGGTTCTTACAATGATGAATTAGGCTTAACGCCAGTTGAAAGATACTTTGTGGGAGGAGACGGTATTGCACAAGGTCAATTAGATGGTCGTGAAACAATTGGATTAAGAGGATATGAGAACAACCGTATCTCTTCTATTGATGGTGGGGCTATTTATAACAAATTTCAATTAGAACTGCGTTATTCTATTACAGATAAGCCTACTGCATCGATTTACACTGTAGGCTTTTTAGAAGCAGGTAATTCTTATGACAATTTTAGCGAATTTAATCCGTTTAAGTTAAAGCGTTCAGCTGGAGTAGGTGTTCGTATATTTATGCCTGCATTTGGATTATTAGGTATTGATTTCGCTCATGGTTTTGATCCTTTACCTGGCTTAACCGAAAAATCTGGTTGGCAAACCCATTTTATAATTGGAAGACAGTTCTAAAATCATGCATTCATAATGCGTCTAGGTTTTGGCACGGTTTTTTCTAAACACATTATATCAAAGATGAAAAAAAGTATTTTATCAATCGTTCTTTTACTTATAGCAAGTATAACCGCTGCCCAAAAAAATCAACGTATAGCTTACATTGATATGGAGTATATTCTTCAAAGTATCCCAGCATATTTAGAAGCACAAAACTCTTTAGATGCTAAAGTAGAAAAATGGAAATCTAAACTAGATAAAGAGGCTCGTGCTATTGAAGTTTTGAAAGTTGATTTAACTAACGAAAAAGCCATTTTAACTAAAGATTTAATTGAAGAGCGTGAAGAAGACATCACCATTAAACAAGAATCTTTAAGAAGGTTAGAGTCTTTATATTTTGGTCCAAACGGTGACATGTACAATTTAAGAAAGCAATTAGTAAAACCCGTGCAAGACCAAGTATACAATGCTGTACAAACGATTGCTTCTAGAAAAAAATACGATTTTGTTTTTGATAAATCTAGCGATTTAGTTATGCTATATTCCAACAAAAAACACGATATTAGCGACCTTGTTGTACAAATGATTAATATCGATCAAAGAAGGCAAGCTAAAAAGGATAAAATTGAAGCTAAAAAGTCATTACTTAAAAATGATAATTTAAGTGACGAACAAAAAGAAAAAATAGCTAAAAGAGAAGAATTAAAAAAGAAAAAAGAAGCTGATAGACTTGCTAAAATTAAACAAATAGAAGAAAAAAGAAAACAACGTTTAGAAGAAAGAGCTAATAAAAGAAAACTTTTACAAGAAAAGAGGAAGGCCTTATTAAAAGCACAAGAAGAAGCTAGAAAGAAAAAAGAAGAGGAAACAAAACAGAACAAATAAATCAAGAATAAAATAACATTAATTAAATTAAACAAAGATGAAACATTTAAAAACGTTATTATTAGTTGCAATTTTTACGGTTGGATTAGGTGGTGTGGCGAATGCACAGAAAACTGCACATATTAACACTGATAAATTATTAGCTGAAATGCCTGCTACAAAAGCTATGAAAGCAGAACTAGAAAAGCTAAACAAAACATATCGTGATGACATTGAAACAATGTATAAGAAACTTGAGGCTAAAATGAAGAAATATGAAGCTGAAGGTAAAAGTCAAACACAAGAGGTAAACCAAAAAAGAGCTGTTGAAGTTCAACAAGAAAGATTAAGAATTAGCCAAGCTGAACAAGCTGCTGGTAAAGAAATGCAAAAGAAATATCAAGAAAAAACTATTCCTATTTTAAAGAAAGCTGAAGATGCTATTAAAGCTGTTGCTTCTGAAAAAGGAATTATATACGTTTTCGATGCTGCACCAGGTAAAGGTTTAATCGTTTACGACAAAGGAGAAGATATTTATGATGCTGTAAGAGCTAAATTAGGATTCTAAAAAGAATACATATATTTATATAAAAATCCTGCTGTTTAAACAGCAGGATTTTTATTTTTGTTATACGTATGAAAATGATTACACAACAACCTATTGGTATTTTTGATTCTGGTATTGGAGGTACATCTATTTGGAAAGAAATCCATCAGCTTCTGCCAAAAGAAAACACTATTTATTTATCAGATAGTAAAAATGCTCCATATGGTCAAAAATCAACACAAGAAATAGTTAATTTATCAATAAAAAATACTGAATTTTTAATTGATAAAGGAGCCAAAATTATAGTTGTTGCTTGTAATACAGCTACTACTAATGCCATTGAATATCTAAGAGCTAATTATAAAATACCTTTTATTGGTATAGAACCTGCTATAAAACCAGCTTCATTACAAACTCAAACGGGTACTATTGGTATATTGGCTACTAAGGGAACCTTAAATAGTGCTTTGTTTGAAAAAACAACCTCAAGTTTAAATGATCAAATTAATATTATTGAACAAGTAGGAGAAGGATTAGTTGAACTTATAGAAAATGGAAACATCTATTCTAATAAGATGACTTTATTATTAAAAAAGTACCTAACACCAATGCTAGATAAAAAATGTGACTATATTGTTTTAGGCTGTACTCACTATCCTTATTTATTACCTCAAATACAAAAAATTACGGGTGAAAATGTAAAGATTATTGACTCTGGCGAAGCTGTAGCCAGACAAGTTAAAAATGTTTTACTTCAACAAAATTTACTAAATAATAGTAATGAAGTTACCGAAAACACATTTTATATTAACAAAGAGGCTGATGTTTTAAAATCAATGTTGAAAGACTATAAAAATAGTACAATAAAATTCTTAAATTTTTAATACGTAAAACTTCCATTAATATTAGGACACGCAGCTGCTCTTCTTTTAGTACAGAATAGATTTACACCTAATGATAATTGATGAAAACCTCCATTTGAAAATACTACATCACCTGTTTGCTGTGTATAAGTATAAGCAAACATCCATTTTTTATAATTAACTCCAACTATTGGAGTTACGTATTGTGAATCTCCAAAGACATTTCCTCCAAAGCTCTTTCTATAAGATAAGGCAGCCCATATTTGAGTTGTATTTAGTGTTTTGTATACTTTAAAATTTATGTCTGCTATTTTTTCTTTAGTCTGTTCTTTGTATTGAAACATTAATGAGGGCTCAAATTGTAACTTTTCTTTATCACCAAAAAAGTATCCTCCTCCAAGAATATAATTTCTAAGATTATATGATTCAAAATCTGGGTTTAAATTGTTTTTTGCTGATAAGAAAATATTTTTTATAGTAAAATAAGATGACAGCCCATTTTTATGATATGCCATTCCGAAATCAGCATTAAAATAAAAATCACTTTCTATAACCTGACTTACTGTAGGATCGTTTATAAAAGCCCTTTGATCTCTTTCATTCTGAACCACAGAAAAAGACAATCCAAAAGATAACTGATTAAAAAGGTTTTCATTTCCCATATCTATATGATAAGCATAGGTACCTTGAACTCCCTTTTGTGAATGATATCCATTTTTATCATTAAAAAGAATTACTCCAACTCCTGTGTTAGAGTATTCTCCTAGCTTTGTATGAAAACTTGCTGTTTGTAAAGCAGGAGCATCATCAACCCCTAACCATTGTTGACGTGCTGTTAATCTTATTTTCCCACAATCTCCTATACCTGCAGCTGCAGGATGTAATAAATATACATTATCTGACAAATAATCAGCATAAATTGGTAATGTTTCCTGTGCTGAAACATTGTAAACTAAACTTAATAATAAAAAAAAAACAGAAACAATTACCCTCTTCATAATTTTTTGAAAATAAAAAACAAATATAACTAAGAAATATTGCTTTTTATGTTAAATTTTAAGAAACAAAATAACTATTATTCAAAAAACTATTTATATATTTTTATGTCTAAAAATTGAAGGGCTTATTCCTTTAACTTCTTTAAATTTTCTATTAAAATTAGATAAATTATTGAATCCTGATTTATATGCTATTGAGCTAATTGGAAGGCTTTTGTCTGACACTAATAATTTACAAGCATTCTCTACACGCAATTCATTTAAAAAAGTAAAGTACGTTTTATTTGTTCTTTGTTTGAAATATCTGCAGAAAGCATTGGGAGTCATATTTGCTTTTTCTGCTATTTCATATAAATCTATATTTTTTTCAAAATTATTTATTGTAAAATCCATTACATCACGCATTCTTTTTCCTTCATTATCTGTATATCTTTTAGGGTAGATAAAGCTAGCAAGCTCTATTGTATCAGAATCAACTAAAATTTTTAAAACTCTTAGTAAACCTATGAAACGATTAAGATTACTTGATTTTTGTAAACTTAATAAAATTCTTATAACTTTTTTTTTGTTATTTAAGAGTTTAAATCCTGATATAGATTTTTCAAAAAAAGGAATTAATTCTTTAAAGTCATCTAACTGGAAAAAACTCTTCCCAAAAGATTCTTTTGTAAAAAAAAGGGAAATCATAAAAGACTCTTTAATAACGGAAGCATCACTTTTAAAAACATGTGGTAAATTACCTCCTATAACTAAGACATCTCCAGATGAATATTTATTAACAGTATCACCAACAATTAAAGTTCCCTCTCCCTTCACTATTACACATAATTGTATTTCCTCATGCTGATGGAATTTATCATAAAAGAATTGTTCTTTATCCTCCTGATAGATCAAACCAATATTATGAGTTTTTGGTATTTTAAAGGGTAAAACTTTCATTAATAAAACTACTATTAGTATTCAAAAATATGCAAATACTACTAACAAATACTAATCAAAATAATTAATAAGGTAATATTATACCAGTATTAGGTAATTTGAAGCTAAGACAGTCACTTCTTCACTTATAACTTTGCCAAAAAAACAATACTAAAATGAGTATAAATTGGAACGGTGTAATGCCAGCAGTAACTACAAAGTTTACAAATGATGATGCCCTAGACTTAAACATGTTTGAAGTGAACATAAAAGCACAATTAGATGCTGGTGTACACGGCATAGTATTAGGCGGTACGCTAGGAGAAGCTAGTACTTTATCTGATGATGAAAAAAGGATATTAACCCAAACTACCGTAAAGCTTGTTAATAATAAAGTGCCTGTATTAATTAACATAGCTGAACAAACTACAAAAGCAGCCATAGAAGCAGCTCAAAAAGCTGAAGAAGATGGGGCAAAGGGTTTAATGATGCTTCCTCCCATGAGATACAAGTCTGGGGACAGAGAAACAGTAGAATACTTTAAAGCTGTAGCAAAAAACACTTCACTTCCAATTATGGTTTATAACAATCCTGTTGATTATAAGATTGAGGTTACACTAGATATGTTTGAAGAATTATTAAAACATGATAATATTGAAGCTGTAAAAGAGTCTACAAGAGACATTTCTAATGTAACTAGAATTAAGAACCGTTTTGGTAATCGATTAAAGATAATGACTGGTGTAGACACAATAGCTCTGGAAAGTTTATTAATGGGTGCTGATGGTTGGATTGCTGGTCTTGTTTGTGCTTTTCCTAAAGAAACAGTAGCTATTTATGAACTACAAAAAGCGGGGCGTATACAAGAAGCTTTAGAAATTTATCGTTGGTTTTTACCGTTGTTGGAATTAGATATAAACCCTAAATTAGTGCAAAACATTAAACTAGCAGAAGTAGCTACAGGTATCGGTACTGAAAACGTAAGAGCACCAAGGCTACCATTAATTGGTGAAGAGCGTAAACACGTTTTAAGCGTAATAGAAACAGGCTTAAAAAACAGACCAACTTTACCCAATTATAAAACTTTAGCTACTCACTAATTAACTCTTTGTCAATTTAAATATGATTACAGGAAAAAACTATATAGGAAATCAGTTATCGAATTTAGGAAGTACAACTTACAAAACATTTAACCCTGAATTAAACCAGGAAAATGAATATATTTTTACCGAAGCGACTCCAGAAGAGATTAATAATGCTGTCGATTTAGCTACAACAGCGTTTAAAGAATACCAAACTATTTCTGGTAAAAGAAAAGCTGAATTTTTAAATGCTATTGCTGATGAAATTTTAGCCTTAGGTACTAAATTGATACAAACATATTGTGCTGAATCTGGATTACCAGAAGGTCGTGCAAAAGGAGAACGAGGAAGAACTGTATTTCAATTACGCTCTTTCGCTGATTTAGTTGAAGAGGGCTCATGGGTAGAGGCTACTATCGACACTGCAATTCCTGATAGAGAACCAAGTCCTAAATCAGATTTACGTAAAATGAATATTCCTTTAGGTCCTGTAGTTGTTTTTGGCGCAAGTAATTTTCCTCTTGCCTATTCTACAGCAGGTGGAGATACTGCAGCTGCTTTAGCCGCTGGTTGTCCTGTGATAGTTAAGTCGCACCCAATGCATGCAGGTACGGGTGAACTTATAGCTTCAGCAATTATTAAAGCTGCTGAAAAAACTGAAATGCCTAACGGTGTTTTTTCTAACTTAAACTCTAGTGGTATTGAAGTAGGTCAGCAATTAGTAGCTCACCCTAAAGTAAAAGCTGTTGGCTTTACAGGTAGTATCCGCGGAGGAAGAGCTTTATTAGATTTAGCTGCAAAACGAGAGGAGCCGATTCCTGTATTTGCTGAAATGGGAAGTATTAACCCAGTTATTATGCTTCCAAAAGCTTTACAAAATAAAGCCAAAAGCATAGCAAGTACTTATGCCAATTCTATTACGTTAGGTACAGGACAATTTTGTACGAATCCTGGATTGATCTTAGGAATAGAAAGCGATAGTTTAGATAATTTTATTAATTCTTTAGCTAAAAAAATTGTAGAAATAAATCCAACTTGTATGCTACATCCAAACATTGTTGGAGCATACGAGAGTAACAAATCTAAAGCTATTGCTCAAGAAGGATTAACTGTAGTTACTAACTATAAAGAGGAAACACAAGCCAACTATGCTTCTCAAATAGTTACAACTGTTAAAGGAAAAACATTTTTAGACAATCCTACTTTACACCAAGAAGTATTTGGCCCATATTCTATTGTGGTTCAATGTAAAAACGAAAAACAGTTAGAAGAAATAATTTCGAGCTTAGAAGGGCAACTTACAGGAACAGTTATTTCAGATGATAATGAAGTAGCTAACTACCCTACTATAGTTTCAGCTTTACAAAACAGGGTTGGAAGAATTATTTTTAACGGTGTTCCTACTGGTGTAGAAGTTTGTCCATCAATGGTTCACGGAGGTCCATACCCTGCATCAACAGACAGCAGATTCACAGCAGTAGGAATCAACTCTATTAAACGTTGGGTACGTCCATTTAGCTATCAAGACTGGCCTAATTATCTGCTTCCTCAAGAACTAAAAAACGAAAACCCTTTATATATTTTACGTTCTGTTAACGGTACATTAACAAAAGAGAAAATAGTATAATAAAATTTAATAATTTCTTTAGAAAACCTGTAAGTTCAAAACCTTACTTTTGGAGCATCTAAAGAAATTGAAATAAAGCCAGCTTCGTCTTTCCAAAATAGAAAAATTTGAAGGGTTTTTTCTACTACAGAATACAAGCTGGCAATTCAATTTAAGATGAAAAAAACTTTTTTTTGTGTAGATGCACACACTTGTGGTAATCCTGTGAGAGTTGTTGCAGGAGGTGGTCCTAACTTAATAGGAGCCAACATGAGCGAAAAACGTCAACACTTCCTTAGAGAGTATGATTGGATTCGTAAAGGTTTAATGTTTGAACCTCGTGGTCATGATATGATGAGTGGCTCAATCTTGTTCCCTCCTCACAACCCAAAAAATGATTTTGCTATTTTATTTATTGAAACTTCTGGATGTTTACCTATGTGTGGTCACGGAACAATTGGAACAATCACTATAGCAATTGAAGAAGGCTTAGTTACACCTAAAGTTCCAGGAAAGATTAGAATGGAAGCTCCTGCTGGCTTAGTTGAAATTGAATATCAGCAAACCGGAAAAAAAGTAGATTGGGTTCGTTTGACAAATGTAAAAAGTTATTTAGCAGCTGAAGAACTCACAGTAGATTGTCCAGATTTAGGAGAAATTACTTTCGATGTAGCTTATGGTGGAAATTATTATGCAATTGTAGATCCTCAAAAAAACTTTTCGGGTGTACACAATTTTACAGCATCTAAAATTATTCAATACTCTCAAGTTGTTCGAAATCGAATAAATGAAAAATATCCTGACATGTTTATTCATCCAGAGAATAAAACTATTAGAGACGTTACACATATGCTATGGACAGGTGATCCAATAAACCCAAGCTCATCAGGAAGAAATGCTGTATTTTATGGTGATAAAGCAATTGACAGAAGCCCTTGTGGTACTGGTACATCTGCTAGATTAGCTCAATTATTTACAAAGGGAAAATTACAAATTGAAGAAGACTTTATACATGAGAGCTTTATAGGTAGTAAGTTTATTGGTCGTGTAGAAAAAGAAACAACTTTAAATGGTAAACCAGCTATTATTCCCAGTATACAAGGATGGGCAAAAGTATATGGGTATAATAACATTATAATAGATGATAAAGATGACCCATATGCTTATGGTTTTCAAGTTATTTAAATCATTAATTTTAGGTTATTGGTAAAAAACAATTAATAAACAATTAAAACGTTACATTATTGAAAGATTGTATTATAATTGGTGGAGGAATTATAGGTTTATCTACTGCGTATTTCCTTCAAAAAGAAGGTCATAAAGTAACTGTTATAGATAAATCTAACTTTTCTTCGGGTGCTTCCTATGTTAATGCAGGTATTATAACACCTAGTCATATTATTTCACTAGCCGCACCAGGCATTATTAATAAAGGTATTAAATGGATGTTTAGCTCTACAAGTCCTTTTTCTATTAAACCTCAGCTAGATTATGACTTTTTTCAATGGGCATGGTTATTTAAAAAATCTGCTACACATAAAAAAGTTTCAACTTCTATTCCTATTATCAAAAATATTAATGTATTTAGTAAAGAGCTTTATGAGGAAATTAAAACTTCTAATGATTTTGATTTTCATTATCAACATAAAGGTTTATTAATGCATTATAAAACTGATAAAATGGGGGAAGAAGAGTGGAATATAGGAAAATTAGGCATAAAAGAAGGGTTAAAAGTAGAACATTTAACTAAAGAACAAACTCAAAAATTAGAGCCTAATATTAAACTAAATATTAAAGGTTCTATCTACTATCATTCAGATGCTCACATGACACCTAATGAGTACATGAACCAGTTAAAGCTATATTTAACACAAAATAATGTAACTTTTTTAGCTAACGAACAGGTTACTGATTTTCATATCAAAAACAATAAAATACAATATATCAATACTCTTAATGATACAATTACTGCAGATGAATTTATATTAGCAACTGGCTCATGGACACAAAGAATAGCTAAAAAACTTGGTATTAATATTCCTATTCAAGCAGGTAAAGGCTATCGGGTTAATGTAAAAGAGAATACGGGTATTACAATTCCTGCTATATTAACTGAGGCAAAAGTAGCTGTAACACCTATGAATGGTTTTACTCGTTTTGGTGGCACCATGGAAATTGCTGGTATTAACAATAAAATAAACCTAAAAAGAGTACATACAATTACTCAAGCCGCTAAACAATATTACGACAATTTACAAATTACAAAAAAAGACATTGATAATGTAGAGAGCGGACTCAGACCTTGCTCTCCAGATGGGTTACCATATATTGGTAAACTCTCAAAAATTAAAAATGTGACAGTAGCTACTGGTCATGCGATGATGGGATGGAGTCTAGGTCCAGCAACGGGTAAATTAGTTTCTGAAATCATAAGTAATAAAAAAACAAGTTTAGATATAAAACCGTTTAACATTGAACGTTTTTCTTAAAAAAGCTATTATGGTTAATGAAAGATTAAAAGCTTTACGTGACTTCATGTCTATTCAAAAGATTGATGCTTTTATAATTCCTTCAACTGACCCTCATCAATCGGAATATGTGGCTGATCATTGGAAACTTCGTGAATACTTTTCTGGTTTCACAGGGTCTGCTGGAACTCTAATTGTCACAAAAGATAGAGCTGCTTTATGGACTGATTCTCGATATTTTTTACAGTTTGAAGAAGAGTGCAAAACTTCTGAAGTACAACTACATAAACAATCTATTCCTCATGCTCCAGAACATGTAGCTTGGTTATGTAATTTACTGAATACAGAAACTTGTATTGGCTTAGACTTTAGGTTGTTTTCCATATCACAAATAAATTATTTAACATCACATACAACTTTAAAAAACATACAACTTAAAAATCAACCTAATTTTGCAAAAAATATATGGATAAATAGGCCTAGTTTACCTAATACACCTATTTACCATCATTCAATTAAATACAGTGGAGCTTCAACTTTATCTAAAATTAGAAAAATTCAGGAAAGGTTAAAAGATAAAAATGTAGATTTTTATTTCTTCTCATCATTAGATGAGATTGCCTGGTTATTTAACATTCGTTCTAGTGATGTCGACTATACCCCTTTGGTTACAGCTTATGCTCTTATAGGTAAACAAGATATTTATTTTTTTTGTGATAAAAAGAGATTTACACCCCCGGTTATTAATGATTTTGACGCTAATAATGTTTTTATAAAAAACTATGATGAAGTCATAACTTATCTGTCTGAAATAACTTATAATAAAAAAACCATTGTTGACTTTTCTACTTTAAATTATGAGTCTTTTGTTAATTTAAAAGGAACCCTTATTTCTGAAAAATCTTATGCTAAAACTCTTAAATCAGTTAAAAATATTACTGAGATTGAAGGTTCCAAAAAGTGTATGATCAAAGATGGAGTTGCTTTAACTAAGTTTTTTATTTGGCTTGAAAAAAAACTCTGTAAAAATGTTGTTTCTGAATATGAAATAGGACAAAAACTTAATTATTTTAGGCAACAACAAGATTTATATAAAGGTGAGTCATTTGCTACAATTGTAGGCTATAAAAAAAATGGAGCCATCATTCACTACACTGCTACTAAAGACAATTGTTTGCTTGTAAAAAATGAAAATATTTTATTGTTAGATAGTGGTGCCCAATATGAAGATGGAACTACTGATATTACCAGAACTATTTGGCTTGGAGGCACACCTTGTAAAAAAATAACAACAGCATACACAGCTGTTCTAAAAGGTTATATTGGACTTGAACAACTTGTTTTTCCTAGAGGAACAACAGGAGTACAATTAGATGCTTTTGCTAGAGCTCCATTATGGAAAAATGGATTAGATTACCCACATGGAACAGGACATGGTATTGGTAGTTTTGGTATGGTACACGAACCTGACCAAGGATTTGCTAGCACTACAGTAACTGAAAGAGGTACAAGTTCACATTTTGAAAACCAACTAACAACTATTGAACCAGGATTATATATTTCTGGAGAATTCGGTATTAGGATAGAAAATATAGTTCTTTCAAAAATACAAAAAACTTCTAGTTTTGGTATTTTTTTAGAGTTTGAACCACTAACACTATGCTATATTGATACCACATTAATTAATGCAAACTTACTTACTATTGATGAAAAAAACTGGTTAAATGCTTACCATAGTAAAGTTTACCAAACACTTTCTCCTTTCTTAACTAAAGAAGAAAATATTTGGCTAGCTAAAAAATGCACAAAAATTAATTAATATTTTGGGGTTTATCGAAGTATAAACCCTTTTTTCATTGGATCTTTTGGGTCTATTATAAAAGTTTGTACGGCTGTTATATATGCGGTTCCCTCAACTTGAGGAATTACAGCTTTAAATGCTCCATAATTTTCTTCGGAGATTACAGAACCTTTGAAAGTAGAACCTGTAATACTTTCAATACTCATTACTTGATTAAAATCTATTTCTTTCCTTGCTTTGTGAATTGCCATTCGCCCTGAAACACCTGATCCTGTAGGGCATCTATCTACTTCTCCTTCTGCAAAAACACATACATTTTTACTATCATTACCAGACATTTGTTTAGTATTATCAATAAATATAGTTCCGTATAAAAAGCTTAAATCATCCTCAAAAGGATGTAAAATTTCTTTGTCTTGCAACATTACTTCATTTTTAATAGCCATTCCTGCGTTTATTAAATTTCTATAGTTTCTTGCAGATAAATCAAAATCAAAATTATTTTTACACATGTCTACATATGCATAAAAAGCTCCACCATAAGCTAAATCATATGTAACTTCTCCTAGCCCTTTTACATTTACTGTACGGTCTAAGCCAACAACAAAACTAGGTACACAATGAAATTTTACACCTATTACTTCATTGTTTTTCACCTCTGTATAAGAAACAATTCTACCACAAGGGGCATCTATTTTCAATATATTCTCTCCTTCTACAACCTCTATCCATTTCATGTGTATTGCAAGAGTAGAGATTGCAATAATGGCATGACCACACATAGTTGAGTACCCTTCATTATGCAAAAAAATAATACCAAAATCTCCTTCATCATCATTTGGAGGCAATAAAATACATCCATACATATCTGCATGTCCTCTTGGTTCAAACATTAAAGCTGTTCGTAAATAATCATAATTTTCTTTACAAAATCGTCTATAATCTAAAACTGATTTCCCTTCTAAGTCTGGAAATCCTTTTATTATTACTCGTAACGGTTCTCCCCCAGTATGCATGTCGATAGTTTCTATCTGTATCCAATCTTTGGGAATAGTAAATGTTGTTTTTTGTATAATATTTTTATATGTTTTACTCCTATTCATTATATGTATTGTTTATAATAATAATTTGCCGCTATTAAATCTTCTAAAGCATGACCTACTGATTTAAAAAGTGTAATTTCTTCTTCTGATGTCCTAGCTAAAATGTTATTAGCACACAGCCTAAATAAATCTGCTTTAATATCTTTTTCTTCTATTATCCCTTGGTTTAATGGAATTACAATATCTCCACTCTCTTTAAGCCCTCCTTGAAAAGTATCCACAAAAACTGTTGATTTAAGTATAGCTGAGTTGTCAGCTTCTCTCATGTCTTTTTTGTAAGCTCCTACAAGATCTATATGTTGCCCTTTTTGTAATAAATCACCATTAATTAATGGCATTTTAGATAATGTTGCTGAAGATATAATCGCTACTTCCTTTATTTTTTCTTCTATTGTCTCTACTGGTACTACTTTTACAATATTACTATTACACTGCTTTGCTATTTTTTTCGCTTTTTCATAGTTTCTTCCCCAAACATATACCTTTTTTATTGGTCTAACTGTACAATGCGCTTTTATTAAATTAGTAGCTAAAGCTCCTGTACCTATCATTAATAATGAATCTGCGTTCTTTCTTGATAAAAAAGAAGATGCTAAAGCAGAAGCAGCCGCGGTTCTTTTTGCTGTTAAGCTTTTAGCATCTAAAATTGCTTTAATAGTTCCGTTTACAGAATTTAACAAAATATATGTTCCATGAATAGCTGGTAAGTTAAATTGATGATTCTCTGGACTAACGGTAACTATTTTTATTCCTGCTGTTTTTCCTGGGTTCCAAGCAGGCATTAAAAGTAAGGTTGAATCTTGAGTTGCTTTAGGATTTGTAAAATCATGATGGTGCCTTAAAGGTACTTGTACCTTGTTGTCCGAAAATGCTTTTTTAAGTTCATTTATTAACTCTTGAAAAGATGTATTACTTTCTATAAACTGATTATTAATTTGTACAATTTGTTCCATAGCTAAATGTACGTTTTTTAAAATCTTGCGATAGAATCTACCCTTAAACTACTTAATATTTGCACACTGTTAGATAAAATAGTATCAATTTAAAAAAATGAAAGCCTATAATTTTATACAAAATTATTTTATGAAGTTAATTCCTACTTTTCTTTTTACTTTTATTATTACTGTTTTACTTTCATGTAACACAAATAATAATAAATCTTTTAAAAGTAAACTACAAGAAGTTTTTCCTAATGCTAAAATTAATACTATAAAAACTGAAGATCATTTTATAGAGTCTTATCAAGTTATTTTAAATCAATTTTTGGATCATAAACATCCGGAAGAAGGTACTTTTAAGCAATATATTTACATATCACATAGTGACTATAATAACCCTACTATTTTGGTTACAGATGGGTATGCTTCCCATAATAGAACTACCGAATTAAGCAAGATTTTTAAGGGTAATCAAGTTATTGTAGAATACAGAATGTACGGAAAATCTAGACCTGATGAAATTCCTTGGAAATATCTAACAAATGATAATGCCACAAACGATTATCACTTTATTGTTGAGAAGTTAAAATCTTTGTACAAGAATAAATGGATTTCTACGGGTATTAGTAAAGGAGGAGAAACTGCATTAATTTATAAATATAATTTTCCTAATGATATTGATGTAACTGTGCCTTACGTAGCTCCTTTAATAAACGGTACAGAAGATATTAGAACTAACGATTTCATAAATACTATTAAGAATGAAACTTGTAGAGATAGAATTAAAACATTTCAACGTGCTATTTTACATAAAAGAAGCGATATAATCCCATTACTAAAAGAATATGCTACGACTAATGAGATTACTTTTAATGAAGTTCCTTTTAATGAAGTTTTAGAATATGCTGTATTAGAATTTCCTTTTTCTTTTTGGCAATGGGGAGATGGCAAGTGTGATAAAATACCTGAGAATAATGATGATATCAACGTATTATTTAACTTTTTAATAAAGAACTCTGATATTACTGTTTATAGTGATTGGGGATATAACTATTACCTTCCTTCCTTTTATCAACATATGACAGAATTAGGGTATTATGGATATGACTTAACACCTGTTAAAGATTTGCTTCAAGTGGTTACCAGTAGTTCTAATAAGCGTTTCGCTCCTAAAAATATTGATATAAGCTACAACCCAAATTATATAAAAAAAGTGCGCAATTATGTAGAAAATAAAGGGAATCGAATTTTATACATTTACGGCGAAAATGATCCTTGGTACGCTTGTGCTCCTATACCTAAAAAAGAGGTTGATGCCTTAAAAATGGTATTACCTAATGCAAATCATGCTACTAGAATAAGACATTTTTCTGACGAAAAACAAAAAATCATGTATGATAAATTACAAGCATGGTTAGGTAATACCATTACTATCTACCCCCTAAAAAAGTAGAGGGTAGATATCTTTATTTTATACATAAACTTTATCTATAAATTTAGAACTTAACAATCTTGCTACCCCCATATAGCTAAGTGTAAACTTTACTTTATCACCTACTTTATATTTTGTATCTCCTGCTTCATTTTTATTCAACCCAACATCAATTACTAACATATCAGAAGTAATTCCCACAAAAGATATACTTTTATCCTCAACTTCAATATCATTTTTATCTACATCTAATAAACCAAAATCTAAAATTGCCTTGTACGATGTTTCTTGTACATCGTTTTCATCATAAGTAGATGTATGTCCAATACTTGCTTCACTTATAATGCCATCGGGAACTATTTTTTTCTTTTCCAACTCTATTACATTAGCATAAAACTCAAATGTTTCTGTATGCAAATCTTTAAACTGCTTATTCTCTAACGGACTTACTCCAAAGAATGCAGCTTCTCCAATTCTAAAATGGTTTATATCTTTAGGAGCGACTCCATTTTCCACCAATGGTAACGTAATTGATGTACCGCCTGACACATATTTTAAATCCTTATTAAATTTAGCCGATATTAATTCTTTATATAACGATAATTGCAATAGCTTATCATAAGTAGGCTCTACTCCGTACATACATCCTAAATTTGAACCTATACCTATTACTTCAATATTCGGTAGATTGAATACTTTTTCATAAAACCCTAAAATATCATCTCTTTTTACTCCTTCTCTTAACTCACCCATTTCAATCATGATAATAATTTTATGAATTTTATTTTTCTTCTTCGCTGCTTCATTAAGTGACTCTATAGTAGATAAAGAGCTGTTTAAAGAAATATCTGCGTACTCTACCACATCATCTGCATAAATATTTGCTGGGGGTTTTATGTAAATAGTACGTAAATCTGGATTCACCTCTCTTAAGTTTCTTAAACTTGTTAATCTAGAATCTCCAATCGAGTTTATTTTTTCAGTTACATCCGGAGTTAAAATTGCTTTTAAAAATGTTTTATCTCCCGAGAAAACTTTTGTTACCAAGCTCCATTCGATATGATTTTTTTCAAAGAAATTACTTAGTTTTTTTATGTTATCTTTTATTCTTTCAGAATATATAATTAATTCTGCCATAATTATTTTGTTATTATTCTTGGTAAATTCTCAGGAAGTCGTGTTAATAATTCATAATTAATTATTTGTATTGAATCGTTGAATGATGAAACTGTTATTTCAACATCACCTTGACCCCCTATTAATACAACCTCATCTCCTTTTTCAATAGTATCGGCATGTGTTATATCTACTGCCATCATATTCATATTAATGGATCCTACTATTTTATGTCGTTGTCCTCTTATTAAAACTTTTCCTTTATTACTAAGAGAACGGCTATATCCTGAAGAATATCCAACTGGTATAATTGCTATTTTGGTTTCTTGGTTTGTAAAGTATGATGTACCATAGCCAATAAACTGACCTGCTTTTATCGTTTTAACATCCATAACTTCTGTTTTCCAAGATATGATTCTTTTTAACGGATTCTCTACAATTTTTTCTTTGGTTAAATAATGAACCAATATCTCTTTTGTTGGAAAAAATCCAAACTGTAAGATACCAACTCTTACCAAATCTAACCTTGTTGTTGGGTATCTAATTGTAGCTGCTGAACTTGCTAAATGGTAATTTGGATTGAATAAATCAAGTTCTTTTACTCTCTTTCTTACATTTTTAAATTTTTTCTTTTGATCGGTTATTCTCTTGTAATTTGATATACTTTCTGCTCCTGCTAAATGAGAACAAATTCCTTTAACATCAACAAACTCTTTATGTGTCTCAATATATTTAAGAACTTTTGTTGTTTCTTTTGGAACAAAGCCTGTTCTGTTCATTCCTGTTTCGATTTCTAAATGAATTTTAGCTCTTCTTTTTACTTTTTTTGCTGCTTCTATCGCTTTTTGTAGTCTATTTTCTTCAAAAACAAAAAACTCTATCTCATTTTCAATTGCCCATGGTAACTGGCTATTTTCAATCATTCCCATTATCATAATGGTTACATCTTCATAAGGTAGTGTTTTTTTTATATCAAAAGCCTCATTCGCATCAGAAACGCTAAAATGTCTTACTCCGTATTTGTATGCCAACATACAATAGGTTTTAATTCCATGACCGTAAGCATTTCCTTTTACTACAGATGAAAAAATAGTAGTATCTCCTATTATTTCACGTATAAAATTGATGTTATTTTTTATTGCTGATTCAGATAATTCTAAATAAGATGTATGAGTCATTATTGTTGAACTTCTTTTAAAATATTATAAAATAATTGTGCTCCTGTTACTGTTATATCATCAGGAAAATCATAATCTGGATTATGTAGTGCAGGAGTGTTTTTCCCAGCTCCTAGTCCAAACATAGCTCCTTTATATTGTTGTGTAAACAACCCGAAATCTTCGCCCCATTTAAACGGGCTATTTATTTCGTTAATTGATAAATTTAGTTGTTCCGCTACCTTTTTTATATACTCAACAGCTTCTTTGTTATTTTTATTTGCGTAAAACTCTTCAAACCAAGAAGTATTAATACTTAACTTTTCTTTTTCTTGAAGCTTTTGAAGTAATTGTTCGAGGTTATTCTGTTTTTCTTTCATTAAACGCGTACTCCAACTTCTTAATGTAAGATGTACTTCTCCATATCCTGCTGATACTCCATAGGCTTTTTCTCCCATTGTTACGTATATGGGAGTAGCTAAAAAGAAATCAGAATCTTCTGGTATATTTTTTGTTTCTTGTCTTACAAAATGAAGAATTTCAGCAATTGCATTAGCTGGGTTGTAGCCTTTTTCTGGCTCTGCTGCATGTGCTGTTTTTCCTTCCAAAGTAATTATAACACTTTTTACATTGCTAGTAAACTCATGTTCTTTTACAATTATTTCTTGTTTGGTAAAACCTGGTAAATTATGTAGCGCAAAAACATAATCTATATTAAGTTGTTTAAAATAAGTATCTTCTAAAATAGACTGCGCTCCTCTTCCATTTTCTTCTGAAGGTTGAAAAAGTAATACTACTTTTCCTTTAGACAACGGTTTTTCCGTAAGAAGCTTTGCTACTCCAAGTAAAATAGTTGTATGCCCATCATGTCCGCATTTGTGAGAGACTCCTTCATTTACAGATTTATGTTCGAAACTATTTATTTCTTGAATAGGCAACGCATCAATATCAGCCCTTAGCATAACTGTTTTCCCTTCTTTTTTTCCATTGAAGATTGCTAACAAACCTGTTTTAGCCACTGGTTGTATCTCACAAAATGTGTGTTCCTCTAAAAAAGTTTGTATTCTTTTTTTAGTTTCATATTCTTCTTCAGAAACTTCAGGAAACTTATGTAATTCTTTTCTTACCTTCTCTAAAGTATCCTTTAGGCTT
Organism: Tenacibaculum mesophilum; assembly: GCF_003867075.1. Classification (NCBI taxonomy): domain Bacteria; kingdom Pseudomonadati; phylum Bacteroidota; class Flavobacteriia; order Flavobacteriales; family Flavobacteriaceae; genus Tenacibaculum; species Tenacibaculum mesophilum. The sequence goes on along the minus strand of NZ_CP032544.1, from coordinate 2,933,599 downwards.
TCCATGATTTTGGATTATTAATTAACTGAATTATTGAAAATACAATAGCTGATAATGTAATTCCGAAGAAATTTGCATCCAAACCAAAAGGTAATTTTACCTCTAAAATAATTAATAGTAAAGTGGTCAATCCTCCTGAAATCATTGCATAAAAAGCAGCAATTGGTGATGGTTTTCTCAGTAATAATGTTCCTAAAACAGGAACTAACAACCCTGATACCATAAAGGCATACGAATACAGCATTAACTCTAATACATTTTGCATTTTTGTTGCCAATACAATAGCTAAGCCACCTATTAAAAAAGTTATTAATTGTGAGTTTTTTATACTGATACTTTTCTTGAAATACCCAAAAATATCTGTTGTTAAGTTTCCTGAAGCTGCCATTAAACAACTATCGGCTGTAGACATAATTGCCGAAAAATAAGCCGACATCATTAACCCCATTAAACCCACTGGTAAAATACTTCTCAGCAACAATGGAAGTCCCAATTCTGCATCCAATTCTACTCCTGGGGCATACCCTATACTAGCAAACATTCCTTGCTCATAGGCTACTCTTGAAAATAACCCTAAGGCAACTCCCATAAACGCCATTATTGGGTACTCAAAAAGTCCCGCTATTTTCCATGCTTTTTTTGCTGTTTTTTCATCTTTACAAGCATAAATTCGTTGGTATAAAGTCATTCCAACAAACCAAATAGGTACTATTGTGATTATCCAGTTAAACATATCAATAAACGAAACATTGGTTAGTGATAAAAAACTGGCTGGTAATATTTCTTTAATGCCACTCCACCCTCCTATTTCAGCATAACCGATAGGGATTCCAATTCCTATTAGCCCTATCATTAGAATTATCCACTGAATGGTATCTGTATAAATCACAGCTTTTATTCCTCCAATAACTGTATACACCACTGCAATGACTCCCATAATTAAAACTGCATTAGTAATAGATATAGAAGGAAATGTAGCGGATGCTAGTTTTGCTCCTGCTAAAATTTGTGAGCTTGTAAAACCTATGTACCCTATTAACGAAATAATTCCTGCCATTAGAGCGACTTTTGCATTGTAGTGAAAAGCTAATGACTCTGGAAACGTTAGAAAATGATGTTTTTTTGCTATTGGATATACTTTAGGGATTAAAAAAACGGCGCTTATCCAAGCACCTAATAACCCTGTAAAAAGCATCCAGCTACCGGAGAGTCCCATTAAAAAACCAAGACCTCCTAAGCCAATAGAAAAGCCCCCTCCAACATCAGTTGCAACAACAGATAACCCTATATGACCTGCTGACATGTTTCTTCCCCCTACATAGTAATCGTCTTTTGATTTGTTTTTATTCATGAAGTATACTCCTACTCCAAGCATAAAAACTAGATATAACACAAATATTAATAGATCAATAAAATGTATATCCATATCTTATTTTTCCTGCTCTAATAAAAACTGCTCTTTATACTGAGCCTTTTTTAATTGCTCCCTTCTGCTTACAGATGGTTTTGTGTACTCTTTTCTATCTCTTATTTCTTGTAAAACTTTTGTATTTCTATATTTTCTTCTGTAGCGTTTAATCGCTCTATCGATATTTTCACCTTCTTTTACTTGTATTATTAACATATTTAGATCTTTTTAAAATTATTATTTCTGTTTTTATGGATTAAACAAAGTCGAAACTAGCCTAAATAAGTTTGTAACACTTTAGTTCTCGATCTTTGTTTGAGTCTTCTAAGTCCTTTTTCTTTAATTTGGCGTACGCGCTCCCTTGTTAAGTCAAAAGTTTCTCCTATTTCAGTTAAACTCATAGGGCGGTAATCTTCTAAACCATAAAATAGCTTTATGATATCAGATTCTCTTGGAGATAATGTTTCTAAACTTCTACTAATTTCCAACTGTAAAGATTCTTGCATTAAATCTTTATCTGGTTTAGGAGCTTCTGAAGCTTTCATTACATCGTATAAATTTGATGTTTCTCCTTCTTTTAAAGGTGCATCCATAGAAATATGTCTTCCAGAGTTTTTCATTGACTGTTTTACATCTGAAACAGTCATATCTAAAACTTTAGCTATTTCTTCTGGAGTTGGCATTCGTTCATTACTTTGTTCAAGCTTAGAAACTGCTTTATTAATTTTACTAATGCTTCCTATTTTATTCAACGGTAAACGAACCACACGAGATTGTTCTGCTAAAGCTTGTAAAATAGACTGACGTATCCACCAAACGGCATACGATATAAACTTAAATCCACGCGTTTCATCAAAACGTCTTGCTGCTTTAACCAAACCTATATTTCCTTCATTAATTAAGTCAGAAAGGCGTAATCCTTGATTTTGATATTGTTTTGCCACCGACACTACAAAACGTAAGTTAGCATTTACCAAAGTTTCTAATGCTCTTTGGTCACCTGTTTTGATTTTTTGAGCTAACTCAACCTCTTCATCTGCAGTAATCAAATCAATCTTACCAATTTCTTGTAAGTACTTCTCAATAGATTTTGATTCTCTATTGGTAACTTGTTTTGTTATTTTTAACTGTCTCATATTATCTCTTTAGTCTCATTTCTAAATACGGAGTGGTAAATCCTAGCTTTTCGTACAAAAACTTTGCTGGATTATCTTTTTCTACATGTAAAGCAATATCTCCTTTACAGTTTTCTATAGCATGTGTCATTATTTTTCTTCCTACTCCTTTCCCTCTATATTCATTATGAGTGGCTATGTACACTAAAATGTTTTCTGGGATATACTCATCCATTCCAGTTTTATTTATTACCACTGCACCTATAATTTCACCTTTATCTTCTATCGTAAAAACATATCCACCTAATCCTGTTCGCTCTTTTGCTGCATAGTCTATTGCTTTACGAATTGCTGATTTTTCATCTCCATATTTTTCAAGATGTTTGTATAAAAAGTTAGTTACTCTTTCTATTTCTAGAGGGGTTATACGATTAAATGCATCGTAAGTTTTTATTGTCATAATTTGATTTTTATAAAAAAGAATAGGTATGTAATAATTGTAAGTTTCTTTAGTTTTTTCTACTGAAACTTAAATAGCAATAAATACAAAACCTATTTATTTTGGTATTTGTCTTTTAATGCGGAATACTTTTTAGAAAAGTGTACGATTATCTATAAACGGATACTCGTAAGGTCAAAAAAAACATTTTATAAATCTATTTTTTAACTGGTAAATAGTTCTACAAAGTGTTTTTAAATATATTAGAGAAACTTCTCACAAAGGAGGAGTTATTGTAAACTTAAATTAGAACCCTGGTGGGATAAACTTGTCCGATTGATTACGGAACACAAGGTAGTTGAATGTAAAAACTCGTTGATTTTTTTTCTCGTGTGTAGTATCTACCATATCGTACAAAGGTACGAATTTTATAGATAATTTCAAAACAGCTACTGTAAAAGAACCCTTTACAATGTTTTCTAGGTTTATAGCACAATATAATTAAACAAAAAAACACTTCAGATTTTTCTGAAGTGCCTTTTAATTATGATATAATTTCTAATTACTTTTTGAAATTAGTAATCCCATTTTCAAGCCAGTTATAATATTCATCTACATCTGGTGTGTATGCTATAGGGTCTATTATATTTGATTCATCATGATTCATTAATACATAAAATGGTTGTGAGTTTGCTTTATACTTAATAGTTTGCATTTCACTCCATTTTTGACCAATATATTTTAGTTTTTTTCCTGGGTTTAACTTTGATTCTACCACCTCGTCTTCTTCTAATGGTCTTTTATCATCTACATACAAAGAGATTAAAACTACTTTGTTTTTCAACACGTCTAAAACCTTTGGTTTCACCCAAACGTTTTGTTCCATTTTTCTACAATTTACACAAGCATGTCCTGTAAAATCTAACATTACTGGCTTTCCTACTTTTTTAGCATAAGCTAATCCTTTATCATAATCATGAAACGACATAATATCATGTGGTGGCATTAAATGTGCTCCTTCTGGCAAACGCTCATGTCCATTTTCTTGATTACCTGAACTTACTACTGCTTGTTTTGTAAATCCTACTCCATAAGGTGACTCACTATAATGTTGTGGCGGTGGAAATGCACTGATTAAATTCAACGGTGCTCCCCATAACCCAGGAACCATATAAATGGTAAAAGATAATACAATCAACCCTAAACTTAATCTTCCTACAGAAATATGACTGATTGGACTATCGTGTGGTAATTGTATTTTTCCGAAAAGATAAAAAGCTAAGGCTCCAAAAATAGCTATCCATATAGCAATAAACACCTCTCTTTCTAGTAGATGTAATTGTAATACTAAATCGGCATTTGATAAGAATTTAAATGCTAAGGCTAATTCCAAGAACCCTAAAACTACTTTTACCGTATTTAACCATCCTCCTGATTTTGGCAATGAATTTAACCATCCTGGAAAAGCTGCAAATAAGGCAAATGGTAGTGCAATAGCTGAAGAGAACCCTAACATTCCAACAATAGGTGCTATTCCTCCTTTAGAAGCTGCTTCTACTAACAAAGTACCTACGATTGGTCCTGTACACGAAAAGGATACAATTGCCAAGGCTAACGCCATAAAAAAAATTCCAATTAACCCTCCTCTATCAGCTTGAGAATCTACCTTAGTTGCCCATGAACTTGGTAAAGTAATTTCAAAAGCTCCTAAGAAAGACACAGCAAAAATCACTAAGATTAAGAAGAAAACTATATTAAACCATACGTTCGTTGATAATGCGTTCAAAGCATCAGCTCCAAAAACAGCAGTTACTACCGACCCTAATAATACATAAATCCCTATAATAGATATTCCGTAGATAATTGCATTTCGAATTCCTGCTGATTTACTTTTGCTTTGTTTTGTGAAAAAGCTTACTGTCATCGGTATCATAGGAAATACACACGGAGTTAACAATGCTGCAAACCCAGATAAAAAAGCAATGAAGAAAATTCCCCATAAACCTTTCTTTTCTTCCTTTTCACTTTCTTTTGAAGCTTCTTTATCTGTTGTTTTTGTTTCTTTAACGTTATCTGAAGAAACTTTAACTGCTGTCGCTTTAGTTAAATCAAACACTAAATCTACCTCTTTTGGAGGCAAGCACATCTCATCTGTACAGGCAATAAACTCTACAAATGCGTTTATTTGAGTTAAACTAGCATCAATCAACTCTACTTTCTGCTTAAAAACTGCTTTGTCTGCAAAGGATTTAATATTCATTCCTTCTTCACCAAAAAGTGTGGTAAACTTAATTTCTCCTTCTGGCTCTGTAGTATTTCCTACAATTTTAACTTTCCCTCCATCATCATCATACGTAAAAGTTGTTGGAATAGGCCCTCCACTAGGAACTTGTTGTGCATACAAATGCCAACTTCCTTGTATTGTCGCAGTACTTACTAAGTTATATGTTGTTTCAGAAATTTTCTCTACACTCGTTTTCCATGCTATTGGATTGTGAATTTGGCTCATTGCCGAAAACCCAACAGTAAAACAAAACAAAAATGCTAGTATTTTTTTCATCTTATTTGGGGAAAGGGATTAATTTACATTAAAAGTTAATTCTACTTCTTTTGGAGGTAAGCAGTTCATTCCTGTACACACCATATATTCTACCACTCCTTTAACTGTAAACTTTTCTGTAGTTTTTAAACGGATTCTCTGAGTAAAAGTAGCTTTAGTATCGAAATATTTAATTTTCATTTCAAAGATTGGATCGTCCACTACATGTCCTGCTTCTTCTTTAGTATTTCCTTTTTTCAAGTATTTAGTATCTCCTTCAAAAGTAAATAAGGTTGGAATTGGTCCTCCTTTTGGAATCTCTTGTGAATACAAATGCCAATCTTTTTGAATTGTTGCGGTAGCTACTAACTCTGCTTCTTTATCTGATATCTTTTTTACTGAAGTACTCCACTTTACTGGATCGTGCACTTGGGCAAATGTAGTAGTACAAACAGCCAATAATAGAATTAAAAATAATTTTTTCATTGTTTTATTTTAGTTGCATTATCTTAAACCTGTAAATGTAACGCCTTTATTTGCTAAAAAACAAAAGATTAAAAAAAGTTTAACATTAACAACTAAGCACAAAACAAAAAAGGTTTTCAATTTAATTGAAAACCTTTGCTTAGTAACGGGAACAGGACTCGAACCTGTGACCTTCGGGTTATGAGTTCGAAGGAATGCCAATTTTCTCGCTTTTTTATAATTAAAACTTACAAAATAGTTTACGATATTGTTTACTGTAAATTAAATATTATTCTAAACCAAATTTAGAATAATTTTATATGGTATTTACAAAACTGGTTAAATTTTTTACTAGATTTAATTTTTAACGAATATTTAATGAGTCCTAGCAATTATTATTTAACCTATTTCAAAAAATAATTATTGTTTTTTTTTATATACTTAAAAAGTTATTTTTAAATTTTTGCTATAAAACAAATCAATAATTTGTTTGAAATCTATGCTACTTTTACCATGAGCCTAACCTTAAAATGTATTTCTGTTTTAATCAGTTTTTTTCTTTTACCTGTAAGTTTAATATCTCAAAACAAAAAAATAGATAGCCTTAAAATTGAATTAGAAAATTATAAGTTTAATGATACTATTCGTGTTAACTTATTATATGATTTGTCGCGTGCTAATTTTAGAAAGGATATTGGTGCAACCGATCGTTACCTAAATGAAGCTGATAGCCTAAGCACTATTTTAAATTATGAAATGGGAAAGGCTCGTGTTTATTATTTAAAAGGGATGCTTGAGAATATCAAAGCTAATTACACAGAAAGCTTACATTTTTTTAATAAATCGCTTAAGTATTATGAAATTATTCAAGACAAAAAAAGAGTTGCTGATGTATATGTAGCTTTCGGAATTACCAATTATGATTTATCCAGATATGATGAAGCTATAAAAAATTATCAAAATGCAACCAAAATTTACAGGGAGCTAAACAACAAAAGAGAAATTGTCACAAGTCTTATAAATACTGGAAATGTATATTCGGAAATTGGAAATTACAATGATGCCATTTCTAACTATAAGGATGCTCTTATTATTAGTGAAGTTATTAATGATGAAGATGGTATTTCTTATGTTCATAGCAATTTAGGTGTTGTTTATAAAGTGCAAGGTAATTACCCATTAGCTATCGATAATTTTAATAAAAGTCTTGATTATGATAAAAGGATAGGAAATATATTAGGTATGGCTAGAATGCATAATAATTTGGGTGAAACATATATTTCTATAAAAAAATATGATAAAGCATTACAACATCTTTATGAGTCTTTGAGCTTATCTCATAAAACTAAAAATAAGAAGCTTATATCCGTTAATAAGAGTAATATCGGCAATGTTTATTTTTACAAGAAGGAGTATTTAAAAGCTATTGAATATTTTAGTGAATCTTTGCAAGTAAGTCAAGAAATTAATGATTTAAAGCATACTTCAATAACCTACATCAATATTGGGAACGTCTATTTAAAACTTGGTAAACCAATAATTGCTCGTAAAAATTACACAAATGCAAAAAGCATAAGTAAAAAAACAGAAAACAAACGTATTTTGTCCACTAGCTTTTTAGGTATTGCAGAAACTTACTTACATGAAAGGCTTTATTTGCAAGCGCTTACTTTTGCTTTGCAAGGCCAACAGATAGCCAAAGAATTAGACTTGTTAGAATCTCAAAAAACAGCTGTAGACATACTCTCTGAAGTTTATCAAAATACAGGACAATACAAAAAGGCTTTTGAAAGCCATCAAGAGCTAAAAAAGCTAAATGATAGTTTGTTTAACAAAGAAAATATTGAAAAAATTACTCAAATAGAATACGAGTACAAATACAAGCAAGCTTTAGATTCAGCTAGTCTTAGAGAGCTGAAATTAACAAGAACAGTACTTGATACCTCTCAAAACTTAAAAAAGTCTCAACGAAATTTACTGTTCGGTATCGTTTCTTTTTTAATAACAACATTAGTTTTAGGTATCATCATTCTATTCTTAAAACTGAGGAATCAAAAATCAAAAACACAAAATGTAATCATCGAGCAAAAACTATTGCGTTCGCAAATGACTCCACATTTTATTTTTAATTCACTTTCAGTTTTACAAGGCATGATTTTGAACAAAGAACAGAAAAAATCAGTTTCTTATTTATCTAAATTTTCAAAATTACTTAGAACTATTTTAGAAAATTCTCGAGATAGAACTGTATTACTTTCTCAAGAATTAATAGCTATAGAAAACTATTTAGCACTTCAAAATTTAGAAAATGAATCATATACTTATACCATTTCTGTAGAAGAAGATATTGATACATCGCTTTTTAAAATTCCTCCAATGCTTATTCAACCATTTGTAGAAAATGCTATAGAACATGCTTTTGTTAACCTAATAGGAAATAGAACTATTAATATAGAACTCAGTTATTCTAACCAAGAGTTAATTTGTGTTATTAAAGATAACGGCGTAGGTATAGATTATTTAAAGAAAGATAAAAATCAAGACAAAAAATCATTATCGACAACGATTACTTCAGAGCGATTAGAAATACTATCAAAAGATTTTAAAATGAATGGCTCTGTTATTACGGAAGATAGAAAAAAATATAATGAACAAGGGACTGTAGTTACCTTGACAATCCCTTATATAAAAATAGAAAGTATTGAAAACATTAATAATAGAAGATAAAGAATACATTAGGAAAGGTTTACGAAATCTATTGCAGTTACTTGATACTGAAATAACTGTGTTAGGTGAATGTGAATCCGTAAAAGATGCCATAGTAGTTGCTAATGCTTGTAAACCTGAATTGGTTTTTTTAGATATTAATCTTACCGATGGTACAGGGTTTGATTTTTTAGCACAAACCGAAAACCTAAATTTTAAAGTAATCTTTATTACTGCTTATGAAGAGCATGCCTTACGTGCTTTAAAAATTGGAGCAGTAGACTACTTGTTAAAACCTGTTGATATAGATGAATTACAAATAGCACTTCAAAAAGTAGCTCATCTTCCAATAGATCAACAAAAGCAACAAGTACAAGTAGCAAAACAGGCTTGGAATAATGAAGATTCAAAACTAATTTTATCATTACATGATAGTTTTCAAGTAATTGATTTAAACGAATTGTTGTTTTGTGAATCAGACAAGGGTTACACTACATTTTATTGTAGTAACAATAAAAAATATATGGTTTCAAAAACCTTAAAAGAGTTTGAAGAACGTCTGTGTAAAGCCAATTTTACACGCCCGCATCAATCTTACATGGTTAATTTAAAGTTCATAGATAAATATGATAAAACCGGAGTTATTCATTTAAAATGTGGCAAAAAAATACCAGTTTCTTCTAGAAAAAAAGAACATTTTCTAAATACTTTTTTAAACTGGACAAATAATTAACCTCCTGTTTTACGGATATTTTATAAAGTATTTCACTTATTTATTCAAAAACCTCAGAAATAGATTCTCTATTTCCTACTTCACTTTAACTATATACTTTTAGTCGTGTAATTATAAAAAACACGAAAATGAAAGTAGTAAAATTCATAGTAATCATAGCAGTATTTACTTTGTTGGTTTCTTGCGGAAATTCGACAAGTAAGCAAACAGCCAATAAAGAAGGATTCACTGCTATAGAAAAAGAACTCAAAAACGAATTTGGTAATAAGGCATATTATACAGATTTAACAATTACTCATAATAAGTCAATAGGGAATATTATTGGAGTAACGGTTACTTCAGCTCCTGAATCTTTAAAAATGGAACAATGGAATCATATGCAAGATAACTGGAAGCAAAACTCAGAAATTTCTTTAGAAGTACCTCAGGGAAGTAACGCAGCAGATTTTATGTTTCAATTAAATAACAGCATCAACTTATCTATACTAGGTGAATTGGTTGAAAAATCGAGTACTCAATTAACTGCAGAAAAAAGTATAGAAAATCCTGTTTTAAATATGGCATATATCAAATTTCCAAAGAATGGAGATGTGACTAAAACCGAATATGTGGTCATGTTAAACCCTGAGAACGGAGGTACAACATTTACATTCAGGTATAAATTAAATGGAGATTTTATTGAAATGGATTATTAAAATATAATAAACTTAAAAATTAGATAATATGAAAAATGTAAAATTAGCTATAAGCTTACTAGTGATAACTTTATCTCTTTTTGTAAGCTGTTCACAAGATGAGAATAACCCTACAAAAGTAAGAGCAACCTCTACAGAGTTTAGTCTGCTTAAAGCAGCAGCTATGCAAAGTAAAATGCAAGATTTTCAGTTAAATGTAAACCAAACACAAGTACTTACAACAGAAAACGGCGTGCAATTTGTTATCAATGGAAACTGCCTTTCCAACAATGGAAATCCTATTACAGGAATTGTTGATATAAAAGTGATTGAACTTTTTAAAAGTGGAGGTATGGCAATCACAAATAAACCTACTATGGGGAGAATGGAAAATGGAGATAAGGCACTTTTAATTTCAGGAGGAGAATTTTTTATCAATGCCACTCAAGGAGGAGTACAATTACAATTGGATTGTCCTATACAGGTTCTTGTGCCTACTAGCCTTACTGGACAAGTAGATAATGAAATGATTTTATGGAAAGGAATAGGTATAGATGAAGACTGTGATTTACCCATAATCTGTGACAATATAGTTTGGGAAGAAATTGAGAACAAGGAAGTAGAAATTGCTAATGGAGATAATGGAGAAACGTTTTATGTTGCTGATTTTGGTGAATTTGGTTGGACGAATGTCGATAGATTTTCCCAAGACTCAAGACCTAAAACAACATTATTGGTAGATGTTCCCAACGGTTTTAATAACACAAACAGCAGTGTATATATATATTATAATGGAGAGCCAAATGCTTTAGGTGAGTTAGATACCTATATTGAAGAACAACAACTTTTTAGCGAGCATTATGGTCAAATTCCCATTGGTCTTGAATGTCACATCATTTTCACTAGTGAAGATAGTGGTAACTGGCTATATGCTATAAAACCTGCTACCATTGTAGATGGAGAGATAATCACTATTTCTGATGCCGATTTAAACACGGCAACGGCAAATGAACTGGAGTCCCTAATAAATGACTTGCCATAACCATAGTTTAAAGAAAATTTTTTAAAAAACAATAAAAAATAAACTGATGAAAAACATAACTAAATTTACAAAAACATTAATTCTTACACTATTAATAATAACCTATAGTTGTAGTAAGGACGACGATCCAATTATTATTAATCTTCAAAATTTAGAGGTTACAATAGATGAAAATCCTACGGTTGGACAAGTTATAGGAACCGTTGAAAGCGATAATAATGCTTCCTTAATCTTTAGCATTACTTCGCAAACACCAAATGGAGCTATCGAAATAAATGAAAATACAGGAGAATTAACCGTTGCCGATGCTACCTTATTCGATTTTGAAACAAACCCTACAATTACAGCAACTATTGCTGCGGATAAAGCTCAAAACACCGCTACGGTAACCATTACTGTAAACAATACAAACGAATTAAGCGTTCAAGATTTTTCTACAACTATTGATGAAAATCCTACCGACGGACAATCATTAGGAACTATTTCAGCAAGTGGTGATGCAACTTTAACTTATAGTATTACTGCTCAATCACCAAATGGAGCCTTAAATATAAATTCTAACTCAGGTGAATTAACCGTTGCAAATCCTACTTTGTTCGATTTTGAAACCAACCCTACAATTACCGCTACAGTTTCTGTTGATAATGCAGGTACCGTTCAAACAGCAACCGTTACCATTAATCTTAATGATATAGATGAAGTATCTGCTCAAAATACAAACCTAACTATTAATGAAAATCCATCAAACGGAGATGTTGTGGGGGCTTTACAGGCAAGTGGTTCTAACTTAACATATACTATTACCTTTCAAAATCCTGCTGGAGCTTTTAACATCAATGCAAATACAGGTGAATTGAGTGTTGCAGATGCTACTTTGTTTGATTTTGAAACCAATCCTAATATGTTAGCCACTATTTCGGTAAGTAACGGTACCCAATCGGTTTCTGCAAATGCTTTTGTTGCTCTTGCCAATATCAACGAGGTAGGCGACTATAATCATGGAGGGGTGGTTTTTTGGGTAGATCCCGCAGATAACAGCCATGGCTTGGTGTGCGCTCTTGACGAACAAGGCTCAGTTCAATGGGGCTGTGAAAGTGTTTTTATAAATGGCGCTACGGGAACCGCAATTGGAACTGGTCAAACCAACACCCAAGAAATCATTGCCGTATGTCCCGAAGTACCCATTGCAGCCAAACTTACTTCAGATTTATCCTTGAACGGTTACGATGATTGGTTCTTGCCCAGTAAAGATGAGATTCACGAATTATACATCAATAAAAGTATTGTAAACGAAACGATAACCGCCTATGGGGGAAGTCCTTTTACCAATACGACCCATTGGAGTTCTTCCCAAGATAGCACAACTACAGGGTGGGCATTTTATCAAGCCTTTAATGGATTTGAAGGCAGTGAGCAAAAATCACTAGAACTTCATGTAAGGGCCGTTAGAGCGTTTAACCAGTAATAAATAAAATATTATCACCCCTACAACTATCTATGTTGTAGGGGATGTTTTAAGAATGGTTTCAATAAAGTAGCGCCAGATATTCCAATATTACTATGAATAAAGTCGACACCTATTATCCACCCATACACCCCAAAAAAGGCATCCACCAAATAAGATAAAAAATGGGATGATGCCATTGCGTTTTTTAATAGCAAAAACTACAAAATGGTAATACTAAACTTATTAAAATATTTTCACCAAATTTAATTTATAAGATTTCTCAATTTATACGATTTTTCATTTACTTTAAAATTTTTAACTCATTTACAATCATGATAGACTTTTTTAATCAATACCCAATTGTGAAATGGATACTAATAGGATTAGGAATTCTTTACTTTTTAGACAAATATGGCATTTTTAGTCCTGTAGATAATTTAATAAACCTCATAGGTAGGTATAAATTTAAAAGTCATGCACATTTAAACGACCTAAAACTTAAAGAAGTAATCATCTTTTTTAATAAAAGACAATTTAGCAATGTAGAGCAAACTTTAAAAAGTATGAATTCTAGCCAACGTTCGTTTGCTTTTGAAAGTTTGGGGCAATATGGAAACATTAAGATAAGTGATGAATGGATTACTAAAGACAATAATAACGATTTACCCAAAATAATTAAAGGATATCAATTAATTCATAAAGCTTGGCAAATCCGTGGTCGCGGAACTATTGATAGTGTATCAAACGAAAAGTTAGCATCTTTTAAAAAACACCTAAAAAAGGCCGAAGCTATTTTAATTGAAGTTAATAATAAAAACAGCAGTTTTAAAACCAATATAATTTCTTGTTTATTAGATGTTTACAAAGCCATCAATGCAAATAGACAATATGTGCATCAACTTTTCGAAAATGTGATAAATGAATTTCCAGATGATGCCGAATTGCATAAAAATTATTTAGCGTTTGTATCTCCCAAATGGGGAGCAAGTGTTGAAGAATATGAAAATTATTTAAATCGTATGAATGAATGGGCACCTTTTATTCAGCAATTAATATTAGCTCAATATTATTTTGATTTGATTTATTTTCATAACTATCAAGATGACGAAGGGAAAATAGAACAATTAATGACCGAGGTTAGAACAGCGCCTATTGAAAACATTAATTTACATCGATATGAACTGTATAAGTTATTATATTGGGCAGCAAGTAATTTAGGGCTAATTGAACATGAAACATATTATAAAGAAAAGGCATTACCTTATTTAGAAGATTAACCTGTTTGAAAATTTGAAAAAACTAAAACAACTTTTTACTTATATATTATGGACAATAGTTTCCATAACATTAGGTATAACCTATATGCGGATTGTTTTAGGGGCTAATAATATACCTAAAGAAGGATTGGGGTATTTAGCCCATATGTTCTACAACTGGGGCTTAGTTACCGTTGGAGGAATCGTTGGATTGGTCATTGCTGTTCTATTTATTCTTTTGGATGTTTTTTACTTAAAAAAGAAGTTAAAAAATAAAGGTAAACTAATTTCTATTCAGTTTGGAGTTCTTATGATAGTTACTGCTTTTGTAATAGTAGTACATTACCTGTTAGAAAAAGTGATTGATATAATTTAAAAAAATAAATGACCAACAAGCAACTATATAAAACCTTATTAGAACTTGCTAAACAAGGCAATTGTTTTAACGAAGAAGTTAGAAAAGTATTGTTTACTTTTAAAAACTCTGGAAGGACACAAAATATAGCTATTGAAATATTAAAAAAAATAAAAATTGAACCTCCAGCCAACCAAACCTTGCAAGGCGGAGCTGATGATATTTTAGATATGGTCACAGGATATTGTAATACTACAATGCGTGTTTGGGAACAAATAAAATAGTAAAATGGAAATACTCCTCATCATTTTTTTACTCCTATTAGCTGGTTTAGTTTTATTTCTACTCTACAAAATTTTAAAGTGGATTGCAGCAAAAAGAGTGAGAATTATTGTGGCAGCAGCATTGTTAGTTATTGCTATAATTGGCAACACCCTCAACCGTCTATTTTTCACCAAAATGGAAATGATTCAATCTACCGTTTATCCCAATTTATATTTGGTGAAACACCCCATTAAAGATCGAGATTCCTTAAACAATATTATAAAAAGCAAGGTAATTGAAGTAATAGGTAAAAACCCAATAATCAATCAAAAAATATATTCTGAGAACACATACGAAGCACCTTATGCTACATTGGCATTTTACACATATAGCAAGAACTCAAAACTATCTATATTTCAAGATTACGGAACGTCTTATTTTATAGATAACCAAGAAGATTTAGGCGGTATGATTGTGGAAGATTTGAGCATGTATCAAACTCAAAAATTGGCAACCTATAATATCAAAGCTTATAAAAATGATATCACTCGCTATTACGGTGCGTTAACGTATTTCAAAGATGCATATCCGGTTAAAACAGATACCATTAACAACAATGTCCTAATCAAAGACTAACACTACTTAATTAACTAAAAATGAAATTTCTTTACCTCATAATTATCTTACTAATCTTTTGTTCTTGCAATAATAACATCAAAGAAAAGAAGGTAGAAACTGTAGAAGTAGAAAACGCTGTTGAAGCGGCAGCAGAACCGTCAAAACACACCACTACAACCTTTAAAGAAGAATTTCTAAAACTGAAACTAAAAAATCTCCCTGTTATCGAAAACTCTTCGTTTGATAGCCATACAGATAAAGGCGATTATCAAGAAGTAAATACCGAAGCATTAAATCTGGCTCTAGTTTATAAAAATTGGAATATCCTCAAATCCAATTATCGTATCATTGACGCATACCGATTAAAGTTATCTAAAGATTTTTATACTGTAGTCATAACAGCAATACAAAGCGATGAGGAAATAGAATCGAGACTTATCAACTATGACATAGAAGGAAATATCATTGCTTCAGAAATGGTTGCTTACGATGCAAAAATACAAAATTGGACTAGTACAAAATCAAAAATTGAAGCAAATCGCATTACGATTAATTACCATTTTAAGGCAGGTGAAGAAACCGGTATTATTAGAATAGAACCCAACGGAAAACTTAAAATATTAAACACCAAAGAAATATTTTATGAATTGGTGATAAATGAATTAAACATAGACCACTCAAAACTAATACCAAGCTTACAAGCATTTAAAATACTGCCTAACCGTCCGCACGAAGCCATAGTGGTTATTCCCGAAATCGTAGAAGGCAGCGAAGAAGAACATTTCTTTTCGCTCGATACTCATATTGCTTATGTGAATATAGAAAACAAACAGGTTTTATTTCACTATTTTGAAAGTGCTGAAACAAACGGCTGGACGTCAGATGCCATAGTGCTACTAGAAATAGTCATAGACACAGCACCCTGTACCATTACAGAAAACGAACGTGCTTTTGGCGTTAAAACCCATTTTGTTGGTAGTTCGCGTGTAAATCCTTACGAAAGTGAGCAACTTTCCTTGTTTATAGTAGCCAATAACAATTTACAGAAAGTCCTACATAATTTTGAAATACTGGACAATAGAGGTGAATGGGATGGTAATTGCGAAGGTGAATTTATAAACGAAAAAAGAACACTCATTATTTCAGAAGAAAAAAACAATGGTTATTTTGATATTTTAGTGAAACATAAAATCACCAATAATATAGTTTTTGAAGATGAAAATAGTGGTTGTATTAGTAAAGATACCATTACTACTAAAACATCGGTATTAAAATTTGATGGTAAAACCTATAAATAAAGGAAACGAAGCGAATTAACATCATCATTGATGAATCTGAAATTAATACGATGTCAACCCCTAATACATATCAACTGAAACTACAAGAAGAAATCATAAAAAAAGTTAGTTTTATGAACACTACAAAGTGGCAGAAGTTATTTTCAATTGTAAAAGAAATAGACCCGAAATGCATAGTGAACATAAAACTTTTATTAGACGATAACGCAAAAGAGATGGTGATTCCCAACATAGAAGATATCATCAACAAAAAATTTATTGAAGCATATTGGGGTATTTTTGATTTAAAAGAAATTGAATGGTTATTTATTCCTTCCATAATACAAACAGAACAAAAAAATAGAGAAGAACGGCTTACACCTAAAACTCATACCCAAAAAACACCAAACTAATTGCTAAAGCATTGCAAGTAGGAACACAATTTGAATACGAAGAATCCAGTGAAGGAATAAAAATATATGGATACAAATAGATTAAAATCAACTATAAAAAAACAAAATGAAAACTAAAACCACTCCACTTTTACTCCACATATTCTTGCTTATTATTGGCTTAACATCTTGTAAAAACACATCAAAAAAATCTACTGAAACAGAAATTAACACCATAATTAATACAGCGGAAGACAATAAAGACACAATAAACCTTCTTTCAAAAACAGAAGAAAACAAGATTCCAGACCATTTTACAAGTCGCCTAAGACCTAATGAACAATTGAAATGGGGAAGAATTTATACTGATACGGTTGTCTTTGTAGATTTCAACAATATGGATTATGACGATGTACTATTTAGAGTAAAAAACAATGACAAAACAGTTGTGTTGATTAGTGATGATAAATGGGAAGGAACGTTTAGTAATGAACAAAAAATTATGATAAACTGGAGAATAGATAGTATTAGACCTGCTGGTGATCCTGAGTATTTAGAGTTTAGAGAATTTTTGGTCTCAGCAACGAATGTAAATAACCCAACCAATGAAAATCATTCATTTGTAATTTCCTGCGGTTCTGGTTGTGCAATCACCTATACTCAAAACAAAATTGTAAGCAACAACAACACGCACGAAGTTACCTTTAAAGTAAAAATGTATGTCAATGAGCTTCTATCAGAGGAATATTACGAATCTTATTTTTTTACCTGTACCCCTTCAAATGGCGATGCTGGAATAAAATTAAAAGAAGATAACGAAGTGAATAGCGATAATGTAAACCCAGAAGTATTAAAACAACTGAAATTATATATCCCTAAATTGTGTAAAAACTAACATCGCAATATGAACTTTCAAGAAGCTAAAAAACACATTGCTAAAGAGTATCAATCAGACGATGGATTAGACACCTTGTTTAGAATGAGTGCCGATGTAGAAGAAGAACGAATTGCTCGGTTTCTTCAAGCATTACGGTGTTTACAAGAACATTACACAGAAAAACCGGTTATAGAAAAAGAAGTGGCATTTCAACTGTTTAGCATCAACGAAACTTTAAAAGCAAGCATGGGGCATTGGAAAGTAAACAGGCCTAAGGGATTAGACCATAATACTTGTTGGAAAATTATTGAGAGTATAAGATGTATTTTTAGTGACTAACACAACCAAAATTATATATGAAACTAAGCGAATCATTTAGCGGAGCACTCAGAAGTTTTGCCTATTTTATGGCAAGTGGTACGCATTACCAATTAAAAGGTATTGATTACCTAAAACTATATGGTGAAGAGCCCAGTGCCATAGAACAAGCCTTTGCCATTTTTGCCAACGTTATAGAAATGGATGAAAACGGAGAAGTGCTCAATGCAAAATATGCTGAAAAACGAGCAACAGATTACATCCGTTCGTATTGCGATGCTAACTTTAAAGTAGAACCTCCGTACGAAGATTGGGAAATAGAGTTGTATTAAAAGAATACATTGAAACTAGAAATTATGAAGAATGTAAGTAAATTAATGATAACGTCAAATAAAGAGTTTAGTGCAAAAACTTTTATCAATCAGCATTATTACAGCTCTTTTATTGAAAAATCATCATTCTTCGGAATAGAATTTAGAAATATAATTTTTGCTAAAGTATCCTTCAAACAATGTGAATTTAAGCAGTGTCAGTTTAGAAATTGTGACTTTGATAATGTTACTTTTTGGGAATCACATTTTTGTGAAACCAACATTAAAGATTGCAGTTTAGAAAATATTATTTTCTCAAAATCATCCGTATGCTAAAAAAGCATAGAAGATTCCTCTGATTTTTTAAGCCTGTTACAACAAGACATTTGAAAAATGACAATAAAAGAATTTGAAAAACGTGCAGAATATCAAAACGGATATGATAGAGAATTTGATAACTGGAAGATAATTAACATTCATCAAATACCTGATGAATTTATGGAAAACCACGAAATTGATTTTTATTGTTCTAATGGGCTTAAGGTTTATTTATTAAGATTTAGAAATAGAACAACGGAATCCTATGTAATAAATGATGACTCTAAAGATTCAGGTTATCCTCCTTATTTGATTGCAGATTTTCCGATTCTAAGATTAGATAATGAAGTTATAAAAATGACATTAGAAAAGTTTAATTTAATATAATACACTGTTTTAATATGCTAACTTTCGTGAATTTTAGCATCGTCAGTAATTAAAAATTATAATGAACAATTATCGTAAATATAAAAGAACAATTTTAGAAAATCTTGAGAACAAAGAACGTAAATTAATGTTGGAAAGATTGGAAGTTGATTTGACTGAGAGATTGAAATCATTTACAAATTGGGATGAATACTGGCAAGAAGTGGATGAAATAATAACCATATTAAAAAACAACGGACACGACTTATGGAGTCATGATTATGATGGAAATGGCAAACATTTATGGGGATGGGATTATATGAGAATGGAGACAGCTGGTTTTTTACAAATACGGTTTGATTTTAATGGAACAGTAAAAATATTTTGGAGAGAAGATAATCCACAACTTGGAATAAAGAGTAAAGATAATTAAACCAAACGCAGCAACATAAATTTTAGTGTTGGTTAGAATTGAAATAATGAAACTAAAAACAGAATTTCAAAAAATAAAAGAGCTTAGAAACAGATTGTCAATTCCTATGGATTTAGCCAAAGAATTGATAATTAATAACGATGGTGATTTATTGACTTGTGAACAAGAGTTTCATAGAAACAATATCAATTCTATATGCAGACTCGCAGAGTGCAATGAAACAATAGCTAAAAAATATTATAGAATTTGTGGATTTGACATAGAGAAATCTATAAACAAAATTCACGAACAATTATTTTACTTGACAGTTACACCTAATGAACCAATTGATAAAATTGGATTTATTTTATGGGCAGAAAATGAAAGCCTTGATAAGTATATAACCTTAAGAGATAAAAGTCTTTTTATTCAAACTAAAGATTTTGAATATGTTATCGATGCTTTTAAATCAGTTTTTCCATTAACTAATTCTAACACTAGAGAAACACAAAATTGTTTTAATATCGTTAGTGGAAACTTTTTTGATAATAAGACAAGTAGAATTATTGTTGGAAGAATAGCTACGATCAAAACAAAAGACCCAAACGTAGAAATGTTTTTAAGAGATTTAATTAAATGGTTTAATACTCAATTGAGATATGCTGACGAAATTGTTGTGTACGGAAATTTATAAAAACGAATTTTAATCTCCCAATTATAGTAAATTTAAGAAAAACATGAATTTTGCAGAAACTGAAAGCTGGATAAAAGAAAGTATTATAAAAGGTGGAAATTTTTCACTTAATGCTTTTATAAAGGGAAACAAAATTTTTGAAAGCCCATTTAATTATGTTAAAGAGGATTTTGCATCAACCAATCTTAATGTTTTCCTGAAAAAAATCGGAAAATCATTAAAAAAGAGTAAAAATATTGACTCTGTTTATTGGTTTAAAATAAATCTAATTGACAATGCAGTAACCGACTTAGTTGGATTAGGGGAATTATCTGATTTTGAAGACTTAAGTTTTATGTCTAGTCTCGTAAAATATGATAAAGCTGATCAGAGTGGGGATGTTACAGTTGGAATTTTTGACAAAACAAAAGAGTGGTTAATAAAGTTAACAAATAATCAAGATAAAAATCGAGTTTATATTCGTTTGTATGGGAAAGGGAAAATAATCGAGTTGTTGAAAGAATTATCTCGATAAACAAAAATATTTATGAGCGAAGGAAACAAAACGCCACAAGATAATATATCATTTAAAGATGAAGACGAAAGCCTTGTTTTTAATCACTATTCGTTTTGTGAGTTAATTAAGCACATTATGGTAAAATATGGAAAAATCTCCTATAAAAATGCTAACGAAAAGCTAAAGCAAAGCTTCTTAAGAAATACTCCAAACACTTTAGAAGATGTGTACCAGCTAATCCATGAGTTAGAATATCATTGGGCTATGTTGTTGGTTCACGGAAACATGTATTGGACCAAAGGAATACCAAGTGATATTAACAGTTTTAAGGATGAATATTTAGCATGGGAAAAAGAAATTATAAAAAAATATAACCTTAAGAAGACTTGTGAATATAACAGTTGTTAAACTCAATTTATCTTTTACTTTTTATGTAACATTAACAAAACAAACTAAAAACATTGAACCTATATTGAATAGAATCCTGTAATCATAAACAAACCTATGGCATTAGATTTTCACAGACTTGACAACCAAGAATATTTGTTCGGACTTAATGATAACAAGTGTAAAAATCTTTATGAAGTTTTTACTGAATATAAAAATTGGACAGGCGTTTTAATTGACCCATATAGCGACATAAAATTGACCATTGAAAATCAAAAAATGTTTGTAAAGATAATTGACATTTATATTGAGAAAACAAACTTAAACATGGATAAGTAAAAAATAATCGACATTTTAGAATTTAGAACATTATTGAAATATTTTTCAGACAAAAATTTAGATATCAAAATATTAGGCGACTAAAATGGGGTTCGAATATAAATTAAGAGCAAAACTTCCTAACAAACAAACTAACGACATCCAATTTTTGCTTTTGGACAATATAACTTTTGACAAAAAGTACAAGTTTGACAATAAGGTATTTTGGGAATTCAGAGAAGCTGAAAATAATGGAAAATTACCAAACGTAACTATCGTCTTTGAGAATGACGGCATTTATATTTGTCAATACGGTTCCTCTTATTTGTGGACAAACCTTGACAAACTAAAAGATTACATTAAAAGCAATAAAATTGAATATCAATCAATTAACTATCAATAATAAACAAACAACTATTACTTACATGTTGTGTAAGTAATAATGATATATAAGATAAGACAAAATAAAATAAAATAAAGAAAATGAATCAACCTTTAATTGAAATATGGGATTCTGTTGGACTCGGAATAATAATTGAGTATCCGACTGGAATAATGATTTCAAACCAAACTGGTGGAACTGCTTGTTTGCATCCGAAAATTGAAGGAATATTTTTGCCATTATCTAATGACTACTCTAAAGAGAATTTGGAGTTTAAAAGTCCCGAAATAGAATTAATAAATTACTTTATTGGTACAAAATATAATGGTAATGGAGCAATAAAAGGAATTGACTATGAAGATGTAGACAAAATAAATTCGATTTTATTCAGATATGGATTAAACGAAATAATAGAGGTTGATGTAAATAGATTAACAGAATCTCACGAGGCTTGGATTAGAATAAAAATCAATAAATCTCAAAAAAATGATGTAATGAAAGGATTTAATAAATATCCTCTAAGCGGAATATTAACTTGGTCAAATAGTGATTAAAACACCCAATAAAAATTAAACCTATGAAAACCGAGGAAAAGCATAATATTTATGCAACTGTAGATTCGCTTGGCTTATCATTATTCGAAAAGTACAAATACCTGACAGAAAACGATAAAGATATTGTAAAACTGAAACAACAAGTAAACAAAATTGTTGAAAGCCGAAACCTCTCGTCTGTAATGAATGATACCAAGTGGCTCGAATTACAACAAAACATAGATTCGTTACCATTTCCTCCAGCGTATAACGAAAAATTAATCTTACAGGAAAAAGCTGCATTCACTTTTAAAGACTTTAAAGACCCACCCAAATACCAAGGAGATTGGTCAAGTTTTTGGGAAGAAGGCTTGCCTACATTTTTTACTATTGAATGGCTAGAAATCAGAGCAACCCAACAAATACACCAAGGTCGCTTAGTACCATCAAAAATTATTGATGCTACCAAAGAATTGATTCAATTATTAAATAAACTAAACATTCCTTTTGAGCAAGATGGCGATATTATCACTATATATGGATATAAATAATAGGTTAATGCGTCAATACAAAGCCACATACCAAGACAAAAGAGGAACAGAAAAAATTATCATAAAATCTAATGGTAGTGTGTTGTTTTCAACCATTAGAGGCATTGATTTTTATGGAGGAGATTTTGATCAACTCACGACAAACAGCATTGACAATACCAAGTTTGATTACAATATGTTTGCCGATGGTTCGGGAGATATCACCAATTTTAGTCTCAAGATTATATTTCTTATTCAATTCTTTAATGCCACAACTAACCAAACAGTTACAGAACACTTAATTGTAACTGTAGTAGTTGGAGAGCACGCAACTATAGACAGCTTGGATCATGAAATTAACAGCTTAACCCTAAACGCTTCTTTCGGAAAATTTATAGTCGAAAATAAGTTGGAATGGATGGAAGAGGCCCTCATTGCACTTCAAAATCAACTACCACCAAATATTTATTTAAAAACCTGTTTAAGCTGTAAGTTCTCTAACTATCATCCTGTAGGAAACGGGATATTCGGGTCATTGTGTTGTTTTAAAAATTATAAAAAGCAGCTGAAACAAATACAAAGTAAATTCGATTTATTAGACTTATGGACAGAAGAAAGAATAAAAGCCAATAAATTATTCTTTGTACAGGAAACTTTTGATTGTAAAGAGCATCAAATCCCAACAAAAGCGGATTGGTTCTATAAAAATTGGACTAAAACAATCTAACTATGAATGGACTAGAAAACGTAAAACGTAGTAAATTTTATACTGAACTTAATGCCTTATTACGAGCAGAACTGCCAAAATTGAAAGAAGATATTAGTCCTTTATTCAACAAAATACTTAAAGAAAAGAAGTTTCGAAATCCATTACCTATTGTTCATAAATCTGAATATGCTGCTTGGGGACGCAATAGTCAATGGCGATTAGAGTTGGATTTTGATGATTACCAGTGGTCATACAAAACAGGGAAACCTCACTTTCTAGCCGCTTTAATAAGTATGGATATAGGGGATGAGATGATTCATTTTAAATACCAACTTTGTAGTTCTTTTAACGATGAATTACAACCCCAACAAGCAGAAAAAATAGCGCTTTCAAAACTCAATAATTTAGAATTTATTTCATCAAAAATGAAAGCCGTAAAACAATTTTTAGACCTATTGCCTGAACACTTTATAGCAGAAGTAGAACACATAGATTTTAATGATTTAGAATATACAATGCACCCCAAAATACAACAAAAATGGCAACAAGGCTATCTTCCTGGTTATGATTGCATCATTATGGGTGATGGCGAAATCATAATTGGAAACACAAATAGCGTTTGTTATTCAAACACTAAAAAAACAAGACAATATTGGTCACCATTATGTGATACATCTATTGAAAGTTTAGAAAAATACAATGATGATATTTGGACAGAGATTGATATTGTGAAAGGCGCTTTTACACATAAAAATCAAGAATTTGTGTTTGGTAGTGGTGCTATGGGCAACGAAGGATTTATAGCGTCAATCTCTCCAAACAACATTTTAGATTGGGCAATATTTGAAGATTGCGTTTTACTAGCATCACCGAAAAGTTCAGCTTCTAGCTCTGAATTATCTATATATGGATTAAATCCTGCTTGTAATAACTCTAGTAACGCTTTTTGCATTGTTCGTAAAAATGCGATTCGTTCTTGCTTTGTCTTTAATTTATTAACTCCTGCCTTAATATGTGGCTGCCTTTGTAATTTTTGAGTTTTAGGGTTTCTATAAGAATAATATACAAACCAATCCTTTTTTAATGCAATTTCTTTTTCAGATTTTGTCAACTTCGACCACTCTGAAATTCGTACTCCACCTGTATATATTTTAGGCTCTGAAAAATTCAATTTCATATTAAAAACGTTTACGCTAGCATTTACGGTACGTAAAAGTAAGAAAGATAAAGACATAAAAAAACGGATTGTGGTAAACAATCCGTTGATTTAACAAGCTTTAGCTTAGTAGCGGGAACAGGACTCGAACCTGTGACCTTCGGGTTATGAGCCCGACGAGCTACCTACTGCTCTATCCCGCGATTTGCGGTTGCAAATATACATCTTTTTCTTTGTACTATCCAAATAAAAAGCAAATAATCCTTACTTTCATTCTAAAGATGGAACTACATCTTAACAAACTAAACAGAAAATCAACATTTCTCTTAATAAAATATAATAAAAGATGGTTATTACTTGGTTACACTCAAATCATAAAACAAAAAAATCAACACTATTATCAATACAATTCAGTAAAACATAATCAAATGGGAACAAATTGAGATGGGTTTAGGCTTTCTAAGACTTGAAATAAAATTTCATAAGAATTGTGTTTAAATATTAAAACATGTCAACACGAATTTTTAATCACAAAAAAAGGTTTTCAATTTAATTGAAAACCTTTGCTTAGTAGCGGGAACAGGACTCGAACCTGTGACCTTCGGGTTATGAGCCCGACGAGCTACCTACTGCTCTATCCCGCGATTTGCGGTTGCAAATATACATCCTTTTTCTTGTTCTGCCCAAATAAAAAAGCATTTATTTTTCATATAAATATATCCCTTTAAATAACAAGCATGTAAAAAATAAATACTCCTTACACAAAACAACCTATCTTTGCATCATGACACATAAAGCAGGATTTGTAAATATTATTGGAAACCCAAATGTTGGGAAATCTACCTTGATGAACGCACTAGTTGGTGAAAAACTATCTATCATCACTTCAAAAGCGCAAACTACTAGACATCGTATTTTGGGGATTGTCAATGGAGACGATTATCAAATTGTTTTTTCGGATACTCCAGGAATCATAAAACCAGCTTATGAGTTGCAAGAATCTATGATGGATTTTGTAAAATCTGCCTTTGAAGATGCCGATGTTCTTATTTACATGGTAGAAGTTGGTGAAACAGCTCTTAAAAACGAAGCTTTTTTCAACAAAATAATTAATAGCAAAATTCCAGTAATTTTGCTGTTAAACAAAGTTGATAAATCGACTCAAGAAGAGGTTGAAGCTAAAATTGAATACTGGAAAAAGAAGGTTCCAAATTCTTTTGTGTATGTAATTTCTGCTCTTGAAAACTTTAATGTAGATACCGTTTTTTATAAAATTATTGAGCTTTTACCAGATTCTCCTCCTTTTTACCCAAAAGATCAGTTAACCGATAAACCTGAACGTTTTTTTGTGAATGAAAAAATTCGTGAAAAAATTCTTCAACATTATAAAAAGGAAATCCCTTATTCTGTAGAAGTTGAAACTGAAAGCTTTGTTGAAGAAGATAATATTATAAAGATTCGTTCTGTTATTATGGTAGAACGTGAAACACAAAAAGGAATTATTATCGGACATAAAGGAAGTGCAATCAAACGTGTTGGAACTGAAGCTCGTAAAGACCTTCAACAATTTTTTGATAAAAAGGTTTTTTTAGATTTACATGTAAAAATCAATAAAAATTGGCGATCTAACGAACGTCAATTAAAACGATTTGGATACAAAGACTAGCCTCTTTTTATTGTTCGTAATAACTGTTTCGTATACTCTTTCAATTCATCCATTTGTTTTTTTCCTGTTGATTTCCCTAGGCTTCCTAACAAGTATAAAGCAACCCATACAATAGGTAAAACAACCAGCATTACTATAGGCAGCATCGTTATTTTTTTTAACGTCCAATTGCTGTAAGCTATAATGGCAAAAATCACAAAAGCTGTTCCCACCAAAAAGTGTAAAAACATGAAAAAAGTCCACACTTGAGGTTTGGGACCAAACAAACCTTTTATATTTGATGAAGTTTCTGAAACCTCTTCTATTTCAATATGCAATTGCGGTGACCATAAATGCGATTCCTTCTCAGGTACATCAATAACCACATGATTATCTACAACCTTCATTTTGTACTTAGAAACATCGTTTAAATGCTTCTTTATTTCTTCTAACAAAACCTGAGAATTTATTTCATACTCTAATTGAAAACGAGGTTTTAAAAAAATCTGGTTGTATAATTTATCATCCATTAAATAAAACATTAGGTGCCAACAATATAGCAAAAACTATATACTATCTAAAAAACATTACAAATCATATACTAAATTGTATCTTTGCACAAATTTTTTGCAAAATGAGTATTATTGCGATTGTAGGAAGACCAAATGTAGGTAAATCCACTTTATTTAACCGATTAGTAAAACGTCGTGAAGCTATTGTTGATTCTGTTAGTGGAGTTACAAGAGATCGTCACTACGGAAAATCTGAATGGAACGGAAAAGAATTTTCTGTAATTGATACTGGTGGTTATATTGTTGGATCTGATGATATTTTTGAAGGAGAAATACGTAAACAAGTTCAGTTAGCTATTGATGAAGCTGATATTATTGTTTTTGTAGTTGATGTTGAACAAGGTATTACCCCTATGGATGCTGAGGTTGCCAAAATTTTACGTCAGGTTGAAAAACCATTATTTATGGCTGTAAACAAAGTTGACAATGCAATGCGTGATGCTGATGCTGTTGAGTTTTACAACCTTGGATTAGGAGACTATTACACTATTTCTTCCATTAACGGAAGCGGAACAGGAGAGTTATTGGACGCTATTGCAGAAGAAATTCCTGAACCTGAAGAAGATGAAGAAAAACAAGACGAATTGCCTCGTTTTGCTGTAGTTGGACGTCCAAACGCAGGAAAATCATCGTTTATTAATGCTTTAATTGGAGAAGACAGAAATATTGTAACCAATATTGCAGGAACCACACGAGATTCTATTGATACAAAATACAATCGTTTTGGATTTGAATTCAACTTAGTCGATACCGCTGGAATTAGAAAAAAATCGAAAGTAAAAGAAGACTTAGAATTCTATTCAGTAATGCGTGCTGTACGTGCTGTTGAGCATTGTGATGTTGCGGTATTGGTTATTGATGCAACTCGTGGATTTGAAGGACAAGATGAAAAGATTTTTTGGTTAGCAGAGAAAAACAGAAAAGGTATTGTTATTTTAGTAAATAAATGGGATTTAGTTGAAAAAGAAACCAATACTATGCGTGATTTTGAAGCTAAAGTTCGTCAGGCAATTGCTCCTTTTACAGATGTTCCTATTGTCTTTATTTCTGCATTAACCAAGCAACGTATTTTTAAAGCTATTGAAACTGCTGTTGAAGTTTTTGAAAATAGAAAACGTCGCATTCAAACAAGTAAGTTAAACGAAACGATGTTAGAGATTATGGAGCATAATCCTCCTCCAGCAACGAAAGGTAAATTCATAAAAATAAAGTACTGTATGCAGTTGCCAACACACACTCCTCAGTTTGCTTTCTTTGCTAATTTACCTCAATATATTAGAGATCCTTACAAGCGTTATATTGAAAATCAGTTACGCGAACATTATAACTTTAATGGAGTACCTATTAGTATTTATTTCAGACAGAAATAAGTTTAACAATATTTAACTCTTAGAAAGTAGTTTTTTCTTTTTATTTGTAGCTCTTTGAAAATCATTTTGCTATAAACAATGAAAAAACTACTTTTTATTTTTACCTTATTACTTACCAGTTCAATTTTTGCTCAATCTTATCCGTTTAAAATTACTGGTACTATTAACTCTGAAAAAGATAAAACTACTATTGAGGCAGCTACAGTTCATCTTGAGAGAGCTAAAGACAGCTCGATTGTTACTTACACTATTTCTAACGACAAAGGAAAGTTTTCTTTAGAAGGAAAATCTTTTAGTAAAGACGTAAAACTCTTTATTTCTTATGTTGGCATGGATAGTTTCTCTAAACTTATAGAGCTAGACAAAACCTCTAATCTCAATTTAGGTACAATTTTTTTAAAAGAAGAAAGTAATGTGCTTAGTGAAGTAGTTATACAATCACGAGCTCCAATTACTGTTAAAAAAGACACTTTAGAGTTTAATGTAAAATCTTTTAAAACTAAAAAAGACGCTAATGTTGAAGATCTTTTAAAGAAACTTCCTGGTGTTGAAGTAGATGAAAATGGAAAAATTACTGTAAACGGGAAAGAAGTCAATAAAATTTTGGTTAATGGTAAACCTTTCTTTGGAAATGATCCTAGTATTACCACTAAAAATTTAACAAAAGATATTATTGAAAAAGTTCAAATAACAGATACCAAATCTAAATCAGAAGCTTTTACTGGTGAAAAAGGAGATGCAAATAACAAAACTATAAACCTTACCATAAAAAAAGAAAATAATAAAGGTTGGTTTGGTAGAGTATCTGGTGGCGCTGGAACCGACAAACGCTTTGAAGGAGCTGCCATGGTAAACCGTTTTGATAACAATCAACGATTTAGCATATTAGCCAGCACAAACAATATCAATTCTCCAGGTTTTAGCTTTGGAGAAATTCAAAAAATGTTTGGAGGAGGTGGTAATATTTGGATAGGTGGAAATGGTAGTTTTAATGTTAATGGAAGAAGTTTTGGAGGCGGTAGCGGTATTATAAAATCAAAAACTGCTGGTGCAACCTATGCTGATGAATTTGGTAAAGGTTTAGATGTAAACGCAAACTATTTTTACTCAGGAAGTAATTCAAACAACGAATCGAAAAGTAATAGAGAGTACACACTTCCTGATAGGAAGTATTTTTCCAACTCTACTACTACTTCTGATGATGAAAATCACAATCATAGTTTTGATACAGAGTTTGACATTGAAATAGATTCTACTCTTTTAATTAATGTTAGACCTACGTTCATTTTTAACAAACGTGAAAGTAATAGCCGTAGACAAGAAGAATCTTTAAATGAAAATAATACACTTACGAATAGCTACGTGAGTTCAACCTATTCTAAAGCAACAGCAAACAATTTTCAAAACAAATTAGATATTACCAAAAAAATTGGAGCTAAAGGTTCCTTTATTAAAGCCTCTATAACTAACAGTATTGATAAAACAGATACCGAAGAATTTAACAAGTCTATAATTGAAACTTTTGGAAATAATGCTAGCACAGAAAATAGAGACCAAAAAAGCATTATTGAAAATAACTTAACAGGACTTTCCTCACGTCTAACCTATCGTTTTCCTCTAATTGCTAAGAAATTATTTTTAGATACTAAGTATAGTTATCAACGTGATGAACGAAAAAACCAAGAAAACACTTTTGATTTTAACTCAACAACGCAACAGTACAGTGACTTTAATACTGAATTGAGTTCTGACTTTACATATAATGATATTACTAAAACCCCTTCAGTAGATTTAGTGTATAGATCTAAAAAGTGGCGTTTAAATTTTGGTACTGGTTTTGTTAACAGAACCTTAGAAAACAATGATAAATTGCGCCCTGAATTAAGCTTAAAAAAAGAATACAATAATTTAGATTTAGATGCTAGTTTCAGATATAGATTTGACTCCAAAGCCTCTATTTACTTTGATTATCGTTTAAACAATAATGCTCCCAGCATTAATCAAGTTCAACCTTTTTCTGATGTGACCAACCCTTCCAATATTGTTACCGGTAATCCAAATTTAAAACCAGCTCAAAATCACAGAGCATATATTAATTTTAACAAGTTTAACTGGCAAGCTCGTACTGGTTTTTGGTTTTATATAAGTGGTACTCTTTATGAAAATCAAGTAATAACAAACACCTCTATTGACGATAATTTAGTCAGAAAAACCTCTTATGAAAACAATGATGGGGGTTATGATTTATGGGGTGGTGGTAGCTATACAAAAAAAATAAAACTAGACTCCATCTCTAGTATTAAATTTAGAGCTGGTGGAAACATTGGCTCCAATAAAAACTTTAATATCTTAAATAACATAAAAGAAGGAGCTAAAACAACTTCGTTAACCCCTAATTTTGGAATCACATTAGAGTGGGACAAACTGGCTTCTATAGAAACACAGTATCGTATTTCTTTTTCAAATACTAAATACGACGTTAACACTGATCAAAATCAAGACTTCACTAGACATTCTGTTAATATAAGAACAAAAACAAACATCCCAAAAAAGTTAGAATGGTTAAATGACATTCGTTACACATACAACCCTAACGTAATTGGATTTAATAAAGCTGCTTGGTTTTGGAATGCTACATTAGCTTATTCTATTTTAAAAGATCAAGGTACTATTAGCTTAAAAGCATATGATTTATTAAATCAAAACACCAACGCTCAACGTAGAGCAACCTCAAACTACATAGAAGATTCCGAAAGCACCGTATTGCAACAATATTTTATGCTTGGGTTTAGTTGGAAATTTAATAGTTTAGGTAAAAAAGGTAAAATACAAAACTACGATTTCCGTTTTTAAATCTCCATTCAAAAGAACTATAAATCCCTTATCAAAAACTGGTCAGGGATTTTTTATTTTTTACTCCAATACCTAAGCATTATATTTAACATATAATTTAACTTTTCACGCCATTTATATCGTTTCCTTTTTTTGTTAATTTATCCCAATATTTACTTAAATAAAATTAAAAATTAGCTATACAATGCCCAAATACAATTTATATAAATTAATAGTTATAATCCTACTCTTTACATCTTGCTCTAAATCAGAAGAAAACCAACTACCTCCTTCTACACAACTAACTGTAAAAATTAGTTCAACTAATCCGTTAAACAGCAAAATAGAATGGACTAATACTGATAATTCACAAAACAAAACCACCTATTACGACCTTTACTTAGGCGATGAACTAATAGCTGAATATATTGACGGTAACACTTTCGAATTTGAAGAGCTTAAAGGCTTAACTGAATACCAAGGTAAAGTAATCGCCAAGGACATAAATAACAAAACTATTACTTCTACTGAATACAAATTTTTTACTGATAAAAAACAATTTGAAGGTAATATAGAGTTAAAAAGTCAAGAAGATATTGATAACTTTACCTCTAAAGGGTACAATGCTATCAAAGGAAATCTAATTATAAACGGTAAAACTTCCTCTGTAAAAAGTCTTTCTAATTTTAATGACCTTAGTCAAATACATGGAGACTTGTTTATTATAAATACCTCTCTTAAAAACTTAAGTGGTTTTGAAGGTGTAACATTAACTTCTAATGAAGCTAGACTCGTTATTATTAACAACAATGAGCTTACCAATGTTGAAGCTTTATCAACAATTACGGCTTTGGGTTCTCTTCGTATTCTAAACAATAAGTCGTTACAAAACTTAAGCGGATTTCATAAACTAAAAACTATTCGACAAGAGTTATCAATCAGTTTGAATCCTTCTATAAATAATCTAACTGCTTTACAGAATCTTAGTAAGCTTCATAAAGTTAATATTATTGGAAATGATTCTTTAGAAAACTTAAACGGTTTAGAACAAATAACAGAAGTCAACGCTGTTGTAATTAAAAATAATACTTCTTTAAAAACTATGGAAGGTTTACAGAACTTAACATCTTGTGAACTTTACTTTACTATTGAAAACAATACTAAACTTACTAAGTTAAATGGTCTTTCTAGTTTAAAGAGTGTTGGCGCTATTAAAATTATTAACAATGCTTCTTTAGCAAGTATTTCTAACTTATCATCTTTAACGTCTGTTAGTTATTTAATAGAAGTAAAAGATAATTCTAATTTAACTTCTCTTAATGGAGTACAAAATATAGTTTACGATAACAGCCCCACAAATAAGGAACTTTTTATTCAAAACAATCCTAAAATTACAACCTTAGATGCTCTTTCAAACTATACTTTTGAAAGAGGTGTTATAGACATTTCAAATAATAAAAAACTTGTTAATTTTTGTGGATTAAAAAAGCTACTAACCGAAATTAAGCATAAAGATTTTGATGAAAACAACTTTATTTATAACAATGCGTATAACCCCAGTATAAATGACATTTTAGGTAAAAAATGTAATTCATCATTATAATTTTACAAAATACACCTCATAAAAAAAAACACGCTGTTTAAAAATATACAGCGTGTTTTTTTATTACTTCTTTTAAAAATTATTTTACTTTTTTCATCCAATAAGTAAGTATACCTATTGTTGTTACTCCCCATAAAACAATAAAACAAACTATGGGAGCGGGTGTTTTAGGTAAACTACCGTTAACTCCATAGCGAGTTATTTCTTCAACTCCTCCCCAAAAAGACAACCCTAAAATTATCACAGTAATACTGTATGCTATAATTATTGATATTCTATATTTTTTCACCCCTGACTTCAGCTTTTGGCGCTTTGCTTGTAAGTACGCTCCTGTTAAACACAGCACAGACAATGAAAGTCCGAAAATAAAATACAACCATTTAGACCACAATCCTGCAAAATTGCCAAAATGTAAAACATCTACAGTTTCCCACCATCTATGATACATGGTTAACTCCTCAGGTTTTTGAATCTTAATTACATCTCCTGTTAAAGTATTCAGAGTAATATGTGCTGTTCTTTTTCTTACAAGTAATGCTCCATTATCACCTTCAAATGATAAAAGTCCTTTATTGTAATTGTAAAAAAACAAACGCTGAATTTCCAATTCAGGAAACTCTTTTTCTGCTTTTTCTACCAGTTCATTAATACTTAAATACTTTTCCTTATTTTTTTGTGTAATTTGTGAAGTATCAATATGTGGCGGCTCTGGAAGCCACCATTCCAACAAATACCAAGTTCCAGTAAGTCCTATTAATAAACCAAACCATAGTGACCATAATCCGATTAACTTATGAGTATCTGACCAAAGCCTTCTAGCTCCTTTTTTAATATTTAACTTAAAAAAACCTGATCTCCATTTTTTGTAAAATAAAAAACCTGTGAGAGTTGAAAGAACTAAAACAAACCCTAAACATCCCACTATGAAGTACCCAAAATTTACTCCAAAAATACGTGATACATCTGGATCAAAAAGAGACATATGGAAACTTCTAAAAAAGCGTTGTACATTAAAATATGTTGTTTCTTCTTGTATATTATAAGATGAAGGGTTCATATAAAAACGAAAAAGTTCACCACTTTGCTTCCTTCCCCACCCATGCAATGTATAACCACTTTTTTCTGCTTCAGCTAACTCTCCTAATTCAGATTTTGGATATTTTATATGAAAAGAATTATATGCTTTTTGCCAATTAACTTCTTTTTTATCGTTTTTTATGTAATCACTTTGAAGTTTAGAATTTAGTAACCAATCTATTTCATGAGAAAAAACGGCAATACTGCCAGACCAACATATAACAAATAGTAAAAGTCCGGCAGTAATACCTATCCAAGAATGAATAGTAAAAAAAGTTTTTTGCTTAATTTTTAAAGCCATTTTTTAGTTAATGTAATTTGAAAAAGACGCCTATCTCCCACTCCAATTTGATCGGATCCTCTTAAAATATTGTCTTGTGCCGAGGTATAATAAGTTGTATCAAAAACATTAAACACATTATAACGTATTTGTAAATTGTTTTTAAATGTGTAACCTAAAGCAAAATCCATACGAGTATACCCTGGTAGTTGATATTGATTTCCACTGTTAGCTTCACGTTTTCCTTGATGTACTACACCCAAACCAATATCTAACCCTGATAAACCTATACTTTTTCCATTATAATTAGAAAACCCGCTAAATTGAAACTCTGGGATGTTTGCAAACTTGTTTCCTATAATATCTTGATCACTTTCTGTTATTTCAGAATTTTGGAAACTCATACCTCCCATAAAAGATAAATCTCTAGTTAGCTTTCCTGTTAATTCAAACTCTATTCCTTTTATTTCTGCGCTTCCTAACGGTAACATAAAGCGTTCTTCAGGCGTATTGCTTGGATCTGAAATAGCTATGTTTTTTCTTTCTAAAAAGTAAGCAGATGCTGTTGCTAAAGCTTTTCCGTTAAACAGTTGCCATTTTAAACCTCCTTCAAAAGAGTTTGCTCTAATAGGTTTAATTCCATTTCCTTTACGAGTTACTCCATTTTGTGGTTGTGCTGATGATGAATAACCTACAAAACCTGTTAATGTTGATGTTACGTCATATGATGATCCTAACCTAAATGAAAATAAATCATCATTATAATTACGGTTAATTAAGTTAATTGGATTAGGTGCAGATTGTGCTTCTAATTTTGCTAATACTTCTGGGCTAATACCATTTAAGTTTTGTTCTGTTATCTTTTTTACATCATCATATCTCATACCTACAACTGTTCTAAACTTAGGTGTCCATTTACCCAGCCATTGCCCAAAAACTGCATTAATTTTATCTCCAACTCTAAAGTTTGGGCGTATACTTTCTCCTACAACATTAGGCTCTTGATTATTATCTGGATTAAAAACATCTAAAGTATTTTCAAAACTTCTATACACAAAGTCTCTATCAGCATCAGTATAAGTAGCATCACTAACTGCAGTGCTTCCTCCAAAATTAAAAGCATGTCCAACACCTTCTTCATTTGTAAAGTCTCCGTTAAAATTTACCTGTACCGTTTCTGTACCAATGTCAGCTCCAACTTCAGCAAAAAATATTGGTACTACTGAATTTCCTGAAAAAGTGACTCCATCTTCTTTAAAAAGAGGCCCCCAACCACCTTCTGCATCAGCATTTCTAAATGAATGTTCTTCTGATTTTTGAGAAAAATTATGATATTGTACCGTTGCTGAAATTTTATCGTTGAATTTATGATTTAACGTTATATCAAACCTATTAGAGCCTATTTTATAATCGTCCTTTTCTCCATGAAAAGTAAAATTTCTAGGTAAAAAATTATTTTTCAATCCAGCTCCTTCAATATAAATAGTTCCTCTATCTAAAGGATCATTAGCCCAATTATATTCATATTCTACAATAAGGTTTGTTTTATCTGTTATTTTCCAATCAAACGATGGGGCAATAGTTACATACGGCCTATCATCCTGTCCATTTCTCCAAAATTGCCTTTTTTGATAACCTGCAATTAAACGACCATTTAATTTTCCTTCAACTAAAGGGCCTGTAACATCTCCAACTACACGCATAAAATTATGATCTCCTCCTCCTAAAATTACTTCAGCAGCAAAAGTGTCTTTTGGTTTTTTTGTGATAATATTCATAAAACCTCCTGAAGAAGTTAATGACGCTTCAACACCAGAAGGTCCTTTTAATATTTGAACTCTTTCTATCGTTTCTATAGCTCTAACTCCTTCTGGAGCTCTTTGTTGTCGAATACCATTTATATAAGATTCTGATTGTGGAAAACCTCTAATTATCACATTTTCTACTTGTCCTCCACCATTATCGGCATTACTAACACCTGGCACAAATGTTATAATTGTGCTTAAATTTCTAGCTCCAATATCCTCTAAAAAATTGTCACTTAAAACAGCTATTGAAGCTGGAGCTTTTAGTGTTTTTATTGGTGTTTTTAATGCATTAGTTAACGGAACAATATACCCTTGATTTCTTGTTCCTGTTATCACAATTTCATTTAAACTTTCAGCAGTTTCAGTTAAAGAAAAATCTAATGTATTCTTTTGATTTGCTAAAATTGTTACTGTTTTTTGTTCATTACCAAATCCTACTGAAGACGCTATAGCAATGTAATTTCCTTCTGGTGCATAAAAACTATACCTACCATCTTTATCAGAAGATGCCCCAAAACTAGTTCCTTTTAATACTATTGATGCATAAGGTAAAGGAAGTCCTTTATCATCTAAAATAGTTCCTGTTATTACACCTTTTTCTGCTTGATTTTGTATTAAAATAGTGTTTCCTCTTACCTTATAATAAATGTGATATTTAACTAATACTTCATTAAGTATTTCTCGTAATGTTACTTTTTTATACTCTTTGGTAATAATGTTTTTCCTCTTTTCATCGATAGACTCAAAAGCGAATTTACAACTTGCTTTTTCTTCTATTTTTCTTAAAGCAGTTGGTATCGTATTATTTATAAAGTTTATTGAAATTTTTTTATCTAATATAGATTCTTGTGCAAATGAACTTTGAACTGTAATGCAAAAAACTATTATTAGTATACTTTTTACAGTTCTATGAATAGCTGTATAATTTATTTTATTCATATATTTATAGTTTGTGATTTAATCGTGTTTTTGGTTGAATTACTTTTAACCAGTATGAAGTTTTGCCGACAGAATACTGGTTTTTTTATTTTGTTTTCTATGTCATTTGTATTTATTTTTTTTTAAAAAATTATTATTCTATCCCCTGTCTTTTTGAAATTAAAATTCAACACAAAACCAATATCTTTCATTACTGTGTCTATTGATTCTTTTGTATGAATTCCGTTATATTTTCTCCTTTTTAACTCTTCTTTTTTTATCTCTATGCTACAATTATAAAATCGTTCTAACACTTTTATTACACTACTTAAGGTTTCATCTTTAAAAATTAATTTTTGTTGCATCCATGCCGTATGGTCATTTTCTTTAAAAACCTTCTTTACCAACCTTTCTTTAACAAGTATTGCTTTCTCTTTTGGATTTAGTGTCATTCCTTTTTCTTTTCCTTCTTTTTTTGAGAAAAAAAACACTTTTCCTTCATCTAAAAATATAACGTTATTCTCTCCTGTATAAGCAGATAAATTAAATTTAGTTCCTAAAACTTTTGTTACTGTTTTTTCTGTTTTAATTACAAATGGAAGTTGAGCGTTCTTTTCTACTTTGAAGTAACCTTCTCCTTTCAATATTACATTTCTATGTGTTTTTCCATACTCTCTTGATACTTCAAGAGACGATAATGCATTTAAGGTAATTCTCGTACTGTCTTTAAGTACTATTGTTCTTACTTCACCTGCCTGTGTTGTATATATTATTGGTTTGTTAACAACAAAAAAGGCTGACACTAATAAAAAAACAGTAAATGTTGCTGCTACACTCCATCTAAAAAAGAAGTTTCTTTTTGTTGACTTTATTGTATCTTTTGCAATGGCATTCCAAAGTTTCTCTTCAATATGTGATGATGTCTCAATATTGGTTTCAGGAAATTTGATCTCGTTTTCGGTGGTATTCACCCATTCCTCTATTCTTTTTCTTTCAGTTTCTGTACACTTTCCTTCTGCATATCGTGTTAAAAGTTCAGGTGTTATTTCCATATAAACTACTTTGGTTTATATATAGGAACGGATATAGTTTGACAGAGTCCTAAGCGATAATCAAATTTTAAATAATTTTTAAGTTTTCATGAATAAAAGCCAAAGCTTTAGTAAGGTGATTCTTTACCGTTTTTGGTGATATCTCTAACTGAATAGCTATTTCTGCTGTAGAAAGTTGTTGCTCTCTACTTAATCGATATACTTCTTGGCATCTATTTGGTAATCGATTAACAACTAATTGTAAATCATTCTCTAAAAAATTGGTAACTGCCAGATTATGCTCTATTGACTTTGTTTCTTTTAAAACACAATCTGATGTTACTTCCTCCAATTTTTTTTTATTCTTATAAGAATTTTTAGAGCGATAGTAGTCTACAATTTTATTGCGAGCAGATTTTAATAAGTAATTTTGAGTTTGACTAGTAAATTCTATTTTATCAACCCTTTTCCATAAAGAAATAAATACATCTTGAACAATCTCTTCTGCTGCCTCTTTACTATTGGTTTTAGAATAACATAAGAGGTATAAGCTCTTCCAATGAGTTCTATAAAGTTTTTCAAAACTTTTCTCTTTTGTAAGCCTATATGTTTTTATTCTTTTAATGGGAAAAACTTTTGTTAAATTAACTCAGCAAATATAACAATCATTACTTATTTAGATTTATTAAAAATAAATTTTATTTGAATTTATAACCCTATTTGTCAAAAGTTATTTAATGTTTTGTAAAAACATTACTTCTACTCTAAAACATAATTGTATTAAAAATAATTTTAAAGCTTTTAAAGTTATTGTTTTTGAAAGGGAGTAGTAATAAAAACGACTGATTACTTACAATTTTGTAAATTTGTATTGATTATTTTTTTATTACTCTATGAACATAAGACGAACAAAAGACATTCAAAATCTAGAACTTCCTTTTAAACTAAAAATAAGTTTTGAAAAGGTAGTCGCTTTATTTCAAAAATATGCTTCTAAAGAGTATGAAAAACATCCTTATCATCAATCATCAAT
This sequence comes from Tenacibaculum mesophilum, assembly GCF_003867075.1. Taxonomy (NCBI): domain Bacteria; kingdom Pseudomonadati; phylum Bacteroidota; class Flavobacteriia; order Flavobacteriales; family Flavobacteriaceae; genus Tenacibaculum; species Tenacibaculum mesophilum. The sequence goes on along the minus strand of NZ_CP032544.1, from coordinate 2,894,893 downwards.
AAACATAGTTCGAGAGGCAAAAAAAGCTCCTGAATTGATTAATGGGTTTTCTGATGAATCAATATTAGAAAAACATAAAGAAGCTATTGACTTATTGCTTGAACCTTTGTTTCCTGAATTATTATTAGAAAATGAAATTAAAGCAGTAAGCATTCCATTTACATTTACTTCTTTCAAGTTTACTACTCGATTTGAAAAAATTTTACAAAATGCTGGAAATGATTATGAATTAAAAGTTCGAAACTTTGAAAGTGATTTAATGTATATTTATGCATGTAGTTTAATTTTAGCCAGTGTTTACGATTATCCTATTGATTTAAAACGACCTTTTTTCTTTGATATCCCTGATAAAACAATTAATACTATAAAAAAATATCGCGCAGCTTTTAATGCTGATTTTATGGAAATTTTTCCCGCAGAAGGCACTCCTAAAATCACTGAAGAGGATATAAAAATATTACTTGATAATTTTGAAGATATAAATATTTGGAAAGAAAAATTCCCTCCTAAATCTTATATTTTTAAAGGTTTTGGGATTATGAACTTGTTTGACGTTACAACAGATGAAATTATTTCAGAAATAAGAACTAGCCTTATAAAAAAAGACGATAATTTAGTTCATACCTTAGAAGGCATCTTTCAAAGGTTTTTTGGAATTCCAGACCTCTCTTTAGGGTTTTCTATTTTTGAAACAGATTCTAATAACTTTTCCTCTTCACACATAAATAAAGAAGAAAGTTTAGTATTAAATTACGATAAAGATGTTTCTTGTGATTGCATTTTTTGTAATTACACTTTAGAAAAACTTTTCATAAACAATGAAACTCTTGCTATTTCTGATGTAGAAAAGTATGGAAATCAAGCTGAAAATAAAAACCTTTATCAACGTTTAAAAGACAAAAATATTGGCAGTATAATTTTGGTTCCTATACAAGCATCAACAAAAAACAGTATAGCTATTATTGAGTTTGCTTCTCCTAGACCTTTTGAACTAAACTCTATTAATCAAAATAAATTACAAGACTTAATTCCACTGTTTAAAATTGCGGTTGATCGTTTCTCTGAAGAACATAAAAACATCTTAGAGGCTACAATTCAAGAAAATTATACATCTATTCATCCTACTGTAAAATGGCGTTTTTATGAAGCCGCTGAAAGGTTTCATAGAGAATCATATGAAGCAAAGGAAAAAGTTAAAATTGAGGATATTATTTTTCCTGACGTACACCCTTTATATGGACAGTCTGATATTAAAGGTTCATCGGTAGCTAGAAACGCTGCTATTAAAGAAGACTTAATAACCCAACTTTCTCTAGCTATTTCAGTATTATTAGAAGCCTGTAAAGTTGAGAGCCTCCCTATTTACAAAGAGTTACAATTTAGAGTTCAAGAATATTTATCAGATGTAAAAGAAGGTTTAAAAGCTGGTGATGAAATTGCTATTTTAGATTTTTTAAAACGTGAAATTTATCCTGTTTTTAACCACATAAAGGAAGTAAACAATGATTTAAGCATATTAGTAAAATCTTATATCAATCGTTTAGATCCTGATTTGCAGGTTGTATATGAGAAAAGAAAATCTTATGAAGATAGTGTTACTTTATTAAACGATAAACTAGCTTCTTTTATAGATATTAGGCAAGAAGAAGCGCAAAAGATGTTTCCTCATTATTTTGAACGCTATAAAACAGATGGTGTTGAGTATAATATGTACATAGGACAATCTTTAACAAAAGAAAAAAAATATGACGACTTATATTTATACAACCTTAGGTTATGGCAACTACAGGTGATGTGTGAAATGGAAAATATAGCTTTAAAAGCTGCTGAAAAAATGGAACATAAACTTAGAGTAGCTTCTTTAATTTTAGTTCACAGCAATCCTTTAGCTATAAAATTTAGAATGGATGAAAAACAGTTTGACGTTGATGGTGCTTATAATATTCGTTACGAAATTATTAAGAAACGTATTGATAAGGCTCACATTAAAGGAACTGAAGAACGATTAACAGTCCCTGGTAAGATAGCAATTGTGTACTCTCAAGACAAAGATGCAGATGAGTATTACAAATATATCAAGTACTTACAATCTAAGAAACTATTAGGTAATATAGAAAAATTAGATATTGAAGATTTGCAAGGTGTTTCTGGATTAAAAGCCTTACGTGTAGAGGTTATTTACAACAAAGACTTTGATACTCAAAAAACAATGACTATTGACGAACTTATTCAGGAGTTTAAATAGCACACATTACAGAAACAGTTTCTCCTAACTTTGTTGCTTGTTCTTGTTGATAAAAAGCAAATACAAAAGCAACAACACTTACCAAAATACCAATCATAAAAACTGTGTATGTAATACGCAACAACTTATACTTTCTATTTAACACTAATCCTAAGAAGTATAAGTCTTTAGTAAGTGATCCATATAAATAATCACGATCCTTCATCATTTCGCTCATTGCCCAATCAAAATCAGGCAATTGCATTTGATGAAAATTCCCAAAAAACAAAAGATTTACTTTTTTATTAGCTACATCTTCTTTTGTGAATTTCCCTTCAGTAACATTGGGTCTTGTTGCTAAAACCGATAACACAATAGATATTACCGTAAAAATTGAAAAAATTAACGTAGGTATTATTAGGTAGTAATTAGATGGATTATCTAATTTAGGGATTAACGTTGACAATGTCATCGAAATAATGATTGCATTTACGGATAGTAAAATATTTGCCTTTGTATCTGCAATATCACTTAACGTAATATGATTACGGAGTGCTACACGAAACATAGTTTCAATACCCCTCTCTGGTAATTCAATCTTATTTTTTTTATATGCTAACTCTTCTTTTTTCTGTTTAAGTTTAGCGGCTTCTTGCAACTCTTTTTGTTTTCTCTTTAAAAGTTGAGCTATATTTTTACTTTTTTGTTTTTCCCAAAGCTTAGAAGCTTTGCTTGTATAAAAACGATGTTTTGTTAAAAACTCAAGATTAGCGTCATCCCATTCAACAGTTTTAATTTTTCTCTTACATACTAGTTCTCTTTCCTTTCGTAATAATTCATTAAAGTCTGTATAATTTTTACTTCCAACATGAGAACAATCCGCATCTCTTAAAACCTTCTCTAATTGTCTTTTAGGTTTTGCTCCCATTTTAGTTGAAGCTATTAATTTAGATACTTCATCTATAACACTTCCTAATACTTTTTTACTCTTTAAAAACTCTGTTGCTATTTTTATACCTTCCTCTTCATGATTTTCAGGATTAACTGTATATCCAACATCATGAAACCATGCTGCTAATGTTAAAATTTGTTGCTGCTCTTCTGAGAAATTTTCTCCTTCAATTAATTCGAGTGACTTCTCAACCACTCGTTGAGTATGGGCAATATTGTGATATACAAAGTTTTTATCTAAATTTTCATTTAATAAATCAATTACAAATTGCTCTGTTTCTTGTATCAAACTGTTCATGAAAAAGGTTTTTGCTAAAATAATAAATTATTAACCAGTATTAATTTTTAATAAAGTGATAAAAAAGCGTACTTTTAAAAGAGTATTTTTACACGAAATGACACACGAATTTAAAGAAATAATACAACAAGCCTCTATAAATCAACAACAAGGCATACAAAATATTTTAGCAACGGTTGTAGATTTAGATGGCTCTTCTTACAGAAAACCAGGAGTTAGAATGTTACTATCTTCTAATGGAAAAATAATCGGTGCTATTAGCGGTGGTTGTGTTGAAAAAGAAATACAACGTAGAGCACAATCTGTTTTTGAAAACAACAAACCAAAAATAGTGACCTATGATGGTCGTTACCGTTTAGGTTGTGAGGGAATATTGTATGTTCTTTTAGAACCCTTTTATCTTTCAACTGAATTTATTGATGCTTTTTCTAAAAATAGTAAAGAAAGAAGACCATATGATATTATATCTTTTTTTCAAAAAGAAGATGAAGCACACGGAGATTTCGGTTCCATAATTCAGTTTAACAATCAACAAATATTTACTTTCAGCAAAGAGTTTAATACTGAAAAAACAGGTCAGTTAGCTAATTTTAAACAAACTTTACAACCACTATTTCGTTTGCTTATTATTGGCGGAGAGCACGATGCTGTAAAACTATGTACACTAGCCACTCAGTTAGGCTGGGAAGTCGATGTAATTACCTCTATAAAAGATCCAAAAGAATTAATCGATTTTCCCGGAGCTAAATCGGTAGTTGCACAAACTCCAGAATTAATTCAACTTTCTCAAGTAAATAACAATACTGCTATTGTTATTATGAATCATAATTTCACTTACGATTTACGTTGGCTTATTAAATTACAAGAACAAAATCCTATTTATATAGGTATTTTAGGTGCTGCTAAACGACGAGAAAAACTATTTAACGAACTGTTTGAATTTTCACCCGATATTACTGATGAATTTTTAGATAAAATTCATACTCCCGCTGGATTAAATATTGGAGCAGAAACCCCAGAAGAAATTGCTTTATCAATCTTAGCAGAAATACTATCCGTAATTCGTAACAAAGAAGTTTTTTCTCTAAAAAAGATTACTGGACGAATCCATGAATAAATAGATGCAAAAAACAGCAATTCTCATATTAGCTGCTGGAAGTGCTTCTCGAATGGGAAAAATAAAGCAACTGCTTCCTTATAAAAACACTACGTTACTGGAATGGACTATTGAACAAGCTCAAAAATCGACCATAAAAGATGTTTTTTGTGTATTGGGAGCTAATAAAAATGTGATTGAAAAGCAACTTTCAACAAAAACTGTTGAAGTCATTTACAACCCTAATTATAAAAACGGATTAAGTACTAGCATAGTAGAAGGAATTAATCTTTTACAAAAACACTGTTTTGACAATGCTCTAATAATGTTAGCAGATCAGCCTCATGTTACATCTGAATATTTGAACTCCTTAATTAAAGTTTCAAAAAAAAATCCTTCTAAAATAATTACTTCCAATTATCAAGGAAGTGTTGGAGTTCCTGCCGTATTTCCAAAAGAATATTTTAATAAGTTACTAAACTTAAAAGGTGATAAAGGAGCTAAAAATTTTCTATTACAACATGACGATAATATTTTCAAAGTAAACTCCTCTTTAAACTTACTAGATATTGATACTCCTGAAGATTATCAGTATTTATTAAAACAGTAATTTTACTCTAAAAAGCCTTATTTTTACATAACTAAAAAATAAGACATGAACTTTACCAAGTTTTGCATGTATCTAACTATAATTGTTGTAGTTAGTGCTTGTGCATCCTATAAAGCTAAGTACGCAGATAAGACTTCACCAAAAACAATTCAAATAAATAAAGAATTGTTACACTCCTTTTATTTAATTGGAGACGCTGGTAATGCCGAAATGGGACAAACAACTCCTACCTTAACTTATTTTCAAAAAGAATTAACCAAAGCTCCTAAAAAATCAACTACATTATTTTTAGGAGATAACATTTACCCTTACGGAATACCAAGTAAAGAACACAAAGATAGAGCCTTGGCAGAGCATCGTTTACAAACACAAATTGACGCTCTGAAAGACTTTAAAGGAAATACAATTTTTATTCCTGGAAATCACGACTGGTATAATGGTGTTGATGGCTTAAAAGAGCAGGAGCGATTGGTTGAAAAAGCTTTAGGTAAAAACTCCTTTTTACCTGAAGGTGGTTGTGGACTAGACAAAGTAAAAATTAACGATGACCTTACTTTAATTCTTATTGATAGTCGTTGGTTTATTATGAACTGGGACAAAGAGCCAAAAATGAACGATAACTGCGACATTAAAACTCGTGAACACTTTATTCAAGAGCTTTCTAGTTTATTTAAAAAAAATAGATATAAAAATGTTGTAGTAGCTGTACACCATCCTTTATATAGTAATGGTCCACATGGAGGAAGTTTTTCTGTAAAAGATCACATGAGTCCACTACCTGTTCTAGGTACTTTAAAAAATGCGTTACGTTCACACGTAGGTATACAAACCGATATTTTTAATAAAAGTTATAGTGACTTTGTTACTCAAATACAAACAGTATCTAATGATTTCACAGACAATGTTGTATTTGTTTCTGGTCACGATCACAACTTACAATACATAGAACAAAACGGGTTTAAACAAGTAATTAGTGGCTCGGGTTCAAAGCAATCAGCTGCTTTGGTTGGTTATGGAGCTCAATTTACCTATGGTAATCATGGATATGCTAAATTAAATTACTACAAAGATGGTTCAGCTGTTATTGAATACTATGCTGCCAATACCACAGATGGTCACAAACTTTTATTCAGTAAAGAAATTGTAAAACCAAAACAAACAAAAAAATATACTAGCTTTCCTGAATACGAAGAGCATAAGAAATTTGTAGAAACCTCAATTTATCCTCCAGAATCCACAGAGGTTAGTGGTTTTCATAAATTTATGTGGGGAGATTTAAACAGAGATAAGTACGGAAAAACAGTAAGAGTTCCTGTTTTGGAGTTAGAGAATGTCTATGGAGGCTTAACTCCTATCAGAAGAGGTGGTGGTAACCAAACCAATTCGTTACGATTAGAAAACCCTGATGGTAAACAATACGTGTTACGCTCAATGGTTAAAGATGGAAGTCGTATTATGGGTGGTATTCTAAAAGGAACATTTTTAGTTGATGTAGTTCAAGATATTTTTACCATGTCGCACCCATATGCTGCTTTTGTTCTTCCTGATATGGCAGAATCCGTAAATATTTACCATACCAACCCCAAATTATACTACATGCCTAAGCAACCCGCTTTAGGTAAGCATAACGACATCTTTGGCGGACAGTTATACTTGTTAGAAGAACGACCTGCTGATGACCGTAGTGAATTAGACAACTTTGGAAATTCAGACGATATTATTAGCACATTTGATGTGTTAGAAAAAATTAGAAAAAACGGTAAGCACTCTATCGACCAAGAATGGGTAATTCGCTCTCGCTTATTTGATATGGTTATTGGTGACTGGGATAGACATGAAGATCAATGGCGATGGGCTTCTTTTAAAACCAAAGATGGTAAAAAATATTATCGCCCAATTCCAAGAGATAGAGACCAACCTTTTTCTAAGTTTGATGGAGTTATGATTCCGCTTTTTCAACAGTTTGCACCCTTAGTAAGAAATATGCAAACTTTTGACAACGATATCAAAAACATGAAATGGTACAACAATTATGCTCGCTTTTTTGATGCTGCTTTTTTAAATGAATTAACACTAGATGACTGGAATAAACAAGCTAAGTACATTCAACAACATTTAACTGATGAAGTAATTGAAAAATCAATCCAACAATTACCAAAGGTTATTTATGATATTGATGGAAAAGAAACCATTGCTAAAATTAAAGCTCGAAGAGATAAATTAAAAGAAATTGCTAAACGTTATTACACCAAACTAAACAAAGTTGTACATGTAGTTGGTACAGATAAAGACGATAAATTCATTATTAAACGTTTAAATGATGAAGAAACTAGCGTTGTTGTTTTTAGAAAAGATAATGAAATTTATAACCGTGTTTTCAAAACAAAAGAAACCAAAGAAATACAACTTTATGGTTTAAATGGAGATGATGAGTTTTTAATTTCTGGTGATGTACATGATGGTATTTTACTACGAATTATAGGGGGACAGAATCACGATGTATACACTGATAAATCATCTGTTGCAGGTTGGGGAAAGAAGACTAAAATCTACGATTTTAAATCAAAGAAAAATACAATAAACCCTAGTTCTGAAACTGCGGATTTACGTTCAAATAGTTACTTCAAAAACACCTATGATGCGCATGACATTAACAACAACACTACTGTTGTTTATCCGAGCTTAGGTAGCAATCCAGATGACGGTTTCTTTTTTGGTGCTTCGGTTACACATACACAACAAGGCTTTAAAAAACAACCCTTCGCTAGCCAACACACATTAGCGGCAAACTATTATTCTGCGACTAGTGGCTACGATTTAGAATACAATGGTGAATTTACAGAGTTAATTGGCAATTGGAGCTTACACTTACGTGCCAAAGCCACTAGCGATAACTATTCCTTTAATTTCTTTGGATGGGGAAATGAAAGTATTTACGACCAAAGTTTCAATTTGGATCATTATCGTGTTAAAAAAGAAGAAATTAGTTTTTCTCCTTCTTTATTAAAGCGCTTACGAGGTGGAAGTACCTTTAAAATTTCAGGTCTTTTTGAGGCTATTGAGATTGAAGATACACCTGGTAGATTTATTAATAATTTTGACAATCAACCTACAGCTATTTTTGATACTAATTATTTTTGGGGAGGTGAATTGAACTTTAATCACAACCGAGTAGACAATAGTAGTTTTCCTACCAAAGGTATGAACTTCGATTTAGCTGTTGGAGCTAAAGCCAACTTAGACGATTTCGACAGACGCTTTGGTTACATTAAAAGTTCTTTGGCTATGTATCAAAACCTAGTATTCAACCGCTCATTAGTTTTTGCTTCTGAAGTTGGAACTCAAATTAATGTAGGGAATCGTTTTGAAATTTACCAAGCGGCTACTTTAGGCGGTGACCGTAATTTACGTGGTTTTAACAGAGAACGTTTTTCTGGAACCGAAAGTTTTTATCATAGTAACGATTTACGTTTACGTTTTGGACGTATTCATACAGGAGTTATTCCTATAAAAGTTGGTATTACTGGTGGTTTTGATTACGGTCGAGTATGGTCTCCATATTCACCTAATTCAACGAAATGGCATACTAGTTATGGTGGTTCTTTTTGGCTAAGCGGAATCGACTTATTCACAGCTAATATTTCATACTTTAGAGGAACTTCTCAAGAAGACAGGGTAGCTTTTAGTATTGGTTTTTCTTTTTAATTGTTAAAAAACATGACACAACAAATTGTATTAATTACAGGAGCTTTATTTGGTATGCTTGCTGTAATATTTGGAGCTTTTGGAGCACATGCTTTAAAGAAAATTTTAAATGAAGAGCAATTAAAATCATTTGAAACAGGTGTAAAATATCAAATGTATCATGCACTCGTTTTATTATTCGTTGGAAGTTATTTTGACGCACCTAGCTCAGCAGTATATTACGCTTTTCTAATTGGAATTATACTGTTTTCCTTTAGCATTTATGGTTTAGTATTATCTGGCGCTAAAGGTAAAAAAATGACCTTTTTAGGTCCTATTACTCCTTTAGGAGGTCTACTACTTATTGTTGGATGGGGTCTTTTAATATATAACATAAGCCAAACCATACACAGTTAAATATGTATAGTTTGGCTAGCATGGTAAACAAAAATTATGTTATTAATCAACGCCTTGGGCGTCGCTGATAATTCTATCAATAAATTCTGTTTTTATATATAATTGTCTTGCTAAATTGTAAAGTACATCAACTTCAGCAGCATCTATGCTTCCATCCGCATAAGATATAATAGATAAATCTCTTAGAATATTTAATTTTTGCATCACAGAAATTACAATATCCAACTCTTTTGCTAGCGCTATAATCTCATCAATAATATCTTGCTCTGTTAATCCTTTAATAGTTAACATACACTGAGCAAAAACTGATGGAGACACCACACTACTCAACGCCTGTATTTCAGAATCATCCACAACTCCATCTGCCTTTGAAATCATATAACCACCTAAGAACATAAAACGTTGAATTTTTTCTGAATGCTCAGTTTCATTTCCTAAGTCTTCTGGTTCCATTAACGACATAATTCGTTGTATTTCTAGCTCCATCGCTTCCTCTGTTATTTCTCCTTTAACTTCAGGGTTGAATAACTCATACGTTTTACTCTTATTGAATAACTCTAAAGCTTTAATACGAAGTGGACTAAACGGGTGACTGCTATACCAATCTGACGGATCATGTGTGTCATCATTTAAAACTTCTTCTAAATCTGAAAACTGATTGATATACTCGTTTAGTTTAAAATCTAAAGAATCAGAAGTTACTCCAGACGATAGCTTAAAGAATGTTCTTGCTGCTGCCTCAAAGCTCTTACAACATAATAAACCAGCTCTATCGGCACTAATTTCAGCGTTACGATTCCATGCATATAACTTCATCGCATGAATTGGCGCTAAATCGTTTGCTCCTTCGTCTAAAATATGTTTTACTGGATAATTAAAGTGTTCGAATAATACATGCCCTATTTCATGACCAATGACAAAAGCTAACTCGTCTTTTGTAAAACGTTCTAAAATTCCTGAAGTTAAAATAATATACAGTTTATCTTCATCTGGCGGATAACATGACGCATTGAATTTATCGTTTTGATACACAAAAAACTCAATATCAGCTTTCAATTTTAAAACCTCTTTACAATGCTCTCCAATTTCGTGAAGCACTGGAGCTAACATTTTTGTTAATCGTAAACTTGATTTCAACAAATGTCTTCTCGATTTAAAAACTGGATTGTTTTCTTTTATTCTTTCTAAGGTTTTTTGAATTAACTCATCTTCTTGAAACTCTAAAACATAATCTCGATCACCGTCATATACCAATGCGTTTAAGTCAATATCTGCTCTAGAATTATCATACACCTCTTGAATGTTTTCTGTTACATTTTTAAGGTTTAACTCATTAATTTCTTCAATACGTTTAGTGTATTGTTCTGCTAATTCTTTAGCTACGTTTTGAAAATGAACACTTGCTTGGTGAATTAAATCGTTATCACCGTTCTGTTGTGCAAGATTCAAATCTTCCATCATCTTATTTTGCGCCTGAGTTAATGCGTCTTGATGCTCTTTTTCTAATTCTGATAGTGTGGTAGATTGATACATACTTTTTCTTTTTTTAAGCTCCTACAGGAACTGTTGAGTTAGACAACTTTAATAATCTTCCTTTTAGGTCAAAAATTCCTAAAATTTGATCTTCTCCTTTTTTAGCAACGATATTATTTCCTGATACCTCAACTTCATATCCTTTTTGAACTAAATAGCAAAACAATGCATGCTTGTGTTCAAAATCCATACGAGTAGTTGTTTTTGAGAAGTGTGAACAAATTAAAGCAGGAATGTTTATCTCTTTTTCATCAACTATATCCGTATATAATAATACATACACAGTAAGCCCTTTAAAAGGTAATGGTGCATAACAACTTGCCTGATTTACTCCTGTTGCTACGAATGAGAAATAATGTCCTGGATCGTGTTCTGTTTCTATTTTTGAGGAAAGTAAGTCTTCTATTCCATGGCGTTCTCCTAGAGCTTTCATTTGTAATGAAGCTTCTAAAAATTGTTCTGGAATACCGCTTTGTTTATTTGCCCAAGCCCATAACCATGATTTTTCATTGTGAGAGTAGGTTCCTAATACCTGCATTTTAAAAGTTAAATCACCGTAGGTTACCGTTCCTTGAAGCATATCACAAGTCCAAGGTAAATCCTCAACAATATCTGCTAAGTTATCTTGCTTTTCAAAAGCTAAAGCTACATATTGGTTGTGCAACTGAGGTAAGCTCAACTTTATAGTGTTATCTACCTTCCCTCCTACAATATTATTTGGGTTTTCTGTACTTTCAACACTAGCTTCACTTCCTGCAAATTCTTCTAAATGAGTTTCTAAAAGGTGTACAATTCTTTCTGTTTTTTCTTCCACCTTATCTGCATTCATAATTGGGCTGTGATTAATAGTTAACACCCCATCTACAAAAGTGATTGCTCTTTCTAAATTGTGCTCGTTATTTTCATTAACAATTTTTACTTCTTTTAATCCATTTTTTAGCAATTCTCCCCCAATTTCATCAATGTTTACAGCTTTGATTGCTTCAATTAACGGTTGAAAATATATTTTTGGAAACGTATCATTGTAAAGGTGAGAAAACTTATCTTCTACCAACGTATCCCATGCTATGTTTAATAATACATTAAATCCTGCTTTATTGTTTATTTCCGCTTCTAATGCTGGAAATGATTCGTTTTTAAATGTTTGAACTGCTCTTTTTTCTTTAAGACCCATTTTTTAATAATTTTAGTATTCTACAATATTTCTTCTATCTTTTCAACAAAAAGATGCTCTAACTCTTTTGGTAGAGCTTTGGTAATTTCAATACCAATTTTTAATACATTTCCTTCTTTACTTACCTGCAATTTTTCTGTATTAGTAATAGCTACAGTTTTTATTTCTTTCCATGCAGCTAATCCCATTTCATCCTCTATTATTAATTGTTTTGCTTTTAACAAACTTGCAATAACATCTTTACTATTTAATCGAGCGTTTGCTTCTTGCAATACTGATTTTTCTAACGATAAGTTGATTGTTGCATCTAGCAACGATTCTTGATCTACAATCCATCTTCTTAATTGTAAAGCACTTATGGGCTCCTCTCCTAACGGGCGACTGATACTTCCTTTAGATAAAGAAACAGCTATTTTTTTAGGGTGTTTAATTCGTAAAACGGATACTTCTTGGAGGTCGAAAAACAATACTTCTTGTTCTTCGGTTTTCATACACACAAATGTTTGGTATTCTTCCTTAGCAACATCAACCACAAAACCTTCTATATAAACTCCATTTTTTAATGACAAAGCAACTTTTAGTTGTTTCTTTTCATTAAACATATCTTGAATTATAGCCGCTGGTGATTGCGCTTTAAATTGATTGATATAATCTGTTTCCATAGCAATTTTTATTTTTTGTTATATCTTATTAGACTATAAGTTGTTTTCTAATAAATCAACAAGTGCATCTGTTCTGTCTTGAACTTTATCTGCGTTTAAAATTGGGCTATGGTTTACTTGTAAAACTCCTTCTTCAAAAGTATAAGCATGCGTTGGGTTGTGGTGATCGTCTTTGTTGGTAATAACCACTTTCTTTAACGATTCTGCTAATGCTTCTTTTCCCATATCATCAGTTGCTATGGCTGAAAAAGCATCAATAAGTGGTTGGAAGTAAATTTTAGGGTAACTATCATCATATAAGTGTAAAAACTTATCTTCAAACATAGTGTCCCACTCTACATCTATTGTTACATCAAAACCTGCTGCATTGTTTATTTGTTCTTTTAATGCAGGATATTTTTCTTCTTGAAAAGCTTTTGTAAATCTTTTTTCTTTAAGTCCCATATGATTGTTTTTTTAAGGTTACTTTCTATTATTTACCTCAAAATTACAGGGAACTTTAGTACTCTTTTAATGAGTTTTATATGTGTTACTTTCTATTTTGTATTCGTATTAAAGTTCTCTAAAAACTGCTTTAAATACGTCTTCTTTCTTGATGATAAAGGAACGTTTTCACCACTTGATAATTTAACTGTATTGGCACTTACTGAAGCTAAATATTTTATATTAATTAAGTGAGATTGGTGTACCCTAGCAAAGGCATGTGTGCTTAAAATATTTTCGTAATACTTTAAATTTCTAGCACTCATTATTTTTTTATCTGTAGTATAAAAAACGGTATAACTTCCATCAGATTGGCAACGTACAATATCATCTACATGCAAAAAATGTTGCTCTTCAGTAGTTTTAATAAGCAATGTTTTTTGAGCTTCTTTTTTATCTAATTCACTTATTTTATGTAGCGCTTGTGTATATTTTTTATCTTTTTCAAATTCAGTTCTAAAACGACCTATACAAGCATTTAACTCATCAGAATCTATGGGTTTTAATAAATAATCTACCGTATCAAACTTAATTGCTTTTATAGCAAACTCATCGTAAGCTGTGGTAAAAATCATTTTAAAGTTTATGGTTTCTAAAGCTTCTAATATTTGAAAAGCATTTCCACCAATCAACTCAATGTCTATAAATACCAAGTCTAAATTGTTGTTACTTAAAAAATCTATAGCTTCATCTACATTATCAATTTTAGCTACAATTTCTATATCTTTTTGCGTGTATTGCAACAGCTTTGTTAAAGTGTTTAGCGCATTAAACTCATCTTCTATTATAGCAGCTTTTATCATTTTATAACTTTAATTTAAATACAACTTTTGTTCCTGATGGATTTCCTTCTTTATCGTGTAAATCTTCTATGGTAAAAGATTTTTCTTCCCCTTTATTTCTTATCTGTAGTCTTTCAATAAAAATATCGGTAGCGTGTAAATCTTTTGCTATTTTTTCTTGACTCTTTTTTTGCTTTCTTCCTACTCCATTATCTTCAATTTCAAAAAACAGTTCTTGTGCTGTTTTTCGAATATTGAGACTCAATATTCCTCCTGATTTCTTTTCTTTCAAACCATATTCAATAGCATTTTCTACAAAAGGTTGTAATAGCATTGGAGGTACTTTTACTTGTTTTGTATCACAGTTTTCAGAAATATGTATGTGATAACTAAAACTATTGTTAAAGCGTAATTGCTGTGTATCTATATAGTTAGAAATCATAGCTAGTTCTTCTTCTAAACTAATTTCTTCTTTTCGAACATAATCAAAATTTTGTCGAATGAGTTTTGAAAACTTAGCTATATAGTTTGAAGATTTTACTGGGTTTCCTTCTAACGTTATGTTTTGTATCGCCGCTAAGGTGTTGAATATAAAGTGTGGATTCATTTGGGCTCTAAGCAATCGCTGTTCTAATTTAGATGCTTTATTGGCTGCTCTTAATTTATTATTATATCCAATAAACAATGCTATAATTAAAATAAGTACCAACGAAACAATTACACTAATTCCTAACCACCAATTTTGTTTATTTATTTCTTTTTGATGTGTTAACGCTATTTCTTTTTCTTTTATTTTATAGTTTACATTGGCAAAATGAAGTAGTTTTTTATTTTGTTTTTTATTTTTTACCACCTCTATACTATCTCGTATAATTTGATGGTTAAGTGCTACTTCATACTGTTTTTTAAGTATGGCTATTGATATTAATTTATCTCGTATTTCTACTTCTTCTGAAAGGTTGTTTTTACTTTTGTAGATTGACATTGCCTTATTATAATTTACTGCTGCCGAATCTAACCTATTCGTTACCAAAAAAAGGGTTCCTAATCCTTTATACGGAGCTCCGTTAATTGTTTTAATTTTTTGGTTAAGTTTTACTGCTCCTCGTAAGAACTTCTCCGATTCTTCAAAACGTTTTGCTTCCAAATACGTATATCCAATATTATTAAGAACACTTACAATTGTCTTAGGGTCTTTTGCAGACTCACCCAAAGCCAATGCCTCTGAAAATTGTTCTAGGGCTTTGTTATATTGCTTTAACATTAAATAGACGCCTGCAATATTACTTTTAATTGCTATAATTGAATTAGGATCATTTGGATCGGTAAATAATTCTTCAGACCTTTTTATGTAAAACAATGCCTGTTCGTAGTCTTTTAATATAAAATGAAGATTGAATAGCTGATTATTTGCCTTGGCTTGTAACCTTGTGTTTTTTATTTTTTTTCCTATTTCTAAAGCTTCTAATGCGTACTTCTGAGCCTCCTCTAGCTCATTTAATTTCATACAAGTAGCACTTAATGTTATTAAGCTCCTACCTTTATTATAATCGTCTTTTAGTTTTGTAAATAACCTATACGTTTCTAAATGAATATTTTTAGCCTCTACTAATTTATCGTTTAAGTAAAATAATTCTCCTTTACTAAATAATAATAGCGCTTCGTTTTTAGAATTTTGTTTCTTTTCTAATAAACTATCAATTTTTCTTAACCCTTCATTGGGTTTTTGCTGAGAAATGCTATCAATAGTATATAAATATTCTTGTAGTTTTTTATCTACTTTATTTTTCGTACAAGCTGCAAAAAAAACACAAATACTAATAGCGTATAAAAAGTTGGTTCTGGTTACCAAAAACATTTTCTGTAAAAAATTAAGCAACTAAAGTAGTTATATATTTTTATTCTGCCTTCATCTCATTCACTTTAACAAAGCACTTATAAAATTAACATCTACGCATACAAAACATTTATAAAACAAAAATCTATTTTCTAAGATATTTGACTAAAATAAAATGATAAAAATGAGTACAGTTGAAACTATAGAAGAAGTTATTAAAACAGGATCTTGTGATTTAACAAGTTTTGAAAAGATTGAAGAGATTTCTAAACCTAAAGTTAGTATTGATGGAGCCTACTTATTAATTTATAATTGGCCAGATGATCCTAGTGGTGCTAATACTACTATTCACGTTGATCTTACTTATTTGTTTATACATAACAACCAAGAATACAAAGCTATTACAAGAACTAAATTTTATGATTTTGATGTTGCTAAGTTTGAAAACTTACCTAAAAAATACTTTATAACCGAATATCATAAATTGGTAGAGCAGGCTTTAATGTTATCTAAACAAACAATAGAAGAGAAGCTTAAAGAACCTTTAAGCTCTGTTATTCCGTTTAGTTTTAGCCGAGAAGATTCCATTTTATTGGCTATAAATGCGGGTTATTCTAGGCAAATAGATTACGTGTAAGTATTTAACAATATACAATTCCCCTCCCCTTTTCAGTTATCATTGCACATAGCTTTGGTAACTGTTTTTTTAATCTTTTATTACAAATTCATATAGCTTGCTGTTTCCTCCTTTAGCGGCTTCATCAGTTATGTAAAGCGTTGTATTATTTTTAAAAGTAACCCCTTCTTTTTGAGAAACATGGTTAAAAGAATACTCTTTTACATCTCCGCTAAAAAAATCATCTTCTTTAAAATTGGCATATACTAATACGGATTGATGTGTTAACAAAACTACTTTTTGTTTATCAGGAGATATTGCTGCTGCTGTAATTGCACAATGTAAAGCATCGCAGTTTGTATACTCGGAAATATATTTAGCAGTATACTCTCCTTTTGTTGCCGGAACTTTATACAACATTGTTTTACCTTGCTTATTTTTAACCCTACTTTTGGTAAAAATATACAGAAACCCATCTTTATAAATTAACGATTCTGCATCAAAAAAACGGTCTTTCTTTTTGGGCGGAAACTTAGTTTGATTGGGATATGAAAATTGTATTTTTTCTACCTCAACATTGTCTCCTTTTAGCAATTCTTCTTCCTTAATTTTTAGAATTACTAAGTTCTTTCTTTTGTTATTATTGTTACCAAAATCGGCGATGTATATGTTTCCATTGATATCAGAAGTTATGTCTTCCCAATCGTGATTTTTCACTGCTAATGCTCTTTTTTGTAAAATTTTTCCTTGCGTACTAACTTTAAATAATTCCGCTGCATTACCACTGTCGTTATGCATCCATAGTACATTTAAGTCGTTACTTTTCTCTACTCCAGAAACTTCTTTTAAATCTTCCGATAAGTACGACACTAGCTTCAGTTGCCCATAATTGGTACAACTAGTAATTAATAAAATGGTTAACAATGGTAATAATAGCTTTTTCATATCATAAGTTTTGTAGCTGTAAAAATAAAAAGATTTATGTTAAGATTCTTTCTTCCGTCCTAAACACCTCATCTCTTTATAACACATGAATTCCTTTAACAAAAACAACATTATTTATAAAAAAACAAACTTTTTTTGATTAATAAACTTTCTATCTATACATTTGAAACATCAAAAGAGTACTTATTTAAAAAATTGCTAGCGTGCTTTTTTGAAAAATTGTAATCCAAAAAAATATTCTCCCCCTGTGCTATGCTGTAGCTATTATTGCTATGGTCATGTTTTTGCTATGCAAAAAACATGAAAAAAAGAAAATAATAAATTATGAAAGAAAACATTGCATTAGAAAAATTTCAAGAAGACGCCTATAATGATAATATAGGTACTTATAAATTTGAAATAAAAGGACCGGACGGAAAAACCAACATTAGTTCTGACTTACAAGCTAAGAAACAAGGAATTGAATTACACTTTTTAAGATACGGGATTTTTAATCCATTTCCCTACTATATACAAGACAACAAGTTTGTTAGAGCCCCTGATATTGAAGTTGAAGTTGAGCCACACGATAAGAATGACAAAAAAACAATTGATTATAAACTTAGTGAAGTTGTTGTATCTGCAAAACGAAAAAGTGCCAATCCTTCTAATTTAGCTCCCAAACTAACCCATAGTTGTTACGAAAGAACAGGTTTAAGACATGGATATTTATATATTTTACATGACGAGGAACCTAAAAAATGGCTTGAATACGAAATAGATACAAGTGGGCTTTTAAATCCTATTTATTGGAAAGACAACAAAGAAAATGGAGAATATAACGATATACGAGACGCTACAAACACCTCAGGTAAAGAAACTTACATTGTAGCACCAGATTCTGTAATTTGGGTAGCCTATTCTCATGTGCAATGGTCTATGCAACAATTGGAACAAATTGCTTCTTCGCCAGAAGAAAACGAACGAATGATAAAAGTTGAGTGCAAAGGCTACGAAAAAGGGAAAGAGTTAAAAAAAGCAGAAGTTATACACGACCGTCCCTATCATTCTTTTATTGCAGTATTTGATTACAAACACTTTCCAGAAGCTACTAGACTAGAAGAAAAACTAAAAACCATTCATGCTATTGAAAATGCCGACGACCCTAATAATGAAAACACGTTATTAGAGGATATGTTTATTACACTCCCAGACCCTGTTGGCTGTGCCTATGACCTCGTAGATATCATTTTTTATAAACTAGATTATTTACGTTCTATGGTAGAGTGTTTAGCTACCTCTGTACACCATATGGATTTATATAAGTACAAATTAGGGCTTATAGACTATGGAGAAATACAAAATGATGAAATTTCTGAAGAGGAAGCAGAAGAACTAAAATACATCTTCTCAATTGCCTTAACTACCTATAAGTTTGTTTACAACAATCCTGAACTAAAAGAAGACTATACACGTAAAAGAGGAGAATGGTATTTAAACCATGGTATATCGCACGATAAATTAGACCACATACTCGCTATTGAAGAACGCAAACGTATTCGTAAAGTAATAAACGGATTTAGAAACGATTTAGGAAACCTCTTAAAAAGCGAGTACTACAAAACCGCTATTGACGTTTGTTATGAAAATAACCCTACCCCATTAGCTAGTATAGAGGGTAAAAATATAATTTCAGACCACTTATTGTGTTTGGCACATTACCCCGAAATGATAGACAGGCAATTACTACCCGAAAGTGAATACAAACCGTATGAAGATACTTGGGTACAAGAAATTATAAAAACCAGTAAAGGTAAAAGTTCTTTAAAACATATAAACGACGTACTCTTCTACCCAATTGAAGTTACCGATTTAGAAAAACAAGACACCAAAGACTGGAAATACATAGTTAAGTTTGAAAAAAAATTATTTAGTCACTTTCAAAAAGTGAGTAAAACCTACATTGGCTTTGGTAAAGCAATAAAAGTTGAATTACTGAGAAACCAATTTGATTTAATAACTCGTACTAACAACGGAATTAAAGAAACCCACTTAGTTACAGCAGGTAAAAATTTAATTTATAAAGAGTTTTTAAACGATTTTGAAAAAGTTAAGAAAAACATAGCTTCTAAACACCCGCAACATAAACGTATTGATGCTATAAAACACGCCAAGGTACCCGTTACTTATTGGTTATTGGTAGAAGAACAATTTAAAGGAGAAATAGACGCTAAAATGGCAACCGCCAAAACTAACCCTGAAAAACTAACTATACATATTAGAAATGGTAAAAAACTTCCTTATGCTCACAAGTTAGAAAGCATTATAGAGAGCCAACAATTCAGAAGTGCCTTATTAGTTTTTGAAATGTTTTCACTAACAAGTCACATAGATAGCATGTTGAAAAAAAAGATTACTGGAACTGAAGACTACATAAAACTTTTTGGTATTGGTATAAAAGTAATTTCATCAGGGTTAAACCTAGCCGAAAGTATATCTAACGATATTGCCCAACAAAAATTTAAGATATTTGTCACCACACAACCTAAGGCTACTGCTACAGAAGTAAAAGATGCAGTAGATAAAATAAAACGATCTTCTTTTGCTACTAAAGGTTCAGGATTTATAAAAGTTTTTAAAGGTTTGGGGTCTGCTTATACCTTATATGCTACCGTTGAAGATGTAAATAAAAGTTTAGCAAAAGCTGACAACGATGCCGCCTTAGCGTATAGCGGTGCTGCAGTGCTTTCAGCAGTATCTTTACTAGGGTCATTAAAATTAATTTCGTTAACAGGAGTCACTGGTTTAATTGTGGGAGGATTAGGGTTGGCCTTTTACGGATTAGCATACTATTTAACTGATGATGAGTTAGAAACTTTTTTTAAGTTTTTTCCGTTTAGTAGCAAAACCTATATGAAAAATCCAAGTTATTACAATCCATACTACAATGCACGCTTAATGTACAGAGGCAAAGAAAAATTAATTAACCCCTATAAAAAAGAGTACTTACCATCAAGCTTTGATGAAAGCTATAAAAGTGTGTATGTACGCTTACTAAATTTAATAGTTGGTAGTGCCATTACTATAAAAGCAAATAGTACACGGTATGCTTCTCCCAAAAGTACCACTCCAACTTTTCGTGCCGCTAACCAAGACTTGCATAAAAACTGGATTGACAACAGTGCTACCCTTTGGAGTAACCTAGCCATTGATATTTCGTTTGGGACGTTTTTTAACAATCCAAGCGGACTAACCTACGAGCTTTATTTGGTACAATACAATGATCCTTTATTAGGTAATAAAAGCTACAAGCTACCTAAACATTGTTACGACACCGTAGTTACGGCTCCCTCTACAGTTGATGACAAACCAGAATTTAAAGAACAATCGTTACGCAACGGAAACATGGACGCTTCATTTAAACAATTTCACATTTGGGTGCGAGTACCCAAATACTTACAAGTAAAACACCAACTGGCTGCCAATAATATCGTTAAGCAAGAATACGAAGGAAACAAAGTGTATCTAAACAAATACTCACATATTGCTGTATTATGTAAGTACACCGATGCACAAATACAATTACCTTTACACCCAAAAGATAAGCAAGGCTATTTATGGAATATTATGCCTTTGGTAAAAGACAATAAAAAAGAAGAGGAATACATTACCTTTAGAAACGTTAAAGCAGGCAAAGCAACCATCATCGAAGATGCATCCTTGTTTTTTAATAAATTTCCCTTACAACATTAAAATAATACTATGAGTTTTTTAAAAGCCAAACCCCTACCACATGAAATAGTTGACTACCCTATTACCCAATTTGCAGAAGATTTACAACCGAATAAACCTGAAAAAACTCAAGAAGCCAACGATGAATATTTTGTCCTAAACATGGCAAGAGGTTTTAGTTTGTTTAAAATATATACATTCTTTGTAGGGGGGGGGGGGCTTTTATTATTATTCTTAATTCAGTTTATAATAAAGAAACCTACCCCATTACATGTTTATTTAATTCCCTTACCTTTTATTATCATAGGTTTATTTCATTTAGCGGTATATTATTACAACCCACATAAAGAACTAGTCTTAGACAGAATGAACGGTACCATAAGTTATCCCCGTTTATTTTTTAGCAGAAAGCAAGAAACCGTGCCTTTTTGGTTGGTTACAGTATATAAAAGTTTAGATACTGGAGGAGATTTTGCTCCTACAGGCTTTAGTTTGGTATTACGTGACCGTAAACAAGACTTTGCTTGGACACTAGCTAATAGCGACGTAGAACGTTATTGGAGCTTTATGGTATGGTATATGGACAAAAACAGACCACTCCCATTTGGCGATGTTTTCCATCCATACAGGCAAGCAGATTTTGACCGTAGATTAAAAGAAGGCTTTCCAAAACCTTTGTATCCAAGCTTTGTACCAACCGATGAACACACACCAGAACAACAAGCTATGCGTAGGCATATGGCGGGATGGTAAATAGTTGTAAAAAATGAGTAAACACCACCAACCTTTTAAAATTTTAACTCAACCTACTTTGGTAAATGTAGAAAGAGTATATCCTAGTAGAAAATATGTTATTAAAGAAGCTAACGATAAGTTTTATAGAACAGATGAAATGACGTTACCAAAAGTATATGGTTTTTTTGGGTTACTTGGTATATTTTGTGGGATTTGGTTATTGAATAGTAATGATATAGATATTTATTACGGTTCTTTCTCTGTTTTGATGATATTAGTCGGTTCCTTTTTATTTATTTATCGTCTTACAGTTAAAAGCAAACATAAATAACTGGTATTAGACAGGTTAAATGGTACGGTTAGTTATCCTGATTTTTTTTATAGCAAACCTTTACAAGGTAAGTTTTCAGAACTAAAAGCTGTAATCTCTATTAGTGGAGATATTGATGGTGCACCAGGTGATGAAAAACTAAAGTTTGTAAATACCTTTAGACCTCGAAAAATAGATATTTTACGTACTATTAGTTACGATGACCCTTACCAAGAATGGAGTTTATTTGTCTGGTATATGGATAAAAACCGCCCCTTGCCACCGGGTACTGCTTTTGACCCATACAGACAGCAAGATTTTGAGCGCAGAAAAGCATTAGGTTTCCCAAAACCATTATATAAAAGTACCATACCAACACCCGAATTTACGAAAGAACAACAAGCAGAGCGTAGGCGCATTGCAGGATGGTAAATAGTTGTAAAAAATGAGTAAACACCACCAACCTTTTAAAATTTTAACCTCACCTACTTTGGTTAATAAAGAAGATGTTTTCCCAAACAAAGGAGTGTTAGTTAAAGAAGCAAACGATAAGTTTTATAGAATAGATGAAATGGCGTTACCAAAAGTATATGGTTTTTTTGGATTGCTTATGCTAGGTTTTGGGTTAGTTCTTTTAAGATATGAACATATTGGATTTTGGGAATATTTTCAAACATATTCCTTAATTTTAATAGGTTTCTTTTTATTTATTTATCGTCTTACAGTTAAAAGCAAACATAAAGAACTGGTATTAGACAGGTTAAATGGTACGGTTAGTTATCCTGATTTTTTTTATAGCAAACCTTTACAAGGTAAGTTTTCAGAACTAAAAGCGGTAATTTCTGTTAGTGGTGATATTGATGGTGCACCAGGTGATGAAAAACTAAAGTTTGTAAATACCTTTAAACCTCGAAAAATAGATATTTTACGTACTATTAGTTACGATGACCCTTACCAAGAATGGAGCTTGTATGTCTGGTATATGGATAAAAACCGCCCCTTGCCACCGGGTACTGCTTTTGACCCATACAGACAACAAGACTTTGAGCGCAGAAAAGCATTAGGCTTTCCAAAACCATTGTATAAAAGTACTATACCAACACCTGAATTTACGAAAGAGCAACAAGCGGAGCGCAGACGCATTGCAGGATGGTAAATAGTTGTAAAAAATGAGTAAACACCACCAACCTTTTAAAATCTTAACTCAACCTACTTTGGTAAATGTAGAAAGAGTATATCCTAGTAGAAAATATGTTATTAAAGAAGCTAACGATAAGTTTTATAGAACAGATGAAATTACGGACATTTAGTACTTTTCGCATCACTTTTTGCATATCGTTCATTGTTAATTATTTTTTGAATTGCTGTTTTATTTGGTAGCTTTTTATAAGCATCCGACGATTCTAATCCTCCCCAGCTCATGGCTATATAATAGTCCATGCTTTGCTGGTGATTGTCGTAAGCGGATAGAGAGTATGCCATTGCTTCTATATACTGACTTATAAATTTGTGTTGTGTTAGATTATTAGCAATATCATGTGGGTAATTTTCTCTAAACTCTTTGTAATAATTAGCTATGGATGTATAAAGGTCTGATCTTCTATTAGTTTTCATAATATAATTAATATATACATGTAAACTTTCATGTATTAAAGTTTTGGCTATAGAAAGTTGGGTAGCGCAAGTACCGTCATAATATTCTTCTATAAGTTCTTTAAACTCTTAATAAAAATGCTCAATAGTTATGCTACTAGTATTACAATCTCTTTAATGTTATTGATATATAAAAACAAGAAGATTTATACCAATTTTTCTTAAAAGATAAAAGTTAAGAACTAAAACAGGGTTTAGCCCTTAACTATTATTTTTATATACCGTGTTATAATTTGTATTTTATTCGATATTTTCCCAATCTAATTTTACTTCTCTTATCAGAATTTTATTGTTTTTAACTTCAGCTTTATCAATTAAAAAAATTATTTTTGCACCTAATAATAGTTTAAAAGATTCTTGCCCACCTATTTTGTCTAAAATTTCTTTGGTAAGTATAATTTCCTTATTCTTTTTAAGAAAACTTTTATCTACTTCAAAAATGATACTTTTATTGATTTGTGAAATAGCATCATCAAAATCGTGGTAATCGGAATAGTTTAAATTGAATAAAGCCCTCTTAAAATTATTCTCTTTAAAACTATAAAAATAAGAGTAATTATAAATTGTGGTATCTTTTTGTATTCTACCCACTGGAAATTTTCTAGTCGATTCGGATTTTTCAAAAAGTATGAATAATGTTTCACCTTTTAAATCTTTAGTATATCTATTTGTAACCGTACAACTCAAGGTTATAAGACTACAAAAAGCTAGAAATATATAACTCTGTGTTTTCATAATTTATTAATTACAATTTTTACTGAAATTTCTTCCTTTAGCCCTGTAATGATTATACAGAGCATATTTTTTAGTATGACTTTTAATTTCTGTTTCAAAAGATTCTGTTTCGTGTAAACCTTCTAATACACTATAATAATAAAAATCTTGCCAATTCCAATCAGTCATAATACCCTGTACGTCATATGGAGTACTTTCTATATAATCAATATTACTTTGTGGTATTAAATCATCTCTAACTTCAGTAAAAATTTTTGATAATGTTGGTACCATATAATCAAACATAAATTCATGTTGTTCTTGTTTGGTAGCGCAAGTACCGTCATAATATTCTTCTATAAGTTCTTTGAACTCTAAATTATTTAAATAATCAATTGTTATGCCAGCATTATAATCTTTTCTTTTAACACTTAAAAAAGCATGGATACTTTCATGTACAATGGTTTTAGCCATTAAAACATTAGAGAGTTGCATACTTGTAGCAGTAAGTTTATTTTAAGGAATACATTTATTCTTCAGAAAAAAAGTAAGGTTTAACGTGTCTTATTAAAACTTTACCTTCTTTAATTTCATCTTTATCTATTAAAAAAATAGTTTTCGAATTACCTATTAGTTTACTAAATTCATAATACCCTATTTTTTTTATAAAACTTGGTGTAACTATAATGTCTTTATTTCTATTTATAAAACTTTGATTTATTTTAAATTTTATTCTCTTATTAATATTTTTGTCATAATCGTCATAATCATCATAATCTGAATATGTTAAAAGAAAGGATGCATGTTTTTTTTCGTCTTTAAAATGATAACTATAAGTGATTGCTTTAAATGATTTATTCATTGAAAAACTTTTAGTCGAAACTTGAGAATTTTTATAAAGTACAAATAATATTTCTTTGTTTTTCAACTCTTTTAGTTTTGGTAAAGACGAGCAACTAAAAAAAGATAAAATAATGAATAGTAAATATATTTTTTTCATGATACTAATTGTTCATAGCTTTTAAAAACGGTTTTAGAAGTATAATCCTTGACTTTAAGAAATAAATGTTTATTCCTCAGAAAAATAACTATATTTTACTTGTCTTACTAAAACTTCACCTCCCTTAATTTCATCTTTATCAATTAAAAAAATTGTTCTAGCATTATAAAGTATCCGTCTTATTCTATTAACTCCAAACTGATTTATAAGGTCATTAGTAATTATTCTTATTTTTATTAGCTTTTAAAAAACTTTTATTGATTTTAAATTTTATTTTTTTTCTTATATCTTTTTCTAAATCAGTTAAATCATCATAGTCTGTATATGTTAAGAAAAAATCAGATTTTTCACCTTTTTTATTATTAAATTGATAATAATAGGAGACACCATTCATCAAGCTAAATTTACTTTTTTTTATAAACTCTGATTTTTCATAAAGTAAAAATACTACTTCATGATTTTCTATTTTTTCTAAATTTCTTGTAGAAGAACACCCTCCAAAAAGTATTGCTATTATAATTATATTCAAATATTTCATAGTTTAATTACAGTTTTTATAAAATTTTTAGCGTAATAATTGACATGTTTTTTTTAAAGCATCATATTTATATCATTTGCTATTTTGTCCTTATAATACTTTCTGTACCGTATGACCCCTAAAAAAATAAGCCTCATTTTTGAGGCCTATTTTACTCTTCAGCATAAGATTGATATTTAACTTGTCTTACCAAAACTTTATTACCTTTTATTTCCTTTTTGTCAATTAGAAATATATTCTTGGAACTGCCTAAAAGTTTAAATACTTTATTTACCCCTACTTTGTCAATTAATTTTTGGGTAATAATAATATCCTTATTTTTTTGAAGAAAACTTTTATTCACATAAAACACAATACTCTTATTTGTTTTGTTTAACATATCATTAAAGTTTTCGTAATCAGAATACTTTAAAAATGGAGTGAAAATCCCATTAATCTCGTATTTTAAATAATTTAATCCTTTATAGTTTTTTGTTTTCTTTCTAATCTCTATATTTTTATAATTTTCATCAGAGCTTTTTTCTAAATAAATAAATAAAGTATTTTTATTTTTTAGTTCTTCAAATTTTGGTAAAGAGGAACAACTACTAAAAAAACTAATAAATAATATTAATAAAATTATATTCTTCATGATGGTTTATTTTAATTACAGTTTTTACTGAATCCATATGCTCCTGAAATATAATGTTCAAAAAGCGCTTTTTTCCTAGAGTCTTTTTCTATTTTATTTTTAAAAGCTTCTGTATTGTGTAATCCTTCTAAAGATAAATTATAGAAAAAATCATTCCAATTCCAATCTGTCATAATACCAAGTACTGGATCTGGGTTATTTTCAACATATGTAATTTGGCTAGCAGGTATTACATCGTCTTTAACCTCGGCAAGAATTGGAGCTAATGTTCCTACTAAATAATTAAACATAAACTCGTGTTCTTCTTGAGCAGTGGCACATGTGCCATCGAAATATTCTTTTATGAGTTCTTCAAATTCTAAGTTATTTAAATGTTCAATAGTTGTGCCAGCGTTACAATCTTTTCTTTTAACATCTAAAAAGGCATGGATACTTTCGTGTACAATGGTTTTAGCCATTAAAATACTAGATATTTCTCTTCCACTACCTGTTGTTAATTTGTTCTTATTTATTTTAATCACCACATTGGCTGTTTTAATAGAGCCATCTGCGTTTAATGAGTAATTTTTTAAACCGCAATTACCATTAGCTTGTCTTCCATTAGGTTTTGTTACAAAATCATCTGCAATTTCAAATGTTACATTAATATCTTTATTTGTTCCGAAAAGGTCAATAAATAAGTCTTTAAATTTAGGTGATTTTGTTACTTTATCATAAATACATTTAAACTTTTCGGCAGCGATTTTATTTTCTGGGTTTACATTAGGTAGTATTATAGAATCGAGCACCTGGGTCATGTCTACTTTAAAGGGAGATTTTAGAGTAAGATTAAAATTTTCTTTAATATTTTTTATAGATCTATTTTTAATAGCTTCATTAGTAAAAGCTTTAGCTTCTGGAGAGGTGTTTTCAAATAAAAAGGACTCTACCTCTATAGTAAGGTTTAAATTATTACTATCTGATAAATAGTACAAATCTGAAGGTGATAAGGTATTATCTAAAGCTCTATTAATATTATTAGCTCTAATTTGTGCTTCTGTATAAGTATTTCCATCAGCATCTTCTACAGGGGTTGTTATTATAGGGTCTCCTCCTGTTGAACTTCCTGAACCTCCACCTCCTGATGAAGTATCATCTGTTGGTATATCGTTTGAAGGGCCACCTGGTGGGGTATAGTTTGTACAGTGTGAAAAGTCTATAACATAACCTGTTAATTGACTTCTGCTACAATATGATCCATCCCATTGTTTTTGTGGAGAATGACCATCTGCATTTCCTCCTGCATCACAGCTTTTATATTCAGGTATCCATACTCCATTACATGGTGTACTTCCTCCACCACCTCCATAATCACCATCGTCCTCTCCTGGTGTATCAAAAGAGTCGCTCCTTGCTTGTATATCTAGTTCACTAAAATCAAAATCTTCTTTTGATAGGCTATACAATAACGACTTTTCTGTATTCTTTCCGTTATTAGTATTATTTTCTCCTTGGTACGAAACCAAAAAATAGCTAAACTCATTATTATACTTTCTTACTAGTAAGTTCTCAAAAACAGAAGCTTCTTTTAATGTGTTTTCAAGTTTAAACGTCCAAGAAATTGTTGTTTTGGTTTTTATTTTAGCAATTTGATTGGTTAAAATAGAGAGTCTTTTTTTACCTGTACTTCCTTTACTACTTACATTTTTAGTACTCAGGTTTTTTTCAATTTTCTTTAAGGATTTTGAAAATTCGGCATCGTGAGTAAGTTCTTTATAATTTAATGTTGCTAGTGTATATGGTTTTGTTGTATTATCTGTGTGGGTATTAGGTATAATTTCATCTTTCTCACAATTCCACAGCAACAGTGAAATCCCAAACAGGAAAACGCCTAGTTTTAAAAGATTAGCAATTTGTTTGTTTCTTTGTTCCATACTATTTATAGTTTTAAAATTAGTTACAATTTTTTATTTAAAAGTAGTTGCTCATGGTTTTTTACACAATAAGGGGTTTCCCTTGTTGTTTTAACTTCTTCTCAGGGATACCCCTGAGTTTTCTTTAACATTTTTAGCATAAAAACCTAATATACTGCTACTTGACTCCAAAGTAAAACATAAAAAATTAGAAACAGGTAAGTCAGTGACTTACTAAAAGTAAGTCACTGACTTACTTTTTCAGTACGTCAATTGTACGATTATCAGTATTTTAACTCTCAAAAAAAGGCTTTTTTGTACATTTTTCATAGAAACCATCAGCGTGATGCGCTGAACATTCCTCAACACAACGGAACCATCAGCGTGATGCGCTGAGCATTCCTCAACACAACGGAACCGTCAGCGTGACGCGCTGAACGTTCCTCAACACAACGGAACCATCAGCGTGATGCGCTGAGCATTCCTCAACACAACGGAACCGTCAGCGTGACGCGCTGAACGTTCCTCAACACAACGAAACCATCAGCGTGACGCGCTGAACGTTCCTCAACACAACGAAACCATCAGCGAAACTCGCTGAGTGTTCCTTTAAATAACAAAATTCTCCACAAGTTTCCTTACAGTGCACCCTGTTAACTATAGTAACCTATGTAAACCTCGCTTAGTGAGTAAATTTTAACAATTGTTAACTTTTTTAAAAACTTTTATACTCTTAAATTGCTAATGCTATGAAAGTTACCAAATCACTTTCTACAAATATTTAATATTAATTTAAAAAATTAGCTTATGAACAGTCCGTATTTAAACCGGTACCGTAATGGTGAATATCTACAGTACATGAAAGATATTTTACAACTTGTAAACTTACAAGACGTTGATGCGTTAGCATTGACAAACCCCACTAACGAATTAACAACCATTGTTAATCGTATTGATTCTTTATACCAACAAGTGCAGGGAAGCACCCTAACACAAGAAATTATAACTCTTGACACTAGAAGGGATAAAGCTATTTCTGGAATTAAAATGATTTTAAATGGTTATGAGAACCATTTTAATGAAGCTATAGTAAGTGCCGCCAAAGCACTACTTGCTACTATAAATGCACATGGTACTAATATTATTCGTAAAAGCTACCAAGAACAAACCGCTATTTTAGATAGTATTTGTAAAGATTTTGAAACTGAACCTGAGCTTATTCAAGCCATTTCTTTACTTGATATAGCTACTTGGGTTGCTGAATTAAAAAATGCCAATACCGAGTTTTCTACCAAGTATATTGAGCGTGTAGGTGAAACTGCAGCTTCACCAGAAAACAATATTGAAGAGTTGCGTACTGAAGCTACGCTTGCTTACAGAAAACTTGTATTACATATTGAAGCGCATACAACACTTTCAGATAATGAAGCCTACCCAACATTACTTAATGAGATTGATGTGTTGGCTAAGCAATATAATTTAGTAGTGGATAATAGGTCTAAATCTAGTACTCCAACTACCGAAGAAGTATAACATTAGTTGATTTCGTATTTCTTTTATAGCATACAAAAGGCTCCTGAATAATTCAGGAGCCTTTTAATGTATTGGTAATGTTATGTAAACCTTGTACATTTTGAGTAAAATTTGTCAATTCGAGTGAATTTTGCGGGTAAAAACCCGTAAAATTAGTATCGAGAATAAAATTTTACAACTTAGACTATTGTTCTCGATACGATTTTCTATCGAAAATCACTCGAACAGACATTCTTTCGGCTAAAAACTTCAAAAATGCACAACAGGTTATGTAATTATAAGGTTACAGTTTTTCCTATACTATTTGAATAGGTTTTGTTGGTAACGGTATCTACATAGTTCCAGTCAGTTTGTATACCTGCTGCTGTTACTGTAAGTTTCATATAGCCTCTTTGAGAGAAATTACTGTATTGTAAATCGTCTATTAACAAGCCTAAAGCGCCTTCTAATTCTGTTGCAGATGCTCCTAAGTAAGTTTCTAATCCTGGTGATGATACTGAACTTGTAGCTACCTCTACGGCTACTTTTTCTCCAGAATTATCTTTTAAATCGCTATACCACGCATTGTGAGTGTCTCCTGCCAGCACTACTACATTTTTACTTTTAAAGCTCGCTAAAATGCGTTCTCTCTCCATAAAATAACCATCCCAAGCATCTAAGTTATATGGTAATACGGTTTGTACTCTTGCTTTTTCTTCTGCTGTTAACGTAGGGTCGTTTTGTAAAACTCTTGTTTTAATCGTTACTAATTCTGTTATCGTTTTTTTAAATTGATTAAAAGTTGCTTCACTTGCCCCACCTGTTGCCGATGCTTCTGCCACCACTGTTGCTAACAGTGTTAATAATTCAGCAGGAACTAACATTTTTCCCATTAATACTTGCTGCCCTATTAGTTGCCATGTACTATTGCTTGCTGCTAACTCACTTTCTAACCATCCTAATTGGGTAGTTCCTAAAAGGGTGCGTTGTGGGTTTAACCATGCTTGCTGAAAAGCCGCTGCATCAAACGCTCCTTTTTCATCATAATACGCTGAATACTCTAGTTGCTTATCTCTACCAACAATACGCGTATCTAACATAATTAAATCTATCAAACTTCCAATTTTCAAGTTTCTGTAAATAATTGAATTATCTACCAAATTCGTCATGTTAGGTAAGTATTCGCTATACGCTTTTAAGGCACTTTGTTTTCTTGAACTAAAGCTTCCTTCATTTTCTTGATGGTTTTCCGCTCCGTCTTTATACGCATCGTTAGTTACCTCATGGTCATCCCAAACACAAATAAAAGGTTTGGTTCTGTGCAATTCTTTTAATTGCTCGTCTGAACGGTATTGGCGGTAGCGGATACGATAATCGTCTAACGAAATAATTTCTCCTTTTGGTTCTGGTGTTCTAAACGAACCGTAAGTGTTCTCTCCGTATTCGTATATATAATCTCCTAGGTGGATGACAACATCTGCATCCGATTTTTTTATTTCTTCATATACGTTAAAGTAACCGTAGGCAAAGTTTGCACAAGATGCTACTGCTAGTTTTACTTCACTAATTGATTCGCTAAATGTTAGGGTTTCTCCTATTGGTGATGTTGCTTTATCGTCAACACTTACAAAACGGTAGTATAGTTTTTGTCCTGCATCTAAGTCTTTAATTTCAACAGCTACGGTAAAATCTCTTGAAGCGTCGGTAGTTACTTCTGCTTGACGAACAATGTTTTTAAAATTTTTGTCTTTTGCGAGTTGCCAAACTAAGGCTACTGAAGCGTTTTGCGTGGTGTAACGAGTCCAGATAATAACTTGCGAGTTTGTGGGGTCAAAACTAGCAACTCCTTGCTCAAAGTTTTTCTCTGCTAAGTTATCTGGAATAGGTAGCTCATCAATATCATCATCTTTACAACTAATAAAGTTAGGGACTAAAAGTAGTCCTCCAGTTGCTAATAATGAGTTTCTTAAAAAGCTTCTTCTTTTAATGTTAGTCTTCATACATAGGGGTCTTTTAATTTCCCTGCATAAGTACTATTTCAACGTTGCTTTAACGTTAACTAACCTTTACCAAATAAATGAAGTTACTACCAGCCTCCTGTGGCTCCACCACCACCAAAGCCTCCGCCTCCGAAACCTCCGCCGAAGCCACCTCCGCCACCAAAGCCTCCTGACGATCCTCCACCGAAGCTTCCTCCGCCAAAACCACCTCTTCCTGCGTTGCTTAAAATAATGGTTTCTAAAATACCTCTTGCTACATCCGATTTTCTATAACCTCTTCCTCCTCCACGGTTTCCTCTACTTCCGCTTGAAATAATGATAAAGAATACTACCAGAATGATGATAAAGATAATAAAGCTAAAGTCTGTTTTTTTAGATTGTTTTCTAGAGCCTTTGTATTCACCACTCATTACTTTAAAAACAGCATCTACACCACTGTTTAACCCAGCGTAATAGTCACCTTGTTTAAAGTAAGGAATAATGTCGTACTCTATAATTTGTCGAGAAACATAATCTGTTAATAAATGTTCGGTTCCATAACCTGTTCGGATGGTTATTTTGCGATCGTCTTTTGCCAGTAACATGAACACTCCGTTATCCTGCTCTTTGCTTCCTCCTATTCCCCATTCATGCGCCCAATTGGTAGCTAAATAGCCTATTTCTTCTCCTTGGGTTGAGCTTATAATTGCTACCACTACTTGAGTTGAAGTAGTATCAGCATACTTAATCAGCTTGTTTTCTAAGCTTTTCTTTTGATTGGGTGATAAAAGGTTGATATAATCGTAAACACTTGTTTGCTCTTTAGGTGTCTCAGGGATTTCAAATCCTTGTGAGAAAAGAGTGTGTCCACATAAAAATGCAATAAAAAAAAGAACAACTTTTACCTTCTGTAACTTGTTTGTTCTTTTATATAATGACGTTATATTTTTTATCATATTTCTTCCTTCTATGAAGGTTTTAGCCTTTTGAAATTTCGTTGCTCAGCTCATCTTCATCATCTGTAGTCCATGGAAAGTGAGCTTGTAATTCTTTTCCTGCTTTTAGCACACCATCTATAATTCCTTGTTTAAAGTTTCCTTGTTTAAATTGGTTTTGGATGGCTTCTTTGGTTGTTTCCCAAAAGTTATCGGGAACTACGTTGTTAATACCTTCATCGCCAAAAATTACAAATTTATGATCGTCAACAGCGATGTACAATAACACACCATTTCGTTGTTGGGTATTAAACATTTTTAGCATTTGAAATACTTCTAGTGCTCGGTCGTAGTGAGAACCTTCCGTAGTTCTCTCTATATGTACACGAATTTCACCAGAAGTATTTCGCTCTGCTTGTCGAATAGCCTGAACGATTTCCTCTTCTTCTTTGGCAGTAAGAAAATCTTCTACGTTAGACATATTGTTAGAATTTAAAATCTACATCAGGCGCATTCTCTGAACCTGCATCAGCCTTGTAACGTGCCATTTCAGTTAAGTTAAACATCCCCGCTAGCAAGTTACCGGGAAACATTTTAATATGCTTGTTATATTTATTAACGCTTTCGTTATAACGATCACGTGCTACGTTAATTCTGTTTTCTGTTCCTTCTAACTGACTTTGTAATTCTAAAAAGTTTTTATTTGCTTTGATATCTGGATAACGCTCTACAGATACTAATAACTTAGATAAAGCTCCGCTTAACCCTGTTTGTGCTTGTTGAAATTGTGCCATTTTCTCTGGCGTTAAATCTCCTGCATTTATATTTACTGAAGTTGCTTTTGCTCTTGCGTTAATTACGTCTGTTAACGTGCTTTTTTCAAAATCGGCAGCTCCTTGTACCGTTTTTACTAAGTTGCCGATTAAGTCGTTTCTTCGTTGGTAAGAACTCTCTACATTAGACCATGTAGTTTTGGCGTCTTCTTGGTATGTTACTGCTGTATTATAAAATCCTTTTGCCCATGAATAAATTCCAAATACTAGAACTCCTATAATAATTAAAGGCACTAACCATTTTTTCATAATTCTTGATTTTTTGTAATTATAATTGATTTTTAATTTTAATTAATTCTGCTTTTACAGTTTCTAATCTACTAATAATTTCCTGATTATTTAAGACTCCCTCTGGGTTTTTCTTTAGTTTTTGTTTTGCGCCATCTAAGGTAAAACCTCTTTCTTTTACAAGGTTGTAAATAATTTTAAAGTTTTTTACGTCTTCTTGTGTAAACAATCGATCGCCTTTGGCATTTTTTTTAGGATTGATAATTTCAAACTCTTTATCCCAAAATCGTATAAGTGAACTATTCACCCCAAAAGCTTTAGCAACTTCTCCTATTTTATAATACCGTTTATCGGGTAAGTCTACATACATTTTTCACAGCTTGTTACGTGTTTAGTCATACGACTGACCTTTTTGTTGCGAAGCTTTTTGCATGGCTACAAATTCTTCTGGAGTTAAATCTCCGTAGTAATAGTAAATAGGATTTACAGGTCTACCATTTTTATGTACTTCGTAGTGTAAATGTGGTGCTGCAGAACGTCCTGTATTTCCTACATACCCTATTAAATCACCACGTTTTACTTTTTGTCCTTTCTTGGCAAGTATTTTACTCATGTGAGCATAAACAGTTTCGTAACCATATCCATGGTTTATGTAAACTACTTTACCAAAAGTAGAGCTTCTATGTGCTTTTTTTACAATACCGTTTCCTGATGCAAAAATTGGTGTACCCGTAGGTGCTGTAAAATCCATTCCATTATGCATACGCCACGACTTTAATATAGGGTGCAAACGCATACCATAACCCGATGCCATTCTTTTTAAATCTTGATTTTTTACTGGCTGAATAGCAGGTATTGAAGCCAACATTTTTTCTTTTTCTTTAGCTAGCTCAACAATTTCATCTAACGATTTAGATTGTACTACCATTTGCTTTGATAAAATATCTAACTCTTTTGTTACCTTTTTTACCATTGAGCTATTATCAAAACCATCTAAGTGTTTATACCTATTTACACCACCAAAACCTGCTTTTCGTTGCTCTTCTGGTATTGGACTTGCCTCAAAGTATGTTCTGTAAATATTGTTATCTCTTTCTTGTAAATCGGTTAAGATTTGAGCACTTTCTTCCATTTTTTTAGAAAGCAACTCGTAATGTAATTTTAAGTTTTCTAATTCTCTCTTTTGAGCACGCTCTTTTGGAGACATTAAAAACTGGCTAAAACCTATAAAACCGAAAAAAGCAATTAATAAAAAACTAAGTAGTCCCAAGATAGTTTTCTTATATTTTTCACTTCTTTTAACCTCTATCTTTCTATATGATAAAGTGTCTGGGTCATAATAATATTTTACTTTTGCCATAATGCTAAATGTACTATTTTTGTGCTTTTTAAATGAAGCATCCTAAGGGGATGTACAATTTGAAAACTCACAAATTTACAAAATCTTTTAAAACTTCTTTTTACAAGAGGTTTTTTAAATATATTTTAACAAAACACAGATACCCAGAGTTGTATGAAATCTCAAGATATTAGAGCTAAATTTTTAGATTTTTTTAAATCAAAACAACACGAAATAGTTCCTTCAGCACCTATGGTGTTAAAGAACGATCCTACTTTAATGTTTACCAACGCTGGTATGGTGCCATTTAAAGAGTTTTTCTTAGGAAACTCAACTTCTAAAAATGGTAGAGTTTCTGATAGCCAAAAATGTTTACGTGTTTCTGGTAAACACAACGATTTGGAAGAGGTTGGTTACGATACTTACCACCACACCATGTTTGAGATGCTAGGTAACTGGAGTTTTGGTGATTATTTTAAGAAAGAAGCTATTGCTTGGGCTTGGGAATTATTAACTGAAGTTTACAAAGTAGATAAAGACATTTTGTATGTAACTGTTTTTGAAGGTGACGAGAGTGACGGTACAAAAATGGATCAAGAGGCTTACGATATTTGGAAACAGTACATTGCTGAAGATCGCATCTTAATGGGTAACAAAAAAGATAACTTCTGGGAAATGGGTGAACAAGGTCCTTGTGGTCCGTGTTCTGAGATTCATGTTGATATTCGTTCTGCTGAAGAAAAAGCTAAGGTTGATGGAAAATCGCTAGTAAACGAAGATCATCCTCAGGTTGTTGAAATCTGGAACTTGGTATTCATGCAATACAATCGTAAAGCAGATGGTTCTCTAGTAGAGCTTCCTGCGAAACATATTGATACCGGTATGGGATTTGAACGTTTATGTATGGTGTTACAAGGTGTTCAATCGAACTACGATACTGATGTATTTACTCCTTTAATTCGTGAGATAGAAACAATTACTGGTACTAAGTACGGAAAAGATGAAAAAATTGATATTGCTATTCGTGTAGTTGCTGATCACGTTCGTGCTGTTGCTTTTGCGATTGCAGATGGTCAGTTACCTAGTAATAATGGTGCGGGTTATGTAATTCGTCGTATTTTACGTCGTGCTATTCGTTACGGATTTACTTTCTTAAACCAAAAAGAGCCTTTTATTTATAAGTTAGTAGAGACTTTAGCATACCAAATGGGAGGTGCATTCCCTGAAATTAGAAAACAAAATACTTTAGTACACAATGTTATTAAGGAAGAAGAAACTTCTTTCTTACGTACATTAGATCAAGGGTTATTATTATTAGATCAAGTTATTGCAACTACTAATGGTAAAACTGTTTCTGGTAAACGTGCTTTTGAATTATATGATACTTACGGATTCCCTCTTGATTTAACGCAGTTAATTGCTCGTGAAAAGGGGTATGAAATTAATGAAGAGGAATTTAATGCTGGTATGAAAGCTCAAAAAGAGCGTTCTCGTGCAGCTTCTGCTAGTGAAACGGGTGATTGGGTTACTTTATTAGATGATGATGTTGAAGAGTTTATCGGTTACGACATATTAACCACTAATGTAAAACTAACTCGCTACAGAAAAGTTAGTACCAAAAAAGGCGGAGACCAATATCAACTGGTATTCAACATGACTCCTTTTTATCCAGAAGGTGGTGGACAGGTTGGTGACAAAGGATATATTGAATCTCCTAATGGTGATATTATTTATGTGCTTGACACCAAAAAAGAGAACAATGTTATCATTCATTTTGCTAAGAATTTACCTAAAAACTTACACGAAACTTTTAAGGCTGTTGTAAATAAAGAACATAGAAGTTTAGCTGCTAGTAATCACTCAGCTACTCACTTATTACACCAAGCGTTACGTACTATTTTAGGAGACCATGTAGAACAAAAAGGTTCATTGGTGAGTCCTGATTATTTACGTTTTGACTTTTCTCACTTTTCTAAAGTAGACAATGATCAACTAGAAGCTGTTGAAGAGTTTGTAAACGCTCGTATTCGTGAAAATCTTCCATTACAAGAGCAAAGAAATATACCAATGCAACAAGCTATTGATGAAGGTGCTGTTGCTTTATTTGGAGAAAAGTATGGAGATAGTGTTCGTACCATCCGTTTTGGACAATCTATGGAATTATGTGGAGGTACGCACGTACAACAAACAGGTGATATTTGGTATTTCAAAATAAAATCGGAAGGTGCTGTTGCTGCTGGAATTAGAAGAATCGAAGCAATTACTAATGTAGCTGTTGGCGATTACTTTGAAGATGTTGAGCGCAACTACGATGCAGTAAAACAGTTATTGAAAAACCCTAAAGACGTTGCTAAATCAGTAAGTAGTTTACAAGATGAAAATGCTACTTTAAAAAAGCAAGTTGAGCAACTATTAAAAGATAAAGCTAAAAACATGAAAGGCGAACTTAAAAACCAATTACAAGAGGTAAATGGAGTTCAGTTTTTAGCAACTAAAGTAGATTTAGATCCTAACAGCATTAAAAACTTATTATTTGAGTTAGGAGGAGAAGTTAACAATTTATTTGTGGTATTTGCTACCGCTCCTTCTGCTGAAAAAGCAATGTTAACGTGTTATATTTCTAAAGATTTGGCTAATGAAAAAGGCTATGATGCTGGAAAGGTAGTTAGAGAATTAGGAAAGCTAATCCACGGTGGTGGTGGTGGACAAAATTTCTTCGCAACCGCTGGTGGTAAAAACCCTGGAGGAATTCCAAAGGCATTAGAGAAAGCAAAAGACTATATTGCTTAATACATACTAAAAAGGTTCAGAAAATTCTGAACCTTTTTTTATATATGAAATATGGAATATATTACTAAAGGAGAGTTAAATTCTAATCTTGAAATTTTCCTCAAATCAAAAAGGATTTATCATTCAACGTTGACTAAAAAATGGTTTAAATCAGATATAATTAAAGTATATAATTCAGAAAACTCTTTGCTTGTTGAAATAAAAATTAAACCCTTTACCAATGAGTATATTCTAAGCTACATTAATAACAATCTACTAAATGGTAAATTATTTTTAAAAAACTCTAAGAAAATAATAGTAAATGACAAGCTAACTTTCAATTATGTAAAAAACTGTATACCATATAAATCAAATATACTTTTAAATCAAAAAGAAATTGCCAAGGTAGAAACCAAACTTTTAAGTTTTAACCACAATCATAAAATTACTTTCAGTAATGAAAACAAAGAACATGTCAAATACTCTTTAATTTTATTTCTCATCTCTAATACTTTCTTAGACTTAGAGTGATTATTGCAGTGCTTTTTTATAGGTATTGATCGCTCGTTCTCTCGCAAACTTGTGTTCTACCATAGGTTGTGGGTAAGTTAATTCATCAAGGTCTTTTACCCATTTTCTAACATACTGTAAATCTTTATCAAACTTTTTTAATTGAGATTCTGGGTTAAACACTCTAAAATACGGGGCTGCATCGCAACCCGTACCTGCAGCCCATTGCCAATTTCCGTTATTTGCTGACAGGTCATAATCCAACAGCTTTTCTGCAAAGTACGCTTCTCCCCAACGCCAATCTATTAATAAATGTTTGCATAAAAACCCAGCAGTAATCATACGAACTCTATTATGCATGTATCCAGTTTCATTTAACTCTCGCATGCCCGCATCAACCATAGGGTACCCAGTTTTACCTTCACACCATTTTTTAAATTCTTCTTCGTTATTTCTCCAAGGAACAGCATCGTACTTTTGCTTGAAATTCTGAGTAACTACTTTCGGGAAATGATATAAAATTTGCATAAAAAACTCACGCCAAATTAACTCACTTAAAAAAGTTTGATTGGTTTTTAACGCAAAACGAATCATTTTTCGTGTACTAACCAATCCAAAACGTAAATAAGGTGATAAATACGAGGTTTTATCTTGCGAGGGAAAGTCTCTCACCTCATCATACGAATCCAAACTAGATAGGTTGTATGGTTTTACTTTAATCGTACTTTCTTCAAAACCTATGAAAGCTAATGATGGAAATTCAGATAAAAACTGATAAAAATTAGCAAAGTCTATCGTAAAGTCTTGCGTATCTTTTTTTTCAGAGAAGTTTTGCAACCACTTGTTTTTATAGGGTGTGAAAACTGTATATGGAGTTCCATCGTTTTTCAAAACTTCGTTTTCTTCAAAAATTACTTGATCTTTAAAAGCATTAAATCTTATTCCTTTTGATGTTAAAAAGTCAGCTATTTCCTTGTCTCTTTTAATGGCGTAAGGTTCATAATCTTTATTTGTGTAAACTCCCTGAATCGGATATTCTTCTATAAGCTCCCTCCAAACTTCTAGAGGTTTTCCTTTTTTAACTATAAGAGATGATTGATGTTTTCTTAACTCTTTATCAAGTTGTTGTAGCGTTTGATAAATAAACGTTACACGCGCATCATTTTTAGGAAGGTTTTCTAAAATATCTTTATCAAAAATAAATAATGGTATTACCTTATGACCTGATTGTAGCGCTTCATGCAAACCTTTATTATCTTCTAAACGTAAGTCTCGACGAAACCAAAAAATAGATACTTTATCTTCCATTAAATAATTTTTCTAACGCACTATAGCGATGTTCAAAAATTTCTTTTAACTGCCTTTTTATAAAGATTGATTGGGCGATATGTCCTAAAAAACCAAAAGGTATCTTGTATGAAATTTTGTCTTTCATTAACGTTTTTCCATTTGGCAACTCTTCAAACCAGTGCTCGTGATGCCACATGCTATAAGGACCAAATCGCTGTTCATCTATAAAAAATTGTTGTTCTTTTACTTGTGTAATTTCGGTAACCCAACTAGACTTAATACCTGGTAAAATTCCTACTTTGTAGGTAATTATTTGTCCTGCATAGGCTTTTTTATCAACCTCTGAAGTAATTTGAAACCCCATATGTGAAGGGGTTATTTTTTGCAAATTTCCTGGAGCACTGAAAAATTCCCATGCTTTTTCTAACCGAACGTTTAATATTTGTTCAGTAGATAAGGTATAAATACCCGAATGCTTTTTAAATAGTACCATTGTTTATTTTACTTTTTTCCAGACTTTGTCTGAGTTAAGTTGAAAACTACCAACAAAATTGAAACCACATTCATTAGGGCTTAATATTGATAAAAATAACGTGTTTTTTTCTTTTCTATACAAATGATAGACCTTACCTACAATTGGCTCAAAGTTAAACTTAGCACTATAAATAAGCTCATTATATTGATACTCTTTTACAAGATTGTTGTATTGTTGTTTTATTTCTTCAAAAGATGCTAAAAATTGAGCATTTGCCTGGTAAATGTTTTGTTTTTTCCAGCTTATTGAATTACTTTCTTTAATAACTGGTGCTGTAAAATTAGTTGCATATGGTTTTAAATACGCATCATATTCATTTGTTTCCTCATTAAAAACTACATTATCTGGTTTTTTCTTCATTTTTATATTAATTTGGTAATTTTCTTACTCATTGGTTTGGTTATTGAGTAAAAAACATCAATTAACTTTCCTTCTTCATCTACCAAGTATTTTTGAAAATTCCATTTTACTGAAGAACTCATTTTTCCATTTTTATCTTTTTGTGTTAACCATTGATATAACGGGTGTTGATTTTCTCCTTTAACTTCAATTTTTTCTGTCATAGGAAAATCTACTCCATAGGTTACACTACAAAACGATTGAATTTCTTTTATTGTTCCTGGTTCTTGGCCTCCAAATTGATTACAAGGTAATCCTATGATTACTAATTTATCTTTGTGTTTTGAATACAGTTCTTGCAAACCTTCATACTGATTGGTAAAACCACATTTCGATGCTACATTTACAAATAATATTTTTTTCCCTTTAAACTTGTTGAGGTCTAAGTTTTCTCCATTAATACCTTCAATATTTATGTCGTATAACGATTCTTTAGGAGTTACTGTTTGCGCTTTACCTGATAAACTAAATAGTGCCATGATTAAGAATATTTTTACTGTGTTCATTTTATTGAATTGCTATTTTTATGATTTCTAACGAAAAATCTTCGTCTTTTTTATTTCCTATTAAAATTGCTACCTCTTCTATTTGATTATCAGAGAAATTACCAAAATTTAACTTTCTACCCCTAAAGGTAGGATAAAATCCTGTTAATGGTAATGTAATTTCTTGTTCTTGTGTATTTGTTCTAAATACTTGTACGTATGAGTAACGTTGAGACTCATTTGATTTTAATCGTAGTTGATATTGTTTACCATCTCCTTTTACTTTTAATACAATTTTTGAATGTTGTTTGTTTAAACCTATGGCTATTGGCATTCTCGTCATCGAAAATCCACCATTATTTTCAGTAGATACTTTCCCCGAAAAGATTAAGTTTCCCTTATCATTAATTTTTACAGCTGATGTAGAAATTCCTCCCATCACAGTATCATTAACAACATACCAATTTTGGGTGTTATTATCTTTGTCAAAAATTATAATTTCATCATTTAAACACATAAGAAAACTTAAAATTAAAAGCCATTTCATTATTTACTTTTTAAATTTTTACACTTACAATTCCTGCATCTACAGGAATTACTTGTCCAGTAATTGCTGATGCTTCGTCAGACAATAAATAGGTAGCTAAACTAGCTACTTCTTCTGCTTTTAGGTATTTTTTTAATGGGTGTCTGTTCTGCATACTCTCTTGTTGTTTTTCATTTCGTAATAAGCGAGCTGCTAAAGGTGTATCAGTAACCGTAGGAGCAATTGCATTGAATCTAACTTTCGTAGCGTATTCTGCTGCCAACGATTTGGTTAACCCTTCTACTGCTGATTTACTAGTTGCTATGCTTGCATGATAAGGCATTCCTAAAAATGACGCTACCGTACTAAATAACACTACACTTCCATTGTTTTGAGTTAGCAAACTTTCATAAGATTTTAGCGTTTTAATTGCTCCAAGAACGTTAATATCTAAATCAGATTGAAAGTCTTCTAATTTTAATCTTGAAAAGGATTTTAGATTAATGCTTCCGGGACAATAAACTAATCCATGAACTTTTTCTAATTCTGGAAGTTCGTCTTTGGTAACATCGCATGCATAATGTTTTATATTTTCAATATTAGACGGTGCTGTTCTACTAATGTTAATTATTTTATGTGTGTGTTTTAATTTGGTTATTATCGCCTTACCAATACCACTACTACCACCAACTACAACAATTGTTTTCATAATCGTCCTTTTAATCGTTTTTCTACTTTTTGTTTAACAGTTGTTATGCGTTTCATAACATCCATCAACTTTTTATCTTTACTCTTTTTATACACTTCATTAATTGATAAAATAATTTCTTTCGCTTTCCTTGATGCTAAAATTTTTTCATTTCTTGTTTTAAAAGATTTGTAATTTTTCTCAAATTCTAAAGCTTCTTGAAGTAAGTTTATTGTACTCATTTTAAATAATTTTGAAGTTCAACAATTTTTTCTGAGGTA
The DNA here is from genome assembly GCF_003867075.1 of Tenacibaculum mesophilum. Classification (NCBI taxonomy): domain Bacteria; kingdom Pseudomonadati; phylum Bacteroidota; class Flavobacteriia; order Flavobacteriales; family Flavobacteriaceae; genus Tenacibaculum; species Tenacibaculum mesophilum. The sequence goes on along the minus strand of NZ_CP032544.1, from coordinate 2,852,088 downwards.
TTAAAAATGCCTCCATAAAAACAGGTAACTGTTGATGACGAATCATCTTTAACTCCTCTAGAAGAAACACATAAATGCTTTGCATCTATAATTACAGCTACGTCTTCTGTTTGTAATATCTCTTGTAAATCTCTGGCTATTTGATTAGTTAAGCGTTCTTGTACTTGGGGTCTTTTAGCATAAAACTGAACAATTCTGTTTAATTTTGATAAGCCTATAACTTTTCCTGATGAAACATAAGCCACATGTGCTTTTCCTATTATTGGTACAAAATGATGTTCGCAATTAGAATAAAACTGTATGTCTTTTTCTACCAACATTTGGTTATATTGGTACCTATTTTCAAACAATGCTATTTTAGGCTTATTGGCTGGATTTAAACCTGAAAAAATTTCATCTATATACATTTTAGCTACTCTTTGTGGAGTACCTTTAAGAGAGTCATTATTTAAATCAAGCCCAATAGTTTGCATTATTTCTGAAAATAATTGTGCTATTTTTTCTTTTTTTTCCTCATCAGAAATTAAAAAAGCATCTTCTACCATAGGCGTTTCAATTCCTGTATAAATATGATCATCTCCAATTTCTTCAACCGATAAGTTCTTTATATTATCGCTAACAGGGGTATTCAACAAAGTTTCTAGGTGTTTCATAAAGTTTTATTTTAATTTCTAAATGATTATTTATCACTAACCTTAGTTTGTTATAAATTACAATTGCTATATTTTCTACTGTTGGATTGAGTGTTTTAAATTCTTCTACTTCTTTATTTAAGTTTTTATGATCTAAACAATCTATTATTTCTTTTTGTATATGGTTAGATAAAACTTTTGTATCAATTACATATCCTGTGTTTTCATCTACTTCTCCTACAATAGTTACTTCTAACTCATAATTATGGCCATGAAAATTTGGATTATTACATTTGCCAAAAACTTCTTTGTTTTTTGCTTCAGACCATTTCGTATTATGCAACCTGTGGGCTGCATTAAAATGTTCTTTTCTCGTAATAGCCACTTTTGCTTGCTTCATTTATCGTTTTGCTATTTTATTATTACTTATACTTCTTTGTCTGGTACATTTAAACCTTCCTTTATTAAATATTCTTTTTGCTTGATGTTTTGTTCTTCTACCCTGTACTCTTTTCCTCCATAATTTAAAACTTGATGGTTTTAATTCTCTTCGCATTAAATTAATTACTTCTTGTTCTTTTAAGTCAAATTGAAGTTTTATAGCGTCAAAAGTTGTTCGATCTTCCCAAGCCATTTCAATAACTCTATCTATCTCTCTTAATGTCATAAAAAATAACTTTGTGTTGATGTCATTTTCAAATCCATCATTTTTTTTATAAATTTTTTATTCTGATTATATTTATTATCTTTTCTAAACCTAATAAAGTGGTTATCGGAATGAATACTAAAGAATTCATGATTAAAAACCACTATTTTATAAAAAGGTATTACCCAGCAAAAGCGTTGTAATTTATTAGTTATGTAAACTATAATTCCTTTAGGACGTATTTCTATACTTCCGTAATTTAAATCGCTAATTGTTGTTAAAATACTTTTAAAGCTTTCACTTACTCCTTCAACAATCATTCTACTTGAACCAACTCCTTTAATTTTTAAAGATTGTAAAAAAGACATAGGCTCTCCTACTAATTCATTGATTTTTAATACACTTTCTTTATTATTGTATGTTATATCAAACAACATTTTTTTATTTAACTACATGTTTGTTTAAAATTCTATAGCTTTCTTTTATCACCTCTGGATCTTTACGCATTTTCCAAATAGTATCTGAGGCATTTTTTCTAGTTACACCTATATCTACTATTGGTTTTGGGTAATCATTACCAAGAGTAAACCCATACATTTTTTGTTCTAAAGCTGTCATTTTGTATGGTTCGTGCTTAAACGCTAATGGTAATCCTTTAAGTTCTGGTATCCATTTTGAAATAAAAACTGCTTCAGGATCGTGCTCTAAACCATTTTTTACTGGGTTATAAATTCTAATCGTATTAATTCCAGTTTCTCCTGCCTGCATTTGCAACTGAGGAAAGTGAATTCCTGGTTCAAAATCTAAAAACAATTTTGATAAATATTTTGATGCTTCTTGCCATGGTTGCCAAAGATTGTGTGTAAAAAAAGACACTAACATAGCTCGCATTCTAAAATTCAAATATCCTGTATGAATTAAACAACGCATACACGCATCAATAAATGGAATACCTGTTTTTCCGTTTCTCCATGCATATATGTATTTTTTAGTAATATTTTTCTTTAACTTATGAAACCCTTTATTGATACTTTCTTGCTCCATTATACATTCCATTTCGAATTTCTGGATGAAATGTGCCTGCCATTTAAGTCTTGAAATGAAAGCATCTATTGCTCTTTTATTTCTTGAACCAGAACGAATACTTATTGCTAACTGATATACCTCTCTTACTGAGATATTCCCCCAAGCAATATAAGGTGACAGTCTGCTACAGCTCTCTCTTGCTTCTGTTGGCTTTGAAATATTTTTTGCATACCCCTTATACCTTTTGTTAAAAAAACTATGTAAATACTTAAGAGCCGTAGCTCGTCCTCCTTTTTGAAATAGCTTTTCTTCTTCTGTATCTAAATTTACAATTGTCAAGTTTTTTGCTATTTCTTTTATTTCTGTTATTGTTACAAAAGAAACATTTGTTGAATCAAATATTATCTGACTTGATTTCATGTAGTTTTCCCAATCCTCTTTCCAACCTTCTCTGTTTTCTCGCCCCCTAAATACTCCATTATGAATATTTTCTTTCCATTCTATTACATTATTCTTACAAAACCTTTTAAAGGTTTTATCTCTATTATAAGTTGCAAGAATACCTGTTTCTATATGAGAGTAGACATTAGTAACATTTGACACCGACATTAAATACCTAAAAAAAGAAAGCACCTCTGAGTTTACTGTTAAAACCTGTGTATTATACAGCAACAACTCTTGGTTTATATCTCGTATAGATTCTTTAACAAAATCCCAATGTCTTTTAGAATAATGTTCATCTTGTATAATGCTTTCTTCAAAAATATAAACAAATAATATTTTCTTACCTGAAGTTATTGCATTAAAAACAGCCTCGTTATCCTGCAACCGAAGATCTCTTTTAAACCAAACCACTGCTATTTCTCCTGTTATTTTCAATCCAATGTGCGCTTTGAATCAAAAATACAATTTTTGTTTAATTAATAAAAGAAATAATTAAACAAAAAGTTAATAGCTATTAATTTTTTGTTTAATTGTTTTTGCTTTTTCTAGAATTTCTGAGAAGTCTTTTGATATTTCCATTTTTTGCATTAAAGTATACATCATACGCATTCGGTGGTTATTTTTCAACTTCTCTTTATTTTTGTAAAGAAACTCCCAATACAAAGTATTATACGGACACGAATCTTCTTCTGTTTTTGTTTTGTAATTATAAAAGCATTCTTTGCAATAATTACTCATTTTATTAATATAACTTGCGCTAGATACATAAGGTTTTGTGGCCACTATCCCTCCATCCGCGTACTGACTCATCCCTCTTGTATTTGGTAATTGCACCCACTCTACAGCATCTATATATACTCCTAAATACCAAGCATCTACCTCATCTGGATGAACCTCTAACAATAACGCTAGGTTACCTAAAATCATAAGACGCTGTATATGATGCGCGTATGCATTATTTAACGAGTTTTTTAACGATTGCTTCACACAATTCATTTTTGTTTTTCCTGTCCAAAAAAAATCTGGCAATGAAACTTTATTATTAAAAAAATTCTTTTTTTTAAAATCTTCTCCTAATTGCCAATAAACACCTCTCATATACTCTCTCCATCCTAATACTTGACGAATAAAGCCCTCTGCCTGAGAAACGGCTATTGAAGGTTTCTTATAAAACACATCAACAACCTTCTCTACAACTTCTCTCGGGGTTACTAATTTTAAATTAAGAGCAAATGATAATCGAGAATGAAACAGAAAATCTTGTGATGAATGCATTGCATCTTGATAATCTCCAAAAAACTCTAACAAATTGTCACAAAAAAAATCTAGTTGCTTTATTGCTTGTTCTCTATTTATTGGATAAGTAAAAGTTAATGTTTCTTCTCCAAATGTAACCACTTCTGCTTCATTAAGCTCTTTTAATAATGCTTTACAGTCAATATTAGTCTCATAAGGCAAAGGAACTAATTCATCTTGATTCCATTTTTTTCTGTTAGATGCATCATAATTCCATTTACCGCCAACTGGTTCATTATTTTCTACAAGTATCTTATGCTTTTTCCTCATATAGCGATAAAAATCTTCCATAACTGTTTTCTTTCTACCTTCAGAAAACTCTTTTAACTCATTCCTTGTAGTGTAAAAATGTTCTGTATCATACGATTTAACTGGTATCTGTAAGCTCTTGAGTTCATTTTTAAATTGCACATCTAAACGAAACTCGTCAGGCAACTGATATTCAATTTTTGTAATTGAGTATTTTTTTTGTAATACTTTAATATTTTTTATAAGATTGTGCGTGTTATGCGAATCTGATATTTTAAAATACTCTACTGCGTGACCTTTCTCTTCTAGTTTTTTAGCAAAACTCCTCATTGCTAAGAAAAACCCTACAACTTTTTGTATATGATGTTTTACATACTCCGTTTCTTGCTTCATTTCAAACATAGCATACACTACTTTTTTGTTTTTTTGCTTAAACCAGCTATGAGATTCGTTTAACTGATCACCTAAAAGCACTCTAAGTATTACGTCCATTACTTATCAATCCATTTAGCTCTAAATTCCCCATACTTATCATATGTATTAGCTTGCCATTCTATATCAAACTTTTTACTCTCAGAACTATTTCCTACTCCTGCTATATACATCCAGTTACCATAATTACTGTGCGGATCATAATCTACTAACAAAGATTCAAAGTAGGCTGCCCCAATCCTCCAATCTTGCTGTAAGTTATGTACAAAATAAGATGCTACGTTTTGCCTTCCTCTATTACTCATCCAACCTGTTTTTCTTAACTCTATCATATTAGCGTTTACAAAATCAGATGTAGTATTACCTAAAACCCAATTTTTTATCACCTTATTATCATGAATACTTAGTATCGTTTTTTTCTGAATACCCCCTAATTTGAAGAAGTTATTTTTGTGATAACGAACTGCATGTTTAAAGAACTCTCTCCATAACAACTCAAAATACACCCAATATGTTGATGAATTTGCCTCATATTCGTCTTCAAATCTCTTTAGTTCTTTATAAATTGTTTTTACACTAATAGATCCATTAGATAACCAAGGTGAAAATTTTGTACTACAATTTATTCCTAATAAATTATTTCGTGTTTTCTTGTAGTCAATCACTTTTTTTGTTTCAAAAAAATAACTTTTCAACCTTACTGACGCTTGCTTTTCTCCTCCTTTAAAAGGAAAAGAATTTCCTAAAAATTTTTCTGCACGAGAACAGTTTGGTATTTCAAAAAATGCCTGAGAATATATATCCTGATAGGGTAAATGATAATTTAATTCTGTGTCTACATCTAATTTTTTTTCAACTTTATTTCTAAAAGATGAAAAAGACAACGGGTATTTTTTGTTAAATAACGTATCTATTTGATGTGGCTCATACAAATATTGATTTGTTACCCTTATCTTTTTTACCTTACTACCAACTACTTTTCTTACTCTCTTTTCTATATCTTTTTCATCACTAGTTTCATCTTCTTGATAAACTAGCGTAGTAATTAAGAAATCGTTTTGAATCTCTCTAACAACGGTTTCTGTTTTTTTTAACCCTACATAAAAAGGTATATTATATTTAGCTAAATTCTCTTTTAATTCTTTTAATGTTTCAATTAAAAAACAAAGACGGAATTTTCCTGTTCTCTCAAAAGAATATTGACGTTTAAAAAACACAGGATCAAACGCATAAAAAGCCACCAAATAACGTTTAGTCGCTATTGCTTCTTTTAACAGTTTGTTATCACGAACTCTTAAATCGTTTCTAAACCAAATTAAGGTGCATTCTTGTTTTTGTTTTTCCTGCATTTTTTACTACAGTATTTTACTTCACTCCAACTAGCTTCCCATTTCTTCCTCCATGAAAAAGAAAGCCCACAAACTTTACAAATTTTGGTTGGTAAGTGCTGTTTTTTCAATTTTGTACAAATTATTTTGATAAAAAATTAATGAGTTGCTTAAATATAAGTCCATGAAACGGTAAAACAGCAAACCAATAAACTCTACCCCATATTCCTTTAGGTCTGAATACTGCTTTTTGATAAAGTAAGCCGTCTTTAATAACATACTCTAACCATGCCTCTCCTGGTAGTTTCATTTCTGCAAAGAGCAATAAACGTTTATTATCTTTATCCGCTAATAATACACGCCAAAAGTCAAGCGCATCTCCTGGCTCTAACTCAGTCGGATCTCTTCTACCTCTACGCAACCCAACACCTCCAAAAACTTGATCTATAAAACCTCTTACTTTCCATAAAAAAGTAAATTTATACCAACCTCGCTTACCTCCTATTTCCCATATTTTCTTAAGTGTTATGTTTTCATCTGAAACTTTTCTGATTCTTTCATCAATAAAGCACCCATACTTAGGAAGGTTTATGTATTGAAAATATTCTTTTCTAAAAACACCACTTACCTTAGCATCTTTCCAACTTGATATAACGGAATTTTGCGCTATTTTAACAAAAGCTTTTTTTACCGCCTGTTTATAAGTAATAGGTGTTACTTCAATTATTTCATTAATATTGCTTTTACTCCCTATAACCTCAACAGTCATACTATCTACGAGTGATTTTGCCAAATTAAACGAAGTTGAGGTAACAAAGTACAACCAATAAGATGATAGCTTTGGTGATAAAAATGGCACTGTGAATATAATTCTATTTAACTTTCTTACCTCAGCAAACTGTAATAACATTTCTTTATATGTGAGAATTTCTGGACCATAGATATCAAATGATTTATCGTACACTCTCTCTTCTAATAACGATTTTGTTAAGTATGTTAAAACATCTCTTATTGCAATAGGCTGTGTTTTTGTATACAACCATTTTGGAGTTATCATAATAGGAAGTTTTTCTACAAGGTCTCTTATAATTTCAAATGACGCACTACCACTTCCTACTATTATTCCTGCTCTAAAAGTTGTTACTGTATACGTTTTTGATTGTAGTATTTTTTCTACCTCATATCTCGATTTTAAATGCTTTGACAATGAATTATCGTTTACAATACCACTCAAATACACAACCTGCTTACACATAGTTTTTTCTAATAGACTCTTAAAATTATTTGCACAATCCGATTCTAACTTAGAGAAGTCACTACTACTTGTAGACATAGAGTGTATCAAATAATAAGCTGCATCAATATTTTTAGGCAGCTCTTTTTTAGGCTTTAAGAAATCTATTTCTAGAAAAGATATTTGTGTATTATCTTTAAATTCTAATGGAATTCTACGTACATCTCTAACACAGCATACAAGTTCATGCTGTTCTGACAACAGCATAGGTATTAATCTTTTACCTATATAACCCGTTGTTCCTGTGATTAGAATCCTCATTATTATTTTGGTCTTTGATAAGACAGTCTTTTATAATTCTCTGCTACCATATAGGTATCCAACCCATTAATTGCAGCTACTTTTTCTTTTGATAAGTTTAAAAAACCATCTTCTGAAAGCATAGAGTCCTTAAAATACAAATCAGTAACTTCACCTAACACTAAAATAGTTCCATTAACTTTTATATAGTGCTCTTCTAAAAACTTCATCCCTATTTGTAAGGGTGATTCCGCAACAAAAGGAGCATAAAAACCATTCTTAAACTCTTCTGACAATGTTGTTTTATCAAATTCTGAAATCTCTGACGGGTATTTAGCAGAAGTATGATGTGCCTCCTCAATCATTACTTTATTAATAGCATTAATAGTATAATACCCTGTTTCTTTTATATTGTTATACGTATTCCTAACAACGGTTGTGGGACGTAATACAAACCCTAAAATTGCTGGACTTGAACCATAATGCACCACCGAACTAAAAACTGCAACATTGGTTATATTATCAGTTGATTTTGTTGCAATAAGGTTTGCTGGTTTATAACCAGAAATACTGTTCATCAAATTTATTTTATACAGATGAGGAAACTCGTCTATTTGCTGACGTGTAATGTGCATTATATCTTATTAAAATTATTAATTTTTACCTTGTTTGCTTTTAAATCGTGCATTAGGTTATATAAACCAAAAAAAGTTCGATTAATGTAAATGAAGTGTTTTGACCCTCTATTTCCGTTCATCTTTTTAAGCTCGGTACTCTTGGCATATTTCTGACCTAAATCTGCTATTTTCCCGAAGAACTCCCCATCTGAAAAATCAAATTCTTCTTGCTGAAAAGGTTGTGTAAAGAGTGATAACATTTCATAAAACAATGCTTTAAAAAAGGTTATTTCTTCTGGTGTATCATCTTTTCTCAAGATTTCTAACTCATAGAGTTTACTTTCAAAAAAAGCTGGATTATCTATATTTTCTCTTTTTGCTAGTTCGAAATAAGGCACATAAAAACTTTCAGGAACTTCTTTCATACATCCAAAATCGATAACGATCAATTCATTTGATTTGGACACTAAAAAATTCCCTGGATGCGGATCTGCATGTACCTTTTTTAACTTGTGCATTTGATACATGTAAAAGTCCCACAAAGCTTGCCCTAGTTTATTTGCAACACCTTCAGGTTGCTCATTTTTAGTAAACTCTGACAGGTGAACTCCATCCATCCAATCCATCGTTAAAATTCTATCTGATGACAAATCTGGATAGTATTTTGGAAATTTTAAGTTTGGAATATGTTTACAGGCATCAGCAATTTCATTACTCTGCGCAAGTTCTAATTCGTAATTAGTTTCTTCCAAAAGCTTTTCTTCAACTTCTTTAAAATATTCATCTGAACCTTCTCCTCTAATGTTAAACATTTTCATCGCAATAGGTTTCACCAATGCTAAATCGGTTGAAATACTATCAGCAACCCCTGGATATTGAATTTTTACAGCTAGTTCTTTTCCATCTTTAGTGGCTTTATGAACTTGTCCTATACTTGCTGCATTTACTGATTCTGCTGTAAACGTATCAAAAACTTCGTTTGGTGTTTTACTGAAGTATTTTTTAAACGTTTTGATTACTAAAGGTCCTGATAATGGTGGAACTGAAAATTGTGATAATGAAAATTTTTCTACGTAAGCATTGGGCAAAATATTTTTTTCCATGCTTAGCATTTGTGCTACTTTTAATGCTGACCCTTTTAGTTCTTTTAATCCATCGTAAATATCAGCAGCATTATCTTCATTAAGTTGCTTTTTAGCTTCCTCTTCTGATTTAGTGATTTTATTGCCGTAGTACTTGGCATAATTTACACCAACTTTCACTCCTGTTGAAACCAACTTGGTAGCTCGTTCTATTTTTGACGTAGGTATTCTGTTTAAGGTTTTCATGTCATTGGTGATTTTTCCTTCCACAAAAATTTCGCTAAATCAATCACACTTTTTACAGGTGCTATTTGTTGAATATCAAAACTTACCTTTACTGATTTTTCTATAAATAAATCTGTTTTCTCAAAGTTTGATGACTCATCTTCTATCCAAAACTTTAAAATAAGCAATAGCTGCATCCAATACCCCTCTGCAATAGTTTTATCTTGAATTTTGTTGATTTTATCATTTTTAAAATCAATTTTTTCAAGGCTTATTTCATTTACAAAATGAATAAACTCAGTACGCAGTTCTTGCAATACTTTTAATTTCGAAAAATCTGTTTTTATCCTTTTTAACTGCGCCAATACATACGACCTATTTATTGTTAATAATTCAAAAAAGGTAAAATAGAAACTTAATAGTTTATCTTTTGGCAAATAGTCTTTATAAGCTTCTGTTTTGTGTAGTAAATGAATGGTTTCTTTAGCGAAAATTCCGAAAACAGCTTTTTCTAAGCTTTCAAAGCTTGAAAAGTGTTTATAAAATTCCGCTTCTTCAAAGTTATTTTCTTTCGCAAAAGAAAATATTGAATTCGGTTGACCTGATAATAGTACCGTATTCATATACCATTCTATTATTTTTTCTTGTGTTATGTTCTTTTTTTTGGCCATAGTTTAATTATTTAATACAATATATGCGTTGAGACTAGTTGCAATCGTCATCCATATTAAATATGGAAGTACAAATAGAGTATACCACCTTACTTTTTTTAAATACTTAAAAGTGAAATAACCAATAAGTAGCCATAATAAAGCGATTACAACCAAGCCTAATTTTGTTAAATGTTGATTAAAGAAAATATAGTTCCAGCTTACGTTTAAAATCCACTGATCTACATATAAAATGAGTACCTTTTTGTTTAAAAATTCATGCTGAAAACTCACTTTTGTCATGTATACAGAAAACAATACCATAATGATTGTCCAAGCTACTCCAAAAACCCAGCCTGCTGGTGTCCATGGAGCTTTATTTAAAGACAAGTACCAATCTGTTCTTGGTCCTTCATTCATTAACCAAACACCAATACCTAAGGCTGAAAGGTTAGCTATTAAGAATATTAAAAAACGTATGTATTTATTTTCTTTCAAGTTTTCTGTTTTTTAAGAAATTAAAAATTAACTGTACTGAAAATAACATTGTAAATGCATAAAAAGCATCTTCTATAGGTATCGTAAAAATTCTAAAATCTAAATTCTCTGCGTTATTGTACCAAACTACCGGTTCTTCTATAAAGCTTCCTGTTAAAATTCCATTGACTAGTAGAAAAGGAATTAATATTACCAAGAAGCTAGGGTAGTATTCTTGCAATGTATTTAAATGATTCTTTAGCGCATAACCTAACAAAAGTAAAAACAGCACAAAATTTACTGTGGTGTACCACTTTCCGAAGTTAAAGATCAACAATAAGCTCACTAAAAAAATGAGGAAAAAGCTTACAATTACTGTCCCAGGTTTTGACATTTTAAATTTTGGAAATAAAAACTTCAACGCTTCATGTGTAAATAAACATGCATAGGGTATACAGAAAAAAAACATCCATTCTTCTATTGGCATATTCAGCAGTTTTAGCGATAAATGATAATCTGGATTAAATCCCCATACTCCCATTTGCGTAAACCAACTGTCCCAGATTAAAAAAAACAAGGCGACTAACAAAATACTAAGCGCTGCTTGTTTGAAATATTGTATAAAGTGTAGTTTTTTTTCAAAAACACTATACAATAGCGGAATACTTAAACTGCCTAGATTTAATATTAGATATAAATACTGACTCACTGTCTTTTATTAAAATATTTAAAGGGCACAAACAACATACCGAAACATTCTCCGTCGTGTTTCCCCAAATGTTTATGATGAATTTTATGTGCTTTTCGCAATCCTTTTAAGTATTGATTGTTTGTTTTGTCGAACCACTTGAACCTTCTGTGAATTAACACATCATGCACCAAGAAATAAGCAATACCATAAAATAATATTCCCAGACCTATGAAAAACAAAAAGTTTAACTCTGGTCGAATTCCGAAGTAAAATAATAACATACTAGGTATTGCAAAGACAACAAAAAAAGCATCGTTTTTTTCAAAAACATGCGGATACCCTGGTTGATGATGATCTTCATGTAAGTACCAACCAAACCCATGCATCACATATTTATGCGTGCACCAAGTAACCCCCTCCATGACAATAAACGTTAGTGTAGTTACTGCTATGTAAATTACTATATTCATAATGATGTATTGTTAATTATATATGTATGTAAATAACTTACACTGTCTTTTTTTTGAAGCACTTCTTTTAAAAACTGCTTGTCTTTTTTAATAGAAGATGTATATCCTAAAACACTTGGTGTATTTTCTTGTATTATTAACCTTAGATACCTTAGGTGAACATTATTAGGATTCTTTAAAATCAACTCTTCTAATTTGTTTTTATTTGTGTTAAAAACTTTTAGTTTACTCCAAGGCATTATTTTATATTTTGCCTGTTTCATTTCAAGAGAAATTATATAGCCTTGAATACTCACTTCTTTACTATTTTTATAATTGGCTATATAGGCTAACTCAGCTTCTTTTGTAACTAATTCATGGTATTTTTTAACATGATTAGGTACATTATTGAAGCTTATTATCGACATAAATAACAGTACTCCTAAGATACCATTTTTTATCATAAAAAGTTTAATTTATACCTTACATAACTTCTTGCTAGAAGATTAATTTTCATCGGGTTTGAAATTCGAATCCTTGTGTCCATGATTTTTGTTGAAGGTGTATTTTTTAGCTTTTTTAATAGTTTTTTGTAATACCTGTATGCCATATATACTCCAAATTTTGCTTCAACAGGCAACTTTAAAATCCCGTTTTTATAAGCAACATCAAAATCATCTTCTATTTCTTTAATAATTGCATTTTTTCCTTCTGTACTTAAATCTCCAAAATTGATATTTGGAAAGTAAGACCTATTCAATTCGTTAAAATCTTCTTTTAAGTCTCTTAAAAAATTTACTTTTTGAAACGCTGACCCTAAACGCATTGCAGGCTCTTTTAGCTCCTCATATTTTTGCTGATTCCCATTTACAAAAACCTTTAAACACATTAACCCAACAACATCAGCAGAACCATATATATATTCATTATACTCTTCTGTAGTTGTATATGCTGTTTTATACAAATCTGCTTTCATACTTTTTAAAAAAGCCTGAACCTGCTCATCAGAAATTTTGTACTTATTTACAGTATGTATAAACGAGTTTAAAATAGGGTTTAAACTAATTCCTCTATTTTTAGATTCGTAATAATCTCTTTCGAACTTTAATAATAATTGTTTCTTATCGTACTGATGAAAAGAATCTACTATTTCATCCGCAAAGCGTACAAAACCATAAATATTATAAATATCTGTACGTATTTTTGGTGATAACATCTTCGTAGCTAACGAAAATGAGGTGCTGTATTTTTGAGTTACTAACTTACTACATGCATAAGAAACCTCATCAAATAATTGTTTCATCTTTATACGTTTTTAAAATTAAATCTGATGCTATTTTTCCTGAAATTAAAGACGGAGGAACTCCTGGTCCTGGTACCGTTAATTGTCCTGTAAAAAATAAATTCTCTACTTTTTTACTTTTTATTTTTGGTCTTAAAAATGCTGTTTGTGTTAAAATATTTGCCAAACCGTAGGCATTTCCTTTATACGAATTATATTCCTTAATAAAATCATTTACACAAAAGCTTTCTTTAAACAACACATGTTTTTTTACTGATTGATTTGTTAGTCTTTCTAACCTCTCTATTATAATATTAAAATAACGTTCTCTTAGCTCCGGAGTATCTTCTATACCAGGCGCCAATGGAATTAAAAAAGTAGCAGCCTCTTTTCCATTAGGCGCAAAAGAACCATCTGTAATTGAGGGAAAGCTAGCATAAAACAATGGTTCTTTTGGCCAACAAGGAACATCATATATTGTTTTCGCATGCGCATCAAAATCTGTATCAAAAAACAAGGTATGATGACATACATTTTTTAACTTCTTGTCAAACCCTACATAAAAAAGCAAAGATGAAGGCGCAAATGTTTTTTTATCCCAATAACTTTCTGAATATTGCCTTAAATATTTAGGCAGTAAAGTTTCAGTATGATGATAATCTGCTCCACTTAACACTACATCAGATTTCATTAATTTTCCATCTACCGCAACCCCAACTGCTTCACCTTTATCGTTTACTACAATTTCTTCAACATTTACATTGGTTTGAAATTTTACACCTAAGCTCGATGCTAGTGTAGTCATAGCCTCAATTACTTTATACATTCCTCCTTTTGGGTGCCATGTACCTAAGCCAAAATCAGCATAATTCATAAAATTATAAAACGCTGGGGTGTTACTTGGTTTTGCCCCCAGAAACAACACTGGAAATTCTAAAATTTGAATTAGTTTTTTACTTTTAATTTTCTTTCTTACCTCATGTCTGATAGTAGAAAAAAACTGAAATATCTTCCCCATAGTAACTGGAGTTACCAATTCTAAGGGAGAAACTCCTGGCTTATAAACTAAATCATTTATAGAAACATCATAATTATATTTTGCTGATTTTAAAAAAGACTTCAGGTGTTTTGAACTTCCTTTTTCTTCTTTTTCAAAAACCTCATAAATCTCCTCTAATGTTCCTGGAATTACTATTGAATCTTTTTCTCCAAAGTATACTTCATAAGCAGGGTTTAATCTTTCTAACTCATAGTAATCTGAAGGTTTCTTTTCAAAGTCTGCAAAAAACTTTTCAAAAACATCTGGCATCCAATACCATGTAGGTCCTATATCAAAAGTAAAACCTTCTCTTAATAACTGCCTTGCTCTACCACCAATTGTGGCATTTTTTTCCAAGATTACCACTTTATATCCAGCTTTTGCTAAATAGCAAGAAGCTGATAAAGAAGAGAAACCTGAACCTATTATATATACCTTTTTTTTCAAATTATTTCTTATAAAGATAATTAAAATTAATTGCGAACAAAAAAATCGCTCGCAATCAATACATTAAATTAAGTTTATGGTAAAAGAACACTATCTACTACATGAACTACACCATTTGTTCCTTGTACATCTGTCAATGAAATTACAACAGATTGTCCTGAACTTGTTTCTAATTTTGCTCCATTTGATAAATCAACAGTCACTATACTTCCATCAAACATTGTGATTTCTTGATTATCACTTAATTCATCTGATTGCACATTTCCTCCAGCAAATACATGATATTTTAACACTGCCTCTAATGTTGCGATTGGAATATCTGCTAACGAATTCCAAGAATCGTTACTATCTAATAACGCTTGAAATGCATCATTTGTTGGAGCGAATATTGTATAAGGTCCTTCTTGACTTAACAAAGAAACAAAATCAGTAGTATGACGGCTATCTGTTAAAGCTGCAACCAAAGAGGTAAAACTACTATTATTCAACGCTAAGGTTACTACATTAGCTGGCAACATTACCTTATCAATTGTGTGTATAACTCCATTTGAAGCCATAATATCTGTAGCAATTGGCTTTGAATCTCCATTAAACTCTACTGCTCCATCAACTTCCACTTGCAATGACAACATTTCATCGTTTGGACCTGTTGACAATGTATTTACGTAGGCATTGGATAAATCAGCTGCCTTTACTTCTCCACTTATTACATGAAACAACAATACTGACTTTAGTGTTTCTGCCGGAATATCATCTAAAGTACTCCACGAATCATTGCTATCCAATAAGTTTTGAAATGCTGTATTTGTAGGTGCTAGAACCGTAAAAGCTCCATCAACTTCCAAAGCCGATACTAAATCTGCTTTTTGTAAAGCAGACACAAGAATACTCAAATTTGCATCTGCAACTGCTGTATCAACTATATTTTTCTGCTTTTCTACCACAGGATCATCACTACATGACGTCAAAAGATTAAAACTTAAAAAAAGTCCTAAAAAAAATACCAATGTTAATTTTTTTGATTTCATAATTACACTCTTTAGATTAATTGCATACTCTTTTATTTTTTTAAGTCTGTTTTTCAGCTACCGCAGACTTTGTTTATCTTAAAACAAAAAACATTAAACAAAAATAGTTTTTGCCAAAAAAATGTGCTTTAATTTTAAAACACACTTCAAAGTTACTTATTTTGTTTAACAAAAACAAAAAAAAGTTAAACACAATATTAAAACCGCTCTAATAACGCCACCAAAGAAGGATACATGGTTATTTTCGCTTTAAAATCAATATGACTAACCGTCATCGCTTTATTTCCTATTGCTATTAGCTCATGATTAGTATTTTCTAACATTTTGTCTATTTCAAAAAAATATTCTTCTACTTTATCTTCATATGGCTGAACAGTCATGGAAGTAATAAAACAAATTTTTGTTTCATTTTTAAAAAAGTAATTTAAGTTATCCAAGGGTAAACTTTGCCCTAGATAAATAGTATTATACCCCCTTAATATGAGCTCATAATTTAAATACATAAGCCCTAATTCATGAATTTCATTTTCTGGAAGAAACAACACATAACTTGTATCTGAGTTATTACTAACGTACTCTAACTTCTCTATGTTAATCTGAATTTTTTGTATGATTAAATTAGATATGAAGTGTTCATGTGCTGGCAATAAGGTATCTGTTTGCCATAATAACCCTACATGATTTAAAAAAGGAATAAAAACATCTTTAAAAACCTCTCTAAAAGTCTTTGTTTTCAACAATCTATTGTAAGCATTGTTAAATAATATTTTATCGAATTGAAACATTGCTAACTTAAAAGAATTAACAGCTTCATCGTTTACTGCCATTTTAAAAGCTAACTCTCTTGCTTTCAAAACAATAGTATCATCAGACATTTCTGCTATTTTAGAAATCTTTATACTATTTTTATTCAACAAGACAACATTAAGTAATTTCTGTAAATTTTCTGAAGAGTAATAACGAATATTGGTATCGGTTCTCTCTGGCGATAACAGATTGTAGCGTTTTTCCCAAATTCTAATTGTATGAGCTTTTATTCCTGAAATATTTTCAAGATCTTTAATTGTAAAAACTGATTTTATATTGTTCAATGTATTCTTAATTCTTTTGAACAAAGATACAAATTTTAACTAATTACAAACCTACACCACTTCTTATGAAGATTTTATACTTATTTTTGATTGTTATTTTTCTTTAAATTTATGAATCTTCAAACGCGAATACCACTTACGAAGCAAAAACATAATCAAATTAATTATCAGTCAAAACTACTTTTACTTGGTTCTTGTTTTTCTGAAAATATTGGCGACAAACTTAACTACTACAAGTTTCAATCAAAACAAAACCCTTTTGGTATTTTATTCCACCCTAAGGCTATTGAAAACTTAATTACAAAAGCATTAAACAAAGAAGAATATACCGACAAAGATGTTTTTTTTCACAATGAACGATGGCACTCTTTTGAAGCACATTCAAGTTTAAGCGCTATAAATAAAAATGGATTATTAAACAGCTTAAATTTATCCATACAACAAACTTTTGAGCAACTACAAAACACCACACATCTTATCATTACACTAGGTACAGCATGGGTATATAGAGAAATTGCCTCGGATAATTTTGTAGCCAATTGCCACAAAGTTCCTCAGAAAAAATTTTTAAAGGAATTATTAAGCGTTCATGAAATTTCTGAAAGCTTAGAAGCTATTAACTCTCTTGTTAAGTCAGTAAATAAAAACATTTCAGTTATTTATACGTTATCTCCTGTACGACATTTAAAAGATGGTTTTACAGAAAACCAACGTAGTAAAGCACACTTACTTTCAGCTATTCATGAAGTAGTGGAACCGAGAAATGCTATTTACTATTTTCCTTCATATGAAATTATGATGGATGAATTACGTGATTATCGTTTTTATAATGAGGATATGATTCACCCAAATAAAACTGCTGTGAATTACATATGGGAAAAATTTAAACAGGTTTGGATTACAGAAGATTCATGCAAAACGATGCAGCAAGTCGAAACCATTCAAAGAGGAGTAAACCACAAACCTTTTAACTCAGAATCTGAAGCTCATCAGTTATTTTTGAAAAAACTACAACAAAAAAAGGAAACACTTTTACAAGCATTTCCTTTTATGAATTTTTAATCTTCTTATTTTATTTCACTAAATATTGATCAACATTTTGCCAAGGCCCTCCGTTAATTACATCAATCCCATGGTTTTGTAAAAACTCTGCTGCTTGCCCGCTTCTACCACCACTTCTACATACTGCAATTACTGGCTTATCCCACGATTTAATTTCCTCTACATTTGTAGGAATCGTAGCTAAAACAATATGCTTAGCTCCTTCACTATGCCCTTCATTCCATTCCGCTAAAGTCCTTACATCTAAAACAACTGCTCCTTTAGCTAAATATTCCTGTATTTCGTTACTCATATTCTTCTTTCTAAATAAATTAAATAATCCCATTTTATACTTCTTGGTAATTTTCCAACAAAAGTAAACCGTTTTCTATTAACGTAGTGTAACTCTTGTTACTTTTCATTTCTTCAAGATATTCACGTAACGCTCCTTTTATTGAAAAATTGTTTAGTGTTGCCAATTCTAACAGCTCTAACGACAACAACCAATCATTTTTATAATTTGATTTTACTTCTGTAAAAATTTCCTCAATGTCTTCCTCAGAAACCGTACCACCTTCCCTTAGTTCTCTTACTCTGTCATATAAACTATATAACTTTCTATCTGAATCAGAATATTGAATTTTGTGCGTTTTGGTTTCCGATACTTTTCCTACATCCCCAAATGAAGCCACATCTGCAGGACCTGCAAAAGCAGATACCACCTCTACACCCACAGCCATATCGTATACTCCCCAATCTGGGTGAAATAACAACGTGTCTCCATGAGTTACTGTACAGTTTTTAAAAGAAATTAGTAAAATCCTACCTCTTAAATCCCTTGTTCCTGTAATTACTTCTCCTACTACTTTTACTCCACCTTCAAACTCTAAGGTAACCTGCTCTCCTTCATAAATACCATAAGCTTTCAAATCTCGCGGACTCATATTCTCTATTGGAATATTAATCCCTTTTAACTTTCCTATTGGACTTCCAAAACCTTCTGCATGATAATTTGTTCCGTGACCTATTAATTCTTTATCTCTATTTGCTAACGCAGTAGGACCAGTTGTTTGTACATAAATGGCTTTATTATTCTCATCAGTTATTACATTGGTAAAAATCCCTGACACTTGAATACCTGTACTCAACTCGATAGTTCCTAAATTTTTAGAATCTATCAATTTTTCTATTCCTTTTAATCCACCAGTTCGTATTGCCATTTTATTAGCAAACTGCTCCAACACTAAACTTAAATGAGCAAAATCTGGAGTAACAAACAACTGAGGTTGAGGTTTTGTAATATCAAAACTTACATTCGCAGCATCTAATGTATATGAAACTTTTTCGACCTCATCTTTCATACACCATTTACTCTCTCCAATAGAAGACAATAACCCTGCTCCATAAATTTTTGGATTTTCTAGGGTCCCTATCAATCCATACTCCACTGTCCACCAGTGTAAATTTCTAATTTGAGCCATTTCTGAAAGCTCTCCCATGTTATTTTGTAACCACTCAACTTGTTCTTGTGCTTCATCAATATCTTTTTGAGTAGAATTAGGATCTTCTTTTAAAATAGACAACAAACGAATAGCTTCATACATTTCGTAATCTTTTGCTGAAGAAATCGCTTTTGCGCCAATTTCACCAAAACGGCGTAAATATTCAGCATACTCTGGATTTGCTATAATTGGTGCATGTCCTGCAGCTTCATGAATAATATCAGGAGCTGGCGTGTATTCAATATGATCTATCGTACGCATGTCAGACGCAATCACTAACACATTGTACGCTTGAAATTCCATAAAAGCATTCGGTGGTATAAATCCATCAACAGATACTGCCGCCCAACCTATTTCTTTTAAAATACGATTCATTCCTTGCATGTGAGGAATTTTCTCAACGGAAATGCCTGTCTTTTTCAATCCATCTAAGTACGAAGCATGCGCTACTTTCCCTAAATAATCTACATTCATACGCATTACATAACGCCATACAGCTTGGTTTTGAGCCGTATATTCATCATACGGTTGTTTTACCACGAACTTATGTAAATGCTTGGGTAACTTCTTAGTAACTTCGTTTAACTCAAAGTGAGGCTCCATAATGTTGTTTGTTTTGCTGTGTAAATTTAAGTTTTTTATAGTTCACAAAAAATTGATATCCGTTAAATTATATATTTTGTACTTTTACTTTCGGGACTAATAAAATAACTTATTGATGAAAATTAAAGGAGGTTTAAAAACTCGTTTGCTTGTAGGTATAGCTATTGTTGCTTTTGCTTATCTACGTAAATGCAGTCAACAAGAGGTAAACCCTTATACAGGGAAAACACAAGCAGTTAGTTTATCTCCAGAACAAGAAATTGCTATTGGACTACAACAAGCTCCTATGATGACTCAGCAACACGGAGGCTTGTATCCTAATGAAAATGCTCAAGTACTTGTAGATAAAGTAGGTGCAAAGCTCGTAAACAACACGGTAGCTAAAAAATCAGGTTACCAATTCGATTTTCATTTATTAAGAGATGAAAAAACAATCAATGCTTTTGCCTTACCTGGAGGGCAAATTTTTATAACTCATGCTTTATTCACTCAATTAAAAAACGAAGATCAACTAGCAGGTGTACTAGGTCATGAAATAGGACATGTCTTAGGAAAACATTCTAACGAACGAATTACCGATGCTAATTTTTGGAAACTTTTAACCATGGGAGCTTCTGTCGGCGCTGATTTAGGAGAACTGGCGAATAGTATTGGACAACAAACTTTATTAAAAAACGGTCGTGGTGATGAATTAGAAAGTGATGAGTTAGGTGTTAAATTAATGATTGATGCAGGTTATAACCCTGAAAACTTGATTGGCGTAATGGAAATTTTAAAAGCTGCAGCTGGTCCAAATAGAGTTCCTGAATTTCAAAGCACCCACCCTGACCCTGAAAATAGAATTGAAAAAATTAAAGAAGCTATACGTAAATATAAAAAGTAATGTTGTTACTGTAACATTTAATTAATCGAGTATACTAATAATTATATATTTAAATTAGTTGCTATGAGTTTCAGTGGGTCAGTATCGTCAATGATTACGAGTTTAAAAAACAATAAAAGAAAAAGAACTAGCGCTTTTGAAAAGTTAGAACGTTTTCAAAAAGAAAAAAACGACAAATTATTTTTTAAAAAAACTGCTAATGAAAAGCAGCTTAAAAACATTCGTTTAAAGATAAAAAGACAACAACAAGTTAATTTTATAAAAAACATTCTGGCTTTGATAGCCACCTTTTTAACATTACTTTATATTATCTCATTAGTTTAATCAATATAAAAAGGTTGAATTTTATAAAAAATCCAACCTTGTGTTAATAACAGATCCCCTATCTTCTTGTTACTTACCTTGAATAATATTGTAATTTATTCCAACACCTACAGAAGAAGGAGAAATACCATCAGACGAAACCCCTTGGTAATACCCGAAAATATTCCACTCGTCGTTGTGATACCCTATTTCTGGCCTGTAATAAAATCCACCAGTTTCACTTCCTTCAGTAAAAAAAGCATACCCTAAATCCGTTCCTAAAAAGAAGTTTTTTGTTGGGTAAAACCTAAACAATCCTGCTACAGGGATTAGTCCTGAATCAGAGAATTCAATAACACCTTCTTCTTTCCCAAAATAATGAGTATACCCTGTCGAAGCTCCTATAGCAAAACTTTCTGCATTTAAAAACTGATATTTCAAATCAACCCCCAAAACAAAAGAAGAAACATCAGAAGCATCACCAACAGGAGCACCTCCATGGATCCCTAATTTCAACCAATTTGTACCTTCTCCCACTTGAGCATTCGCAACTGAAAAACTCGTTATCGCTATTACTAATAAAATTGTTTTATTCATATTATTGTTTTTTTAGTTACGTAGCAAAACTACCTCAATAACTTTTTCAATTTTACCTCTTTTGACATAATTATTAACCCAAAAGATTTTACTTTTAATACAAAGAAGTAAATTTGTAACATGAACAAGAAAGTAATTTTAATGATTTTGGATGGATGGGGGATTACCCAAGACCCAAAAGTATCGGCTATATACAACGCAAAAACTCCATTTATAAATTCGTTATACAATAAATTTCCACATGCACAATTAAGAACCGATGGAGAACATGTTGGTTTACCAGTAGGACAAATGGGAAATTCTGAAGTCGGACATATGAATTTAGGTGCTGGTAGAATTGTATATCAGAATTTAGCCAAAATTAACAAAGCTGTAAAAGAAGGAACTTTAGCACAAGAAAAGGAACTTCTAAACGCTTTTGAATATGCTAAAACAAACAATAAAAATATCCATTTTTTAGGATTGGTTTCTAATGGAGGAATTCATTCTCATATTGATCACCTGAAAGGTTTGCTATCTGCAGCTAACAATTTTGGTTTAGATAATGTATACCTACACGCTTTTACTGACGGTCGTGATTGTGATCCTAAATCAGGAAAGTATTTCATCAACGATATTCAAGAACACATGCAAGAAACTACGGGTGAATTGGCAACAATTACTGGTCGTTACTATGCAATGGATCGTGATAATCGTTGGGAACGTGTGCAACTTGCTTACGAAGCTTTAGTAAACGGAAAAGGAACTTTTTCTTCGGATGCTCCAGCTAGTATTCAACAAAGTTATGATGCAGATGTTACTGATGAGTTTATCAAACCAATAGTAATGGTTGATGAAAGTCAACAACCAAAAACTGTAATTAAGGAAGATGACGTTGTTATTTTCTTCAATTTTAGAACAGATAGGGGTCGTCAATTAACAGAAGCTTTGAGCCAAAAAGATTTTCCTGAATTCAACATAAAAAAACTACCGTTATATTTTGTTACCATGACAAGCTATGACGATACTTTTAAAAACACCCATGTTATTTACGATGGAAAGAACATTGAAAACACTTTGGGTGAAGTATTAGAGTCAGCTGGAAAAAGTCAAATTAGGATTGCTGAGACAGAAAAATATCCACACGTTACTTTCTTTTTCTCTGGTGGAAGAGAAGATGAATTTACAGGAGAAAAACGTTTGCTTTGTCCATCTCCTAAAGTAGCTACCTATGATTTAAAACCTGAAATGAGTGCTTATGAAATTCGCGACGCTATTGTTCCTGAACTACAAAGCGGTAATGTTGATTTTGTATGTTTAAACTTTGCTAATGGTGATATGGTAGGACACACAGGTGTTTTCGAAGCTGCTGTTAAAGCTTGTGAAGCAGTTGACAATTGTGTTGAAGACGTAGTAACAACTGCGTTAAATAATGGCTATACCACTATTTTAATTGCAGATCATGGAAACTGTGAAACAATGATTAACCCAGATGGAACACCACATACAGCGCACACCACCAATCCTGTCCCTATGATTTTAATTGACAAGGAGTTAAAATCAATAAAAAGTGGTATTTTAGGCGACATTGCTCCAACTATTTTAAAATTAATGGGTATTGAACAACCTAAAGAAATGACACAACATTCGCTTATTTAAAAATATATTTCATGAAAAAAATCGTATACCTTTTTATAGCCTTACTTATTATTTCTTGTGCATCGACACCAAAGAGCCTAGCAACAAAAAATGAAAATGGAAATTTAGTTGGTATTGCCACTAAAAAAGACTTCCAACAAGAGCCATACGGAAGTGAGTGGTTTAACGATTTTTATTCATATTACCAAACAGATAAAGCTACCGTAGAAAAACTAAAACCATATTTAAAAGACATAAAAATAAAAGGTTTTATGGGAACTTGGTGTGGAGATAGTAAAAGAGAGATTCCTAATTTTTATAAAATCTTAGACGAAGCCGAATTCGATTATAAAAACCTTGAATTAATTACAGTAAACCGTCAGAAAAAAGCTAATGGTTTAGAAGAAGGTTTCAATGTAATTCGAGTTCCAACCTTCATTTTTTATAAAGACGGAAAAGAAGTTGGTCGTTTTGTAGAACACGCTATTGAAGGTAGCTCAGTTGAAGAAGATTTCTTAAAAATACTATCTGGTCAAGAATACAAACATCCATATCTAAAATAACTGTAAATTTGCGCCTCAATATTTTTACCATGATTAAACCAAAAACTAGAGAAGAAATTGAATTAATGCGCGAAAGTGCTTTAGTAGTATCAAAAACCTTAGGTATGCTTGCCAAAGAAGTAAAACCTGGTGTTACTACATTACAACTTGATAAACTTGCTGAAGATTTTATTCGTGAGCAAGGAGCTATTCCTGGTTTTTTAGGTCTATATGATTTCCCTAATACACTTTGTATGAGCCCAAACTCACAAGTGGTTCATGGAATTCCAAATAACACACCTTTACAAGAAGGTGACATCATCTCTATTGATTGTGGTGCTATAAAAAATGATTTTTACGGAGATCACGCTTACACGTTTGCTGTAGGTGAAATTGCCCCTGAAACTCAAAAACTACTTGATATCACTAAAGAAAGTTTATATGTAGGCATTCGTGAACTTAAAGTAGGGAATCGTGTTGGTGATGTAGGTTTTGCTATTCAAAACTTTACTGAAAAACATGGCTACGGTGTTGTTCGTGAACTGGTAGGGCACGGTTTAGGTCGTAAGATGCACGAAGATCCAGAAATGCCTAACTATGGACGTAGAGGTCGTGGTAAAAAATTTATTGAAGGTATGGTAGTTGCTATTGAGCCTATGACCAATATGGGAACTCATAAAATCCGTCAACATATTGATGGATGGACAATTACCACTTTAGATGGTAAACCATCAGCACACTTTGAACATGATGTAGCCATAGTTGATGGTAAACCAGAGTTACTATCTACCTTTAAGTATATTTACGATGCTTTAGGTATCGAAAGTAATGAAGAAGACGAATTTAGACAACAACCATTAGTTATATAATTTGTGTCTTTATTTAAAACGATACTTAATACTATTCCTAGACCTATATTAATCAAAGCCAGTTATTGGGCTCGTCCCATTATTACTTGGTGGTTAAAAGGAGATAACTTTACAGATCCGATTGACGGAAAATCATTCAAAAAGTTTTTACCTTACGGATATGGAGTTCAACGTAAAAATGCACTTTCTCCTTCTACACTGTCACTAGAAAGACATCGTTTAATGTGGCTTTTTTTACAAGAGGAAAGCAACTTCTTTTCTTCGGATAAAAAGTTAAAAGTATTACATATAGCTCCAGAGCAATGTTTTTTAGATCTTTTTAGAAAACAAGCGAACCTAGAGTACACTACTTCTGATTTAGAATCGCCTATTGCGGATGTAAAAGCCGATATTTGCGATCTTCCTTTTAAAGATAACTCTTTTGATGTCGTATTTTGTAACCATGTATTAGAACACATTCTTAACGACACAAAGGCGATGCAAGAATTGTATCGAGTAATGAAAGTTGGTGGATTTGGTATTTTTCAAATTCCGCAGGATTTATCAAGAGAAGTTACTTTTGAAGATAATTCTATTACCGACCCTAAAGAACGCGCAAAAATATTTGGTCAGTACGACCATGTACGTGTGTACGGTCGTGATTATTTTAATAAACTACGTTCTGTAGGATTTAAAGTTGATGAAATAGACTACACAAAAAAAATCGCTCCAGAAAAACTAGAACGATTTGCTTTAATGAAAGGCGAAATTTTGCCTGTATGTTACAAAAACTAGTTTACGAATTCTGCTAGTTCTCCTACTTCATTATGATATAACAACACCACTTTAAGCTCTGGATGTTCTTTTAGAAACTCTTTTGTTTTTTCTAAACCCATTGCTAAAAAAGCCGTTGCATAAGCATCTACATCGGCACAGTCACCTTTTAATCGAACTGACACACTTAACAAATTACTCTCTTCTGCTAGTCCTGTTTTGGCATTTACCGTGTGTACTATCTTTTTTCCTTCAGTATTTAACTTGTACTTTCTATAATTCCCTGAAGTTGCCATAGATTCATTATCCAGCTCAATTATTTTTTGAACAGAACGTGTTCCATCAGCATTTGGCTTTTCAATCGCTACTTTCCAAAGCTTTCCGTCTTTCGTTCCTCTAGCTCTAATCTCTCCTCCTATTTCTACTATGTAATCATCAATGTTTTTCGACTCTAAAAACCTCCCAACAACATCTACTCCATAACCTTTAGCAAAAGCATTAACATTAAACTCTATATTTTCACTATCTCTATGAACTTTTCTGTTTTTTAACACAACTTTATCAAATCCTACATTCTCCATCAAAGCCGCTATTTCTTCAGAGGTCAAATCTTTCTTTTCTTTTCCTGAGCCAAAGCCGTAAGCATCTATCAATCTACCAATCGTCGGATCAAAATAACCATCAGTTTTCTTGTAAATTCTTTTAGCCTTTTCAAAAACTTCTACAAACATATCATCAACTATTACAGTGGTGTCTCCTTGGTTAATTTTTGAAATATCAGAAGTAGGCATGTATGTAGACAATGATTTGTTTACCAAATTAAACAAACTATCAATAGGTTTTTGATAATCAACCTTATTCAAATAGGTTATATGATATGTAGTCCCAAAAACAGCTCCTTGTAATTTAGTTATCTTTTCTTTTTTTTCTTCCTTACAAGCTATTACTAACAATAATGAAACTACTAAAAGCGTTATCCTTTTAATCATCTTTAAAAAATTTAGTCACAAAAATAATGTATTCACACTTCATAAAAGATTGTTAATTCTCTTTTTTGTGTCTTCATTTTTATAAATTTGCTTAACTTTTAATAAATACATCTAAAAAAATCAGAATAAAATGAGAAAAATATTTTTATTCCTTACTGCTTCAATTTTACTAGCATCTTGTGCTTCAACAAAAGAATTAGAAGCAATAAAAGCTAAACACGAACAAACAAAAGAAGAGTTACTAGCCGTAAAAGCTAACTTAACAAAATGTTTAGTTGAAAAAGAAAACTGTGAAGACAAAGCATTTTCTTTAGAGTCAAGAGTAACAGAACTAAAGAGAGATAAAGAAAATACTTTACAACAAGTTGAAAACTTAACAGTTTTAACTAAAGGCGCTAATGATAACATTAAAGAGACATTATCTCAATTAAGCAAGAAAGATAAGTACATCAACAAAATTAGAGAAGCTGCTTCTAAAAAAGATTCTTTAAACTTAGTAGTTGCTTTTCACTTAAAAAGAGAATTACAAGACGGTATTGATGACGAAGATATTGAAGTAAATGTTGAAAAAACAGTTGTATTCATTTCAATTTCCGACAAGTTATTATTTAAAAGTGGAAGTTACACTATTAACGACAAAGCTTCTAAAGTGTTAGAAAAAGTTGCTACTGTAGTTAACGGACAGCCTCAAATGGATGTAATGGTTGAAGGACATACAGACAACACTCCTGTTTCAGCTGGATCAGCCTTAAAGGATAACTGGGGATTAAGTGTTTTACGTTCTACTGCTATCGTTCGTGAGTTACAGGGAAAGTATAATGTTGCTCCTGAAAGATTAATCGCAGCTGGTAGAAGTAGTTATGTTCCTTTAGTAGAAAACAACAGTCCTGCTAACAAAGCCAAAAATAGACGTACAAAAATCATCATTTTACCAAGATTAAATCAGTTCTTTGATTTATTAGATCAAAAAGTAGAATAGTATTCTATATAGATACTTTTATTAAATACCCTCAAAAGTTAAACACAATTTTGAGGGTATTTTTATACCTAAAAAACAACACACATTTGAATTTAGATATAAGTGTATTCAAAAACACATAGAAGAATGTTCTTCTATTAAATTTCTTCAGCATCAAGAAAAATAAGCTAATAAAAACCTAAACTCATACTATAAAAACAACTTTTGTTGGATAATCTAAATATAAGCACTTTTCTTGTTTAACATTCTTTTAACTAACCTCCATTAAACTTTTAGGCAGATTTGTTGTCAAACAAGCTTTATAAATTAACATGATGAAAAAACTTACACTACTTTTTATTTTACTTATTAGTTTTACAGCTGTTGCTCAACGTACTACAAAAGGTATCGCTTCTAAAATCACTTTAACGGGTAAGGTCTTAGAAACAAACTCTAAGCAACCTTTGGAATATGCAACTTTAGTACTAACAAACACCAACACAAACCAAGTTATTGGAGGTGTTACAGACGTTAACGGAAACTTCTCTATCGATGCTTCATCTGGCACGTACAATATAAAAGTTGAATTTATAGGGTTCAAAACTAAAAGTTTAGGAAATCATGATTTAAGTCAAAATAAAAACTTAGGAAATATATTACTATCCGAAGACGCAGAGACATTAGATGAAATTGAAATAATAGCAGAAAAATCGACAGTAGAAATACGTTTAGATAAAAAAATATACAACGTTGGTAAAGATATGACTGTAAAAGGAGGAAATGCATCTGATGTTTTAGATAACGTCCCTTCTGTTAATGTAGACGCAGAAGGAGCTATTAGTCTACGCGGTAACGAAAATGTTCGTATTTTAATAGACGGTAAACCTTCTGCTTTAGTAGGCTTAACAGGAACAGACGCTCTTAGAAATTTACCCGCAGACGCTATTGAAAAAGTAGAAGTTATCACTTCTCCTTCTGCTCGTTACGACGCTGAAGGTACAGCTGGTATTTTAAATATTATTCTTAGGAAAGGAAAAATCACAGGTTTTAATGGCTCTGTAAACCTAACTTTAGGAAATCCTGATATGGTAAGTATTTCTCCAAATCTCAATTATAGAACAAAAAAGTTTAATCTCTTTTCAAACCTAGCTTATTCCTACAGAAACGGACCTGGTAACTCTAATAGTTTTTTCACAAACTTCAACAAAGATGGTGATATTACTAGTTATAGAGATGAAGACAGAGTTTTTGATAGAAAGAGTAATAACTATAACGGATCCTTAGGGCTAGAATACTACATTAATGATAAAAGTTCTATTACCGGAACTTTCTTTTATAGAGATTCTAAAGATGATGATGTAGCTACCAACAATACTACTTTTTTTGATAATAATAGAGTTATAACGAAAGAACAGGTAAGAATAGAAAACGAGAAAGAAGAAAATACAGATATACAATACTCTTTAAACTATACAAATAATATTGATGATAAAGGACAAAAACTAATTATAGATTTACAATACGGTGAAAGTGATGAATTTGAGCCTGCCGATATTTTTGTTGACAGAAACCTTTCTGAGCGAAATAGACAAACAACAACCTCTAAAGATCGCCTTTTTCAAATAGATTATGTATTGCCTATTGGAGAAAAAAGTCAGTTTGAAGCTGGACACAAAGTCACCTTACAAGATTTAAATTCAGACTTTAGAGTACGTGATGCCCTCGGAAACCCATTGCCTAACGATCCTTCAAATGCAATTGAATTCAAACAAAATATTTATGCATTCTATACTCAGTTTGGAAGTAAAGTTGATAAGTTTTCATACCTGTTAGGTTTAAGAGCAGAAGTTACTGATATTGATTTAACAGTGTTTACAACCGACCAGTTTAAAGAAAAGAATTATACAGAGTGGTTTCCAACAGTAAACCTAGGGTATGAAATCAATGATAGTGATAACATTTCATTAGGGTATAGTAGAAGGTTACGTAGACCACGTCATTGGTTTCTAAACCCATTTGAAACCAGAAGTTCTGCAACCAATGTATTTAGAGGAAACCCTGACTTAGATCCTACCTTTACTAACTCTGTAGACTTTGGCTATAACACACGTATAAGTAAGCTAAACTTAGGAGCTTCTTTATATTATCAATACTCTACCGATATTATGCAAGGTGTATCTATTTTAGAACAAAGAGTTATAGAAGGAGAAACAACTAACGTAACAGTTAGACAACCAGTGAACCTTAACAATGAAAGTCGTTATGGATTTGAATTTACAACTAACTATAATCCTACTAAAAAGGTACGATTATCAGCTTCATTTAATTACTTTAAATTTAATACAGATGCTTTTACATACGTATATACCGCTGCTAATGGAGACCAAGTAACAACCCCTTTAGACGAGGTAAATGAAAGTAGCTGGTTTGCACGTTTTAACTCAAGGATTACCTTACCTTGGAAACTACAATGGCAAACACGCTTAATGTATCGTGGAGCACAAGCAACAGCTCAAGATAATAGAAAAGGAATGTTTTCTGCTAACCTTGCCCTGAGTAAAGACTTGTTTAAAGAAAAAGCTTCATTGGTATTAAATGTGAGCGATTTATTTAACACTCGTAAGCGAGAAAGCACTACTTTTCTATATGATGATGAGGGATTACTTAACACTATTAACGACGGTTCTTTCCAATGGCGTGAGCGTCAAATAACATT
This sequence comes from Tenacibaculum mesophilum, assembly GCF_003867075.1. Taxonomy (NCBI): domain Bacteria; kingdom Pseudomonadati; phylum Bacteroidota; class Flavobacteriia; order Flavobacteriales; family Flavobacteriaceae; genus Tenacibaculum; species Tenacibaculum mesophilum. The sequence goes on along the minus strand of NZ_CP032544.1, from coordinate 2,822,050 downwards.
AAGCTTTACCTATCGTTTTAACCAAAAGAAAAAAAGAGATCGTCCAGAACAAAATGGTGACTTTGATGGAGGTAGTGAAGGTTTTTAACCCTATTAATTTAACCGATAAAAAACAACCTCATTATAAAAATACCCTTAAACTGTTAAACACAGTTTAAGGGTATTTTTCTTGGTAAAACAAGCTAGTTGTAAATTAAACTAACACGCTATTTGTCAATCAAATAATTAATCGTACATTTGCAGACCTTTTTAAAGGATAAAATTTAATTATTAATAAACAAAAACTAATCGTGTAATTATGAACACATTAAGTTACAAAACAGTATCAGCTAATAAGGCTACCGTAAACAAAGAGTGGGTTTTAGTTGATGCGGACGGGCAAACATTGGGTCGTCTAGCTTCTAAAGTTGCAAAACTTATTAGAGGTAAGTACAAGCCAAATTATACTCCTCACGTAGATTGTGGAGACAACGTTGTTATTATCAACGCTGAAAAAATTAACCTAACTGGTAAAAAGTGGACAGACAAGTCTTACATTCGTCACACAGGTTATCCAGGAGGCCAAAGATCATTAACTGCTTCAGAAATGTTCGAAAAAGATCCTACAAGATTAATCGAAAAAGCAGTTAAAGGTATGTTACCTAAAAACCGTTTAGGTAGCGCGTTATACAAAAACTTATATGTTTACGCAGGTACAGAGCATGGTCAAGAAGCTCAAAAACCTAAAACTATTAACCTTAACGATCTTAAATAATTATGGAAACTGTACACAAAATAGGTAGAAGAAAAACAGCTGTTGCTCGTGTTTATGTTTCTCAAGGAAGTGGAAACATCACTATCAACAAAAGAGAGTTTAAAAACTATTTCACTACACCAACTTTACAATACAAAGTTCAACAACCTTTAATGTTAACTGAAAACTTAGAGGCTTACGATGTAAAAGTAAACGTATACGGTGGTGGTGTTACTGGTCAAGCTGAAGCTATTCGTTTAGCAATTACTAGAGCATTAGTAGCTATTAACGAAGAAAACAAAGCTGTATTAAAACCAGAAGGATTATTAACTCGTGATCCAAGAATGGTTGAACGTAAAAAATTCGGTCAGAAGAAAGCACGTAAGAAATTCCAGTTCTCTAAACGTTAATATTTTACTGAACTTGTTTCAGTATTTAAATGTTTCGAGACTGTTATTTATAAATCAATTTTTAACAGTTTAGTATCTAAATATTTCAGACTTAATAACTACTGAAATATTGCGAAAACAGAACGTAAACACATTTATTAAAATGGCAAACATTCAAGAATTATTAGAAAGTGGTGTTCACTTTGGACACTTAACTAGAAAGTGGAACCCTAACATGGCTCCATACATTTATACAGAGCGTAATGGTGTTCACATCATCGATTTGTACAAAACTTCAGCTAAAATTGACGAGGCTTCTACTGCGTTACAAAAAATAGCTAACTCAGGACGTAAAATCTTATTCGTTGCTACTAAAAAGCAAGCTAAAGATATCGTTGCTGAAAAAGCTAAAGCTGTAAACATGCCTTACATTACTGAGCGTTGGCCAGGTGGTATGTTAACAAACTTCGTTACTATCCGTAAAGCCGTTAAGAAAATGACTTCTATTGATAGAATGAAGACTGATGGTTCTTTTGATGCATTATCTAAAAGAGAAAAATTACAAATTACTCGTCAACGTGAAAAATTAGAAAAGAACTTAGGTTCAATTTCTGATATGACTCGTTTACCAGGAGCTTTATTTGTAATTGATGTAAAGAAAGAACACATTGCTGTTGCTGAAGCACAAAAATTAAACATTCCAATCTTTGCAATGGTTGATACAAACTCGGATCCAAGACCAATCGACTTTGTAATTCCTGCAAATGATGATGCTTCTAAATCTATCGATAAAGTATTATCGTATGTAACTGATGCAATTGCTGAAGGCTTAACAGAAAGAAAAGCTGATAAGGAAAAAGCTAAAGCTGAAAAAACAGCTGACGCTCCAGCAAAAGAAGAAGCAAAATAATTTTTTAATTTAAAGGTTTCATTACATTGGAACCTTTAAATTTTTACAACTTTGTACAACAATATATTTACAACTAAAAAATAACGATAGAAATGTCAGTAAAAATTAGCGCTGCAGACGTAAAGAAATTAAGAGAAACTACCGGAGCTGGTATGATGGATTGTAAAAAAGCATTAGTAGAAGCTGAAGGTGATTTTGATAAAGCTATTGAAATTTTACGTAAAAAAGGACAAAAGATTGCTGCTAAAAGAGCAGATCGTGAGTCTACTGAAGGTGTGGCAATCACTAAAATTAGCGATGACAACACATACGGTGTTGCTATCGTATTAGCATGTGAAACAGATTTCGTAGCTAAAAACGATTCATTCAAAGCATTAGCGCAAGAATTTGTTGACATCGCTTTTAACCACAAAACAAAAGAAGAGTTCTTAGCTGCTGATTTTGGTGGTGTAACTGTTGCTGAAAAATTAATCGAGCAAACAGGAGTTATCGGTGAAAAAATCGATATCACTGCTTTCGAAAGAATTGAAGCACCATACGTAGGAGCTTACACTCACGTTGGTAAAATTGCTGCAATGGTAGGTTTAACTGCTGCTGTAGATAATGCTGCTGAGTTAACTAAAGACTTAGCTATGCAAGCTGCTTCAATGGGTGCAACTTCTTTATCTTACAAAGATTTTGATCCTGCTTATGTAGCTTCTGAAACTGAAGCTAGAATTGCTGCGATTAAAAAAGACAACGAAGAATTAGTGCGTTTAGGTAAAACTTTAAAGAACGTTCCTCAATTTGTTTCTCGTTTACAATTAACTGATGAAGCTTTAGCGAAAGCTGAAGGAGAAGCTAAAGAGCAATTAAAAGCTGAAGGTAAACCAGAACAAATCTGGGACAAAATCTTACCAGGTAAAATGGAAAGATTTATCTCTGACAATACTACTTTAGATCAAGAACAATGTTTATTAGATCAAAAGTTTATTAAAGACGAAAAGAAAACTGTTGCAGAATACGTTTCTTCTTACGGTGATGTTGAAGTTAAAAACTTCGTAAGGGTTACTTTAGGATAATTCTCAACGACAATTTTATATGAAACCATCCATTTTTGGATGGTTTTTTTTTATGTGTTAAAATTAGAATAAAAAAAATATGTAGCTTTGCACAACTTTCAACAAAACAAATGCAATACAAAAGAATTCTTTTAAAATTAAGTGGTGAGGCACTAATGGGTGAGCGTCAATATGGAATTGACCCAAACAGACTTAAAGAGTATGCCCAAGAGATAAAACAAGTTATAGATAAGGGTGTAGAAGTAGCCATTGTAATTGGTGGTGGAAATATTTTTAGAGGAGTTGCTGGTGCTAGCCAAGGTATGGACCGTGTACAAGGTGACCATATGGGAATGTTAGCTACTTGTATTAATGGCTTAGCTTTACAAAGTGCCTTAGAAGACCAAGGAATTCACACTCGTTTACAAACTGCTATTGAAATTAAAGAAATTGCAGAACCATATATTAAGCGTCGAGCTAATCGACACTTAGAGAAAGGACGCGTAGTAATTTTTGGTGGAGGAACAGGAAATCCGTATTTTACAACCGACACTGCAGCTGTTTTAAGGGCTATTGAAATAAATGCAGACGCCATTTTAAAAGGTACACGTGTTGATGGTATTTATACAGCAGATCCAGAAAAAGATAAAGATGCTGTTAAGTATGAAAACATTACATTTAAAGATGTTATTGAAAAAGGCTTAAAAGTAATGGATATGACAGCCTTTACCTTGAGCGAAGAAAACAAATTACCAATTATTGTTTTTGACATGAACACACAAGGAAACCTTCTAAAACTTGTTTCTGGAGAAAATATTGGAACAATAGTTGACAACGAATAAACCGAAAAATTATCCTCAACCTATTTGAGGTTTTAAATACGAACAAAATGAACGAAGAGATTGATTTTATTTTAGATTCGACTAAAGAGGCAATGGATAAAGCTATTAGCCACTTAGAAAAAGAATTAGCAGGTATTAGAGCAGGTAGAGCTACTCCTGCTATGTTAAGTACGATTATGGTAGATTACTACGGTTCTCAGACACCATTATCACAAGTGGCAAACGTAAACACTCCTGATGCTAGAACCATATCAGTTCAACCATGGGAAAAAAACATGTTACAAGAAATCGAAAAAGCAATAATGCTTGCTAACATCGGTTTTAACCCAATGAATAATGGAGAAAATATTATAATTAATGTTCCACCATTAACAGAAGAGCGTCGTAAAGGATTAGCTAAACAAGCAAAAGCTGAAGCTGAACACGCTAAAGTAGGTGTTCGTAATGCTCGTAAAGACGCAAACAATGAAATTAAAAAAGTTGATATTTCTGACGATATGAAGAAAAATGCTGAAGCTGATGTTCAGAAATTAACTGACGATTACGTAAAAATAATCGACGAAAAGTATACTGTTAAAGAAAAAGAAATTATGACTGTATAATTTCTTTTAAGAAATAGTTAAAAAAGAGCATCATATGATGCTCTTTTTTTCGTTTAATTAATTCATTTAGCATAACTTTGCTGAAATTTTTTTTGGATGACTTTTTGGACTAAAATCGCAGGCTTCTTATTGCGAAATCGTTACTTAGTTTTAATTACTATTGCTATAATTACAGGGCTTTTAGTCACTCAAATGAAACATATGCGCTTCTCCTATACAGAAGCCAATTTACTTCCTACAGACCATGAGGTTAATATAGAATACAATAAGTTTTTAGAAATTTTTGGAGAAGAAGGCAACCTCATTATATTAGGAGTAAAAGATTCTACAATATTTACTCCTCAAAAATTCAATGCTTGGAATAAACTTGTTAAAGATTTAGATAGTTTAACACAAGTGGATTTTACTGTTTCTATTGCTGATGTTCAGCAGTTAAAAGCAGATAGAAAACAAAGAAAATTTGTTGTTGAACCACTTTTTGAACAAGCTCCTTCGACTGATGAAGAAATAAAAAATATAAAAAAACAACTTTTTGAGAAGCTACCTTTTTATAACAACCTATTATACAACGATAAAGGCACTTTACAAACAGCAATTTATTTAAACAAAGATATTGTAAACACCCCTATTCGTAGAGATTTTGTGTTCGACATTCTAATTCCAACTATAAACTCTTTTGAAAAAGATCATAATATTGATGTTCGTGTTTCTGGTATGCCCTACATTAGAACCTTAAACTCTCAGAATATAACTGACGAAATGGGAATTTTTGTAATTGGTGCATTATTAATAACAGCCATTATCTTTTTCTTCTTTTTTCGTTCATTTAGAGCCACTTTTATTACACTACTTGTAGTTAGCATTGGAGTTACATGGGCTTTTGGGTTTATGGGATTATTCCGCTATGAGATTACAGTATTATCTGCTCTAATTCCACCATTAATTATTGTAATTGGTGTACCCAATGCAGTTTTTCTAATTAATAAATATCAGCAGGAAGTAAAGAAACACGGAAACCAAGCAAAATCTTTACAACGTGTAATTTCAAAAGTTGGAAATGCTACATTAATGACCAATATTACTACCGCTTCTGGTTTTGCCACTTTTATATTTGTTAAAAGTAGACTAATGCGAGAGTTTGGTGTTTTAGCCTCTGTAAACATCATCAGTATTTTTATTCTAGCATTATTAATCATTCCAATTATATATAGTTTTATGCCTCTTCCAGAGCAGAAACATTTGAACCATTTAGAAAAAAAATGGATGGGAAATGTTGTTTCTTGGATGGAACGTATGGTAAAAAAACAACGAATTGCCATTTATATCACTACTGTTTCCATAATAATTTTAAGTATGATTGGCCTTTACATGATTCGTGTATCAGGTAGTTTAATTGAAGATATGCCTAAAGGAAAACAGTTTTATAAAGATATTAAGTTTTTTGAATATGAGTTTGGGGGAATTATGCCTCTTGAAATTTTAATTGACACCAAAAAAGAAAAAGGTGTTATGAAGCTTTCTACTTTAAAAAAGATGGAAAAACTCAATGAAACTATTGAAACTTTCCCTGAATTATCCAAACCTATATCTATAACCAATCTTGTAAAATACTCTAAGCAAGCCTACTATAACGGAAATCCTAAATACTATCAACTTCCAACAAGTCAAGAAAAAAGCTACATTTTTTCGTATACTAAAAACTCAGATAGTAACTCTGGAATGCTAAAAAATTTTGTGGATAGTACTGGTCGTTATGCACGTATTACCACTTTTATGAAAGATATTGGTACTGATAAAATGGATATTATCCAAGAACGACTACAAGCTGTAATCAATAAGCAATTTCCTGATGAAAAATTTGATGTTTCATTAACAGGGAAAGCATTAGTGTTTTTAAAAGGAACCAACTATTTAATTAAAAACTTAGTTATTTCACTATCATTAGCTATTATATTAATATCTATTTTTATGGCGTGGATGTTCCGTTCACCTCAAATGATATTAATATCATTAATTCCTAACATGCTTCCTTTATTAATTACTGGTGGATTGATGGGATTCTTTGATATACCTATTAAACCTTCAACAATTTTAGTTTTTAGTATTGCTTTCGGTATTTCAGTAGATGATACTATTCACTTCTTAGCTAAATATAGACAAGAGTTGCTGGCCAATAACTGGAAAATAAAACCTGCTGTTTATTCAGCATTAAGAGAAACTGGAGTAAGTATGTTCTATACTTCAATAGTCCTTTTCTTCGGTTTTTTAGTATTTACTGTTTCAAGTTTTGGAGGTACTATTGCATTAGGAGGTCTAGTTTCAATTACATTATTATTAGCTATGGTTTCAAACTTACTATTATTACCTTCTCTTCTACTTTCTTTTGAGAAAAGAATAGCTAATAAGAAAGTTTTAAAAGAAACTAAATTTAAAATACTACCTCCAAAAGAAGACAAGTAAATATTCAAAAACAACCATTTTAAATAAATATGGTTGTTTTTTTATTAAAGCTAACTTATAAAAGTTAACTCTTTATTCTTGGGTCTCTTTGTTGCTAATTAACAGCAAAAAAGTATCTTTGCTTGATTTTATTGAAGATATAAAGACATGAAAAGAAGTAGCGTTAAAGATTTATTACAATCTGACAAATTTTTACAAGAAGTACACGTAAAAGGGTGGGTAAGAACTTTTAGAAGCAATCGTTTTATTGCTTTAAATGATGGTTCTACTATTAATAATATTCAGTGTGTTGTAGATTTTGAAAATACCGACGAAACTTTATTAAAAAGAATAAATACTGGAGCAGCTGTAAGCATTCAAGGTACTTTGGTTGAAAGTCAAGGTAGAGGACAAACAGTAGAAATTCAGGTAAACAATTTGGAAATCTTAGGAGATTCAAATCCTGATGAATATCCAATTCAGCCCAAAAAACACAGTTTAGAGTTTTTACGTGAAAATGCTCATTTACGCGTAAGAACTAACACTTTTAGTGCTGTAATGCGTTTACGTTCTGCATTATCATTTGCAGTACATCAGTACTTCCAACAAAACGGGTTTTACTATGTAAATACTCCAATTATTACAGGTTCTGATGCTGAAGGCGCTGGAGAAATGTTTAAAGTAACTCAGTTTGAAGCAAACAAAGCTCCTGTAAACGAAGAAGGTAAAATTGATTATTCTAAAGATTTCTTTGGAAAAGAAACTAACCTAACAGTTTCTGGTCAATTAGAAGGTGAAACCTATGCGATGGCATTAGGTAAAATATATACTTTCGGGCCTACTTTTAGAGCTGAGAACTCTAATACTACACGTCATTTAGCAGAATTTTGGATGATTGAACCAGAGGTGGCTTTTAACGATTTAGATGCTAACATGGATCTTTCTGAAGACTTTATTAAGTATGTATTACAATATGTATTAGACAACTGTAAAGATGATTTGGCTTTCTTAGACAATCGCTTAGCGCAAGAGGAAAAAACGAAACCTCAAGCGCAACGTAGTGAAATGGGCTTAATAGAAAAATTAAAATTTGTTGTAGACAATAACTTTAAGCGTGTAAGCTATACAGAAGCAATAGATATTTTAAGAAATTCTAAGCCTAACAAGAAGAAGAAATTTCAATTTCCTGTTAACGAGTGGGGTGTTGATTTACAATCAGAACACGAGCGTTATTTAGTAGAAAAACACTTTAAATGCCCTGTAATTTTATTCGATTATCCAGCAAATATAAAAGCATTTTACATGCGTTTAAATGAAGATGGTAAAACAGTACGTGCTATGGATGTTTTATTCCCTGGAATTGGAGAAATGGTAGGAGGTTCTGAAAGAGAAGAACGCTTAGACGTTTTAAAAGAAAAAATGGCTGAACTAAATATTCCTGAAGAAGAATTATGGTGGTACTTAGACACTCGTAAATTTGGTACAGCTGTACACTCTGGATTTGGTTTAGGTTTTGAACGTTTAGTTTTATTTGCAACTGGAATGAGCAATATTCGTGACGTTATTCCTTTTCCAAGAACACCACAAAACGCTGAGTTTTAAAAAAATCATAAAACTTATAAATATCAATCGTCATTCCTTTACGAATGGCGATTTTTTTTGTCCTATTTCATATCTTTGTATATATGCTAAAACAAAGTTTACATCAAAAATTACTTCAAAAATTATCTCCACAACAAATACAGTTGATGAAGTTAATTCAATTGCCTACGCAAGCTTTTGAAGAACGTTTGAAACAAGAAATTGAAGAAAATCCCGCATTAGATACTGGTAAAGACGAGCCTGAAAATTTTGAGGATAGCTTAGCCAATGATGTTGATTATGACGATTCGGGTAATGAAAAAATAGATGCTGAAGATATAAACATTGATGAGTATTTAAGTGATGATGAATACCCTAGTTATAAAACGCAAACTAACAACTATTCTTCAGATGATGAAGACAAGCAAATTCCTTATGCAGCAGGTACTAGCTTTCATCAATCTTTAAAAAATCAATTAAATACTTTTAGAATTGACGAAGAAGAACGTGCTATTGCTGAGTTTTTAGTGGGTAGTATTGATGATAGCGGTTATATACGTAGAGATATTATAGATCTAGTTGACGACTTAGCTTTTACCCAAAATGTTTTTACTACTGAGGAAAAAGTACAAAATGTTTTGATAAATGTTGTTCAAAAATTAGACCCTACTGGTGTAGGTGCTTTAAATTTAAAAGAGTGTTTAATCATTCAATTAAAAGCTAAATCTGAGAATGAAAGCAGAGCATTAGCAATAAGAATTTTAGAAGAAGCTTTTGATCATTTTGTTAAAAAGCACTACAAGAAGCTTCTAGAAAAATTCAATATTTCTGAAGAACAATTAAAGGAGATTATTAGCGAAATAAGCAAACTAAACCCAAAACCTGGAAGTTCTTACGCTGGAAATAATAAAATAGCAGAGCAAATAGTTCCCGATTTTTCAATTAAAATTATTGATGGGAACTTAGATTTAACTTTGAACTCTCGTAACGCTCCAGAATTGCATGTTTCTAGAGAATACAACAATATGTTAAAAGGGTATCAAGATTCTAAAGAGAAAACTAAATCTCAAAAAGATGCTGTACTCTTTATAAAGCAAAAATTAGATGCTGCAAAATGGTTTATTGATGCTATAAAACAACGTCAGCAGACCCTTTTAGTAACAATGAATGCGATTATGCATCGTCAGTCAGCATATTTTTTAACAGGTGATGAGCGTAAGTTAAAACCTATGATTTTAAAAGATATTGCTGACGAAATTGGTATGGACGTCTCAACTGTTTCTCGTGTTGCTAGTAGTAAGTATGTTTCTACACCTTACGGTACAAAATTGATTAAGGAATTCTTTTCTGAATCGATGAAAAACGACCAAGGAGAAGATGTTTCAACTAGAGAAATTAAGAAAATTTTAGAAACTGTAATTACAGAGGAAGACAAACGAAAACCTCTTACCGATGAAAAATTATCTAAAATTTTAAAAGAAAAAGGATACCCTATCGCTAGAAGAACAGTTGCTAAATATCGTGAACAATTAGACATTCCTGTCGCGAGGTTACGCAAAGAAATTTAATGCGATGGCATAAATTCATATCAACCATTCTTCACCCTATTGTAATGCCTACTATAGGAGTTATATTGTATTTCCTACTTTCTCCAATAAGCTTAAATAAACAACAACAATATACTATATTGGCAATAGTATTTGTAGCTACATACATTATACCTATGCTTCTGCTAGTTTTCTTAAAGTCTATTGGTCACATAAAATCTTTTCGCGTATATAGTATAAACGAACGAAAATTTCCAATTTTCTTTATGATGACTTTATTTTTAATTCTAGGAAAAATGTTTGCTAGTATGAGTATTTTAAAAGACGTTAGCTACCTCTTTTACGGAACTGTATTTGGTTTAGGCTTTATTTACTTGCTATTTCCTTTTAAAATTAAAGGAAGCCTCCATTTGTTTTCTATGGGAGTTGCAGTTGGATATTTCTTATTGTTTCAACAAATACAAGCTGTTTATGTACTCCCTATAATTATATCATTTATTTTTTTAGCTGGCATTCTTGCAAGCTCAAGATTACATTTAAAAGCTCATAAGGTAAGAGAAGTATACTTAGGTTTTTTTATTGGCTTATTAAGTCCTTTTATTGCCTATTGTGTATTATAGTAAATAAAAGCTTAGGCCTAATTTAACTATTTTACTATCTATTGATTTTCCATTCAGAGTTACATTTTTAAACATAGGTGACAATCCGTAATATACATGGAAATTAAATGTACCATAACCTGCAGACAAAGTTAATCCTGCTTGCCATTTATTGTATTTTTCAATATTTGAAAAACTAACTCTTCCTGTTGGTGAGTCGTATCGAAAGCTATTACTTATGTTATAAGAGACTTTAAAACCCGCATAAAAACGCCAAAATGAATACGTATTTGCATCTGAAGATCGCCATCTAAACTGAATAGGCATTTCTAAATTGTGAAGTTTTATTTTGTTGGATGAAATGTCTGGGTCAGTTTCATACTCTTTTACATTTCCTTCTAGCACTTTTAACCCATGACTGAATGAGTCATAATTATACCCTAAACCTATAGCCATTGCTGTTCTACCATTTATATTAAAGGGTATATCCTTCATGTAACCGACACCTAGACCATAAGAGAAACCAGTCTTCCCGATTCCATCTGGTTGATCTTTTAATAAGTTATATGTTATATCAATGTATAACTGATCTTCCCAATACTTATCCCCTAACTGTAAAGAATCTTTCTGGCAAAAAGTAGTTAATGACAGAAAAAACACGAAAAAACTTACTATATACTTCATAGATAATTAACTAACGATAAAGATACTTTTTTTGTATAAAAAAAGAGCAATCTATTGATTGCTCTTTTTGTTTTATTTAAAAGTAATTACTTCTTAATAACATCTCCCTTGTGAGTAGATAAACTTAATTTAAGAGCGTTAACATCTCTTAATTTCTCACGAATGTCAGCTAATGTACCTACACTCGATTCTCTATCTGCTTTTATAGAAGTTGTCATAAAAGGTACTTCTGCTTCAGAAACATTATCTCTTTCAAGATAGATAAAAGAAGGAACTTCATCTGGAGTCGCTATTTTATCATTTAACTGTATTCTATTGTACCCTGTTCCATACTTTGGGTCTTTAGCTTTACCAACATAAATTGTACTCACCAAACTTTTACGCTCAAGCTTCTTTACCTCACTGGCACTTGGTAAACGAGGTGAATCTATTTGTAAATCTGTTTCTCTCATGGTAGTAGTTACCATGAAGAAGAATAATAACATGAAAACAATATCTGGTAAAGACGCCGTGGATAATGCTGGCAATCCTTTTTTCTTCTTTTTAAATTTAGACATATTCTATTGTTTTACTATTATTGAACATTTGTTGGTTCAGAATCAGATATAATTTGAGGATAACTCGCTTTAATATCTTCAACTTTCTTTCTTAATGACTCATCTTTTCTTGCGCTGTCTTTAAAAGCTTGTTCTAACTCAGTAAAGCTCATACCATATTTCTCTTGGCACAATCTATCACGCAACTCTGTATAAGCCCTTAATAACTCATTCTGTACAGCTACATACGTACCGAATTCAGTACCTCTATCGCTTTCAACAGAAATTACTGCTTTGTTTGGATGATCTGACGACTCAGGGTCTTTTTCACCTTTACAGTAATCACAAGCAGCTCCTGCTTCTTTTCCTGGCATTGGATTACCAATACCTCCACCATTATCTATAAATTTGATTGCTGCATCTTTTAAGTCTTTCAACTCCATAATTTCTTCTTCAACTAAAAGTTGATTATTACGGTTGATACTAACTTGAAAAATATTTTTCTCTTTAATAATTGGTGGCTCTACATCAGTTTTTTCAGCTAACTTTTTTGGGATACCTGAATCAACATCCATTGTAGTTGTTACAAGGAAAAAGATAAGTAGCAAGAAGGCAATATCTGCCATCGAACCTGCATTAATTTCTGGGTTTTCTCTTCTTGCCATATTAACTTATGATTTAACTATTCCTTTTAATAAATCCCAAACAAAGAAACCTCCTGCGATTACTATTAATATAATACTTAGCCAAATACCTGTACTTGTGTATTTAGAAACACTACTACCTGCTTCAGCTACAACCTCTTTAGTAGCCCCTAAAACTTGGCTATCACTAGCAAGCATATAAGAAATTACTAATAACACTCCCATCGCTAATAAGCCAAGTAATGACTTCTTCAAAGCTTCTGGATTCTTAAATAAACTCAAAATTGAAGCTAAAACTGTAACTCCTGCTGTTAATATTAGTAATATCAGCGAATAAGTTACTAACGGAGAAACTGCCTTTGATAAAGCAATTGGATCCTCTTCATCAGCTCCCATTGTCATAATAAACAAGACTATCCCTACTAGAGAAAGCAATGCTACTATTATTGTTATTAATTTACTGTTCTTCATTCTTTAATTATTTTTTATACTTAGCTAGTAAGTCGATTAAAGAAATAGATGCATCTTCCATATTATTAACAATACTATCTACCTTAGAGATAATGTAGTTATAAAAAATTTGTAAGATAATTGCTACTATTAATCCAAATACTGTAGTTAAAAGTGCTACTTTAATACCAGTTGCTACTACTGCAGGAGAAATATCGTTAGCTACAGCAATCGAATCAAATGCTCCGATCATACCAATTACAGTCCCCATAAATCCTAACATTGGTGCTAACGCAATAAATAACGAAATCCATGAAATGTTCTTTTCTAATAAGCCCATTTGTACACCACCGTATCCTACAACAGCTTTTTCAGCAGCTTCTAATCCTTCATCTGCTCTTTCTAAACCTTGGTAAAAGATAGAGGCAACAGGACCTTTTGTATTTCTACAAACTTCTTTAGCAGCTTCTACACCACCTGAACTTAATGCTTCGTCAACGCTAGCTACTAATTTTTTAGTATTAGTTGTAGCCATGTTTAAATAAATAATTCTTTCAATTGCAATGGCTAAACCTAAAATTAAGGCTACTAATACAATTCCCATAAAACCAGGCCCACCATCAATAAAGTATCTTTTTAAGATTTGGTGAAAAGTTTCTGATCCTTCTGCCGCTGCTGCGTCTTGAGCATAAGTTGACTGAATAGCTCCTAAAAACATAAATCCTGCAATAGTTAGGATATTTACTACTTTTTTCATTTTGTTATAATTAATTTTAAATAGTTAACGGGTTAAAAATACAAATTTTACCATGAAAAACTTAATTTTTTACAAATAAGTAATTCTTTACTTGTACTTATTACGCTTTTAATTTTACAGAGTGGCAAGTAACAAAAAAATGTTGGTACATTAAAAAAAATCTCTAGGATTTCTATTAATCACTCCTTTTTTAACTCTTTTCTATACTATTTCAAGCAGTTACAAGCACAAAATTAACGATTTATTTACAAACTATGCCATTTCTCCCCTTAGGGGTGTTTGAAAATAATGCGTAAAATCTTCTTTTGAAAGCTTTTCTCCTAACAAATACATCATTTTAGCAATGGCTGTTTCTGTTGTAATATCCTTACCATCAACAATACCAATGCGTTTTAATTCTGAACTTGTTTCATAATGTCCTAAAATTACACTTCCTCCTTTACATTGAGTTACGTTAACTATGTAAATTCCTTTGCTAACCGATTCCTCTAATAAATCAACAAACCATTTTTCGGTTGGTGCATTTCCTGATCCGTAAGTTTCTAAAATAATACCTTTTAAATCTGGGATATTCATAAAACTTCTCACTACAGATTCTGTAATACCTGGAAATAACTTTAAAATAGCCACGTGATTATCAAGGTTCTTTCTTACTACTAAATCACTTTGATTTTCTTTAGGTTTAAGTAATAATGGATAATTAAAGTTTAAATGCACACCACTTTCTGCTAAAGGGGGATAGTTCATAGAAGCAAATGCTTCGAATTGTTCAGCATTTATTTTTGTAGTTCTGTTTGCTCTATATAATTTATATTCAAAATATAATCCTACTTCTTGAATTACTGGTTTGCCATTTTCATAGGCTGATGCTACTTGTATAGATGTAATTAAATTTTCTTTAGCATCTGTACGTAAATCTCCAATAGGCAATTGTGATCCCGTAAAAATCACAGGCTTTTGTAAATTTTCAAACATAAAACTTATTGTAGACGATGTATACGACATGGTGTCTGAGCCCGTTAGCACTACAAATCCGTCAAACTTGTCATAATTATCGGAGATTATATCTGCTATTTGTATATAATAATGTACACTCATGTTTGATGAATCAATTGGTTCATCAAACGATATTGTATTAATTTCGCAATTAAGCTGCTGTAATTCTGGAATTTTACTTGAGATTTGACTAAAATCAAATGCTTTTAACGCTCCCGTATTATAGTCTTTAACCATACCAATAGTTCCGCCTGTGTAAACTATTAAAATTTTAGGTTGATTTGCCATTTTGACATTTTTTTATACCGTTAATAATTTGGAATAATTTATGTTGTAAATTTAACCAACAAAAATGATACAAAATTTTAAAACTATATAGATTATGATAGGATTTTATATTCTAATTGGTATTATATCTCTTTTCAGTTGGTTAGTGAGTAATACGTTAAAAAGAAAGTTTAAAAAATACTCTCAAGTTCATTTACGAAACGGTATGAGTGGTGCTGAAATTGCACAAAAAATGCTAGCTGATCACGGTATTTACGATGTTCAGGTAATTTCTACACCAGGTATGTTAACCGATCATTACAACCCTCAAAACAAAACTGTAAACTTGAGTGAAGCTGTGTACAACCAACGAAATGCTGCCGCAGCTGCTGTAGCTGCTCACGAGGTAGGGCATGCTGTACAGCATGCTAGAGCTTATCAATATTTACAAATGCGATCTAAACTAGTACCTATGGTAAGTATTACTTCTCGTTTTTCTCAATGGATGGTAATTGGTGGTATTGCTTTTGGTGCTGCTTCTGGTAGTACAGGTATTGGTTTTTATATTGCTTTAGCTGGTTTAGCATTTATGGCTTTAGGTACTGTTTTTAGCTTTGTTACCTTACCTGTTGAGTATGATGCGAGTAATAGAGCCTTAGCTTGGTTAGAAAATAAAAACATGGTTACTCGTGAAGAACTAGCTGGATCTAAAGACGCTTTAAAATGGGCTGCAAGAACGTATTTAGTAGCTGCTCTAGGTTCTTTAGCAATGCTATTGTATTGGGCTTTGCAAGTTTTAGGAAATAGGGATTAAAATTTAATGTAACAATTTGGAAATTTGATAATCTAATATAAAAACCCCGTTTTGATTTCATCAAAACGGGGTTTTTATATGTTCTTGTTTATCTATTCTAATTTCAAAAAAACTAGTCATTCAACTTCAACACTGCCATAAACGCTTGCTGTGGAATTTCTACATTTCCTACTTGACGCATACGTTTTTTACCTTTTTTCTGCTTCTCTAATAATTTACGTTTACGAGAAATATCTCCTCCATAACATTTTGCAGTTACATCTTTACGTAAAGCTTTTACAGTTTCACGAGCAATAATTTTTGCTCCAATTGCTGCTTGAATAGGAATATCAAATTGTTGTCTTGGAATCAATTCTTTTAACTTTTCACAAATACGTTTTCCTATTGAATACGCATTACTATCGTGTAATAGAGCTGAAAGCGCATCAACTATTTGTCCATTAAGTAACATATCTACACGAACTAACTTTGACTTTTGCATTCCTATTGGATGATAATCGAACGACGCATATCCTTTAGATACTGTTTTTAATCTATCGTAAAAATCAAAAACGATTTCTGCCAACGGCATATCAAAAATTAACTCCACTCGCTCTGGAGTTAAATAAGTTTGATTTACAATTTGTCCGCGTTTTTCAATACAAAGCGACATTACTTGTCCTACAAAATCGGCCTTTGTAATAATTGAAGCTTTGATAAATGGTTCTTCTACCCTATCTAACTTTGATGGATCTGGTAAATCTGATGGGTTATTCACTATAATAACCTCATCAGGATTTTTCTTCGTGAATGCATGGTAACTTACGTTAGGAACCGTAGTAATTACCGTCATATTAAATTCACGTTCTAGACGCTCTTGAATAATTTCCATGTGTAACATTCCTAAGAATCCACATCGGAAACCAAAACCAAGTGCTGCTGAACTTTCTGGTTGAAAAACTAAGGAAGCATCATTTAATTGTAGCTTTTCCATTGAAGCACGTAGTTCCTCGTAATCTTCAGTATCTACAGGGTAAATTCCTGCGAATACCATTGGTTTTACATCTTCAAATCCTTCAATTCTATCTGTAGTTGGATTGGCAAAATCGGTAATAGTATCTCCTACTTTTACTTCCTTCGCTGCTTTAATTCCTGTAATTAAATACCCTACATCACCTGTTTTTATTTCGTTTTTTACAACTTGGCTTAGTTTTAAAGTTCCTACTTCATCGGCTCCATACTGCCTTCCTGTAGCCATAAACTTTATTTGTTGATTCTTTTTAATAGAACCATCAATTACTCTAAAGTAGGTTTCAATTCCACGATACGAATTGTATACTGAATCGAAAATCAATGCTTTTAAAGGTGCATCGGGATTTCCACTCGGTGAAGGAATTTTTTCAATAATTGCCTTTAAAATATTATCTACTCCAAAACCTGTTTTTCCACTTGCGTGAATTACATCTTCTGGCTCACACCCTAATAAATCAACAATATCATCTGTTACTTCCTCTGGGTTTGCTGAAGGTAAATCTACTTTATTTAATACTGGAATAATTTCCAAATCATTTTCTAACGCTAGGTATAAGTTAGAAATAGTTTGTGCTTGTATACTTTGTGCCGCATCTACAATTAGCAATGCTCCTTCACATGCTGCAATAGAACGAGAAACTTCATAAGAAAAATCTACGTGACCTGGAGTGTCAATTAGGTTTAATATATAATCTTCACCTTCATAAACATAGTCCATCTGAATAGCGTGTGACTTAATGGTAATTCCACGTTCACGTTCTAAATCCATGTTATCAAGTAACTGATTTTGTTTTTCACGCTCAGTAACCGACCCTGTATAGTCTAATAATCTATCTGCAAGGGTACTTTTACCATGATCAATATGTGCAATTATGCAAAAATTTCTAATGTTCTTCATTCAATGTAAAGTTTCTCAAGCCATTTCTAAACATGTAACATAAACTTTTATTAGCTCAATATCTAGAATGGATTCATTCGTCGTAATTCTAACTACTTGTAATTTGCAAAGATACTTTATTTGCAGGCTACTACAAACAAAATAAATAGCGAAAATTATACTCTTATTTAGGTAAGCATACTACCACATATACCTAATCCAATTATCAGATACAAAACAGCTAGTATGTAAAATATTTTTGAAGCTGTTTTACTTTTTTTTCTAATAGCTGCTCCAATAACAGCTAGTAACACGGGTGGACCAAACATAATTAAACCTATAATTACGAATAAACCTGAAAGATCGCCTACTTCTAAAAATACCATATCCTTTTTCTTATATTTCTTGTCTTAACTTTTCTAAATATTCTTTTTTATCATCCCTATAAAAGAGATTCATTGTTTCAAAAGGAATAATTTTATTGTCTTTATCTACTATGTGTACACATGATTTTTTTACCGCTCGTACATCAAAATTATAAGCATCAATAAACTGCATGATTATAACTCTAAATAAATTATCGTACCCTAACTCTGGCGCATCAATATTTGGTAAACAACACATGATTGATTTTAAATTTTCTTCTGCCACTTCAACAGAATTCCCCGTACTAAATAACTCTATCATTTTTCCGTGTAGCGCTTCATCTTGCTCATAAATAATGGTGTTTTTACTATTATCTAACAAATCATTGGGATTAATATACCTAGTTAACGGAAACACTTCTCCTCCCAATTTTAGAGCATATCCCATTACCAAAGCATCAGGATTACAAGGTACTGGAATTAAATCGTCAGCGTTGAAAACATCTGTTTGTTCCATTATTTTTCTTCTAACTTCAGTAAGCGTCATTCTATCCGTTTCTGGATTAAAGCCTTCTAACCTTCCAGCTATTTGTGTTGGTTGAAACGTAACCCCTCTCACACACTTTTGCTGCAAGGCATAATCAATTACTTTACCTATTTCGTGATCATTTAATCCTTTTTGAAGCGTAACTACTAAAGTTGTTGATAGATTTAACTTATTCAAGTTTTCGATTGCTTGTCTGCGAATTTCATTCAAGTCTGCTCCTCTCAACTCTCTCAACACACTATCTTCAAAGGAATCAAACTGTAAGTAAATTTCAAAATCGGGTGTATAGGTTTTCAATCGTTCAGCAAAAGCAACGTCTTTCGCTATTTTAATCCCGTTAGTATTCAACATTAAATGTCGGATAGGAAGTGATTTTGCATAGTCTAAAATTTCCCAAAATTGAGGGTGTATCGTTGGCTCTCCTCCACTGATTTGTACTACATCAGGTTCTTTTTCATTTTTCACCACAGCATCTAACATCGCTTTTACTTCTTCTAGTGTTCGATGGCGTCCATACGTAGGTGATGAACCTGCATAACAAGTAGGGCAAGTTAAATTACATCTATCGGTAACCTCAACAACGGTTAAACATGAATGCTGTTCATGATCTGGACATAATCCGCAATCATAAGGACATCCATAATCTGTTTTTGTATTAAACGTATAGGGCATTTCACTAGGTTTGTTATAGTTTCTGATATTTTTATAATATTCAATATCATCTGCTATTAACACTTTTGAACTTCCATGTTCTCTACAACGCTTAAGCATATAAACCTTGTCGTCTTCAAATACTATTTTGGCATCTACTCTTTTTAAACATTCAGGACATAAACTCAATGTAAAATCGTAGTAGTTATATTTTCTTTCTGGCATTTTTTATTTTTAGAATTATAAATTTTGTGTAATATACATAACAAACTATACATAGTATTTGAATAGTGCTTAAACCAAAAATTAAAAAAGTATTGGGTTTTAAAAACTCTATACAAAAGCGAAAACCAAAATAAGCTAACATAAAAAACTTAAAAAGTTCTCCTGATTGTAAAATGTATTCTTTCTTTAGGTATTTTAAACTGATGAATAACCCTACTAAAAACACAAGCTCATATAATGCAACTGGGTGCCTTAATACTCCATCCCCTAAATCCATACCTAAGAAAGAAGCAGTTTCTCTTCCATAAGTAAATTCATTAATTCCAGAAAGAAAACATCCTATCCTTCCTATAAAAATTCCTACAATTATTGGGAGCACAAACAAATCACCCGACGATTTTGTTTCTCCTATTATTTTTTTCGCAATTTCAACACCTAACAAGCCACCAAACAAGCCTCCCATAATTGTTTTTGTATTCAAAATTTGAATTATGTTTTCTGTAGAAAAAGAGACTAAAGGATTTTCTAACACTCCCACCAATCGAGAACCAATTAAAGCTCCAGCTGCAGCTCCTAAAATAATTGACAACCTATTCTGAGAAGAAATATCGTCTTCTTTTTTCTTACGCAAGAAAACATAATAACGAAAAGCTAAAAAAAATGCTAAATATTCTAAAACAAGATGAATATTAATCGTGTAACCGAACAAAATAGGCTCAAAAGGAAGTTTCAATAAAAAAGTTTGTGAGTTAAAAAGCGAAATATACATAATTACTTAAAAAAAAGTAACTTTGCAGCATGATAAAAATAGGTAACATAGAACTTCCTGATTTCCCGCTGTTATTAGCGCCAATGGAAGATGTGAGTGATCCACCGTTTAGAGCTTTATGTAAAGAAAACGGTGCTGATGTGGTGTATACTGAATTTATTTCTTCGGAAGGATTGATTCGCGATGCAGCAAAGAGTGTAATGAAGCTAGATATTTACGAAAAGGAGCGCCCCGTGGGGATTCAAATTTTTGGCGCAAATTTAGATTCTATGTTACGTTCAGTTGAGATTGTTGAAAAAACGAATCCAGATATTATTGATATCAATTTCGGTTGCCCAGTAAAAAAAGTAGTTTCTAAAGGAGCTGGGGCTGGAATTTTAAAGGATATTGACTTGATGGTAAAACTTACCGAAGCAATGGTTAAACACACCAACTTACCTATTACTGTAAAAACTCGTTTGGGTTGGGACCATGATTCTATTCGAATTGTTGAAGTTGCCGAACGTTTGCAAGATGTTGGCTGTAAAGCAATCTCTATTCATGGGCGTACGCGTGCTCAAATGTACAAGGGTAATGCTGACTGGGCTCCAATTGCTGAAGTAAAAAACAACCCAAGAATGCATATTCCTGTGTTTGGAAATGGGGATGTTGATTCTCCTGAAAAAGCCATGGAAATGCGTGACAAATACGGATTAGATGGTTGTATGATTGGTCGTGCTTCTATTGGATATCCTTGGTTTTTTAATGAGGTAAAACATTATTTTAAAACTGGCGAACATTTATCTAAACCAACAATTTCTGAACGTGTTGACATGGCTCGTCGTCATTTAGAAATGTCTATTGACTGGAAAGGTGAACATTTAGGTGTTGTAGAAACAAGAAGACACTATACAAACTATTTTAAGGGAATTCCACATTTTAAAGAACACAGAATGAAAATGGTTACTTCTGACGATCCTAAAGATGTTTTTGCAGCTTTTGACGAAGTACAAGCTAAGTTTGGAAATGCAACGATTCCTGAAATAGGGTAAATAAAAACTTATCGTTCAATAAAACTTTTTGAAATCCTTGAACTTGCAATTTTTGCTGCTAAATATCCTAAAGCTGAAATTGTAACAACCACTACCAATAAGTTTATCCACTTAAACTCTACTGGGTATGCTAGATTTTGTGTAATCATTAGCAACTCAAAACGTTGTTGTATTATTACAATGATAACACCTAAAGCAATTCCTATTGTCATTCCTACAAGTGTTAGTAAGAAACCTTGCAGTACGAATATCTTTTTTATATCGTTTATACTACTTCCTAAATTAAACAGCGTTTTTAGGTTTTGACGTTTATCGATAATCATCATGATAATTGACCCTATCACATTAAACAAAGCTATAGCAACAATTAACGTAAAGATTAAATACGAAATGAAGTTTTCGGTATTAATCACTTTATAATATAACGTATTTAACTGTGCGCGGGTTTGCACTTTTAATTCATCTCCTAAAACATTTTGTAAGTTATTTTGGAATGTATCAAGATTTACCCCTTCTTTTAAGCGAAGTTCAACACCCGTAATTTGATTATCGTCGTATCCTAACAATTCTTGAGCAAGTGAAGTTTCAGTAAACACATATTTGTTCTGAAATTCTTCCGCACCTGTATATACTCCTACTATTTGTGTAGAAACAGATCGAAAAGCATTATTAGCATTGATAAATCCTTTTCCTGGTTTAGGCACTAAAATTTGAAGTGCTTCCCCAAAATTAAAAATACCCAGTGATAGTTTATACGATATTCCATACCCAACTACCGCCGTATTTTTATACTCTTCGTCAATCCAAGTACCTACTGTCAGCAAAGAATCAGTCGGAATAATTCTTGGATAATTAGAATCTACTCCTTTAATTTGAGCTATGTGCTCTTTGTTTTTATACTTTAAAAAAACACGTTCTTCCACTACTTTTGATGCAGCTTCTATCTCTTTGTTTTGCTGTAAAATACTATCTATTTTTTGAGAGTACAGGAAAGTCTTTCCTTTAGATGCGGTAATTTTTATATCGGGATCAGAAGCATTAAGTAATGAATCACTAAACGTTTTTAATCCTGAGAAACCAGATAATACAACAAACAAAGCCAAGGTACCAACTACAACACCAAAAACAGCTATTGCTGTGATTATATTTATTGCATTAGTACTTGTTTTAGAAAATAAGTATCTCTTAGCTATGTATAAAGGAAAGTTCAAGCATTCATAAATTTAGCTAGCCAAAGTAACAAAAATTATTAACGTTTTTGACGACGAGGCAGAACATCTGGATTTTTTATTGGGTCTACATCTTCTCCTTTTAAAGACTTATCAATATCCTCAATATAATCCAAACTATCATCTCCAAAGAACAACAATTCTGGCATTCTTCGTAATTGATTTTTTGTTCGTTGTGCTAATTCATGACGAATTAAGGGTGTATTAGATTTTACTCCTTCAATAATTTCATCTCTTTTTTCTGAAGGGAAAACACTTAAGTATACTTTTGCTACTCCCAAATCGGCAGTAACCGAAACTTTAGAAACCGATATAATCACTCCCTTCATTCCATCTTGAGCAGCACGTTGTAAAACGTCTACCAAATCCTGTTGCAACACTCCTGCTATTTTTCTCTGTCTATTTGTTTCTTCCATGCTGCAAATTTAAGCATAAAATTACGGAGTGTAAATTTTATTTTTTATGGCATACATAACCAAGCCCACTCTATTTCTTACATTTAACTTTGTAAATAGACTATCTCGATAACCATCAATTGTTTTTGGGCTTAAAAACATTTTTTCAGCAATCTCTTTGTATGTTAATTCCGAGCATGCTAGCTTCATAAAAGTTATTTCATTATCCTTAAACGCTAGGTTATTTCGTGAGTTCTTTCCTGAAACGGAATCTAACAATAACGTGGTAACATTTCTGGTATGATAAAATCCGTTGTCCATCATTTCTAACAACGCTTTCTCTAAAATTTCTTTCTTAGTATCTTTTAGCAGGTACCCTACAGCACCAGCTTTTAACATTTTTAAAATAGTGCCGTCAGCGTCCTCTACAGACAATGCCATAACATGTACTTGTGGGTAGTTATTCACTATCCACTCTGTAGTTTCAATACCGTTCATCACAGGCATATTAACATCTACTAAAACTAAATCTGGTATATTTTTAGGTGATGCCAAAAACTTTTCTTCAACTTCTTTACCATTTTTGCAAGTGTAAAGCACCTTGAATTTATCAAAAGTATTTACCATACCTTCAATAGCTTGTGATAATAACGTATGATCATCTACAACAACAACTGAGTATTTCATAATTTTTGTGGGTTATATTTCGTTATTAGTTGTTGGGGAAATACACTAAAGTTCTTTAAATATAGTAATTTATTATTAAACCTGTACCTTTTTGGGGCTCTGACATAAACTTTGTTTCCGCATTAATTAGTTTTGCTCTTGCTTTTATATTCTGCAATCCTAAGCCTTTAAATCTAGCTCTTTCCATATCAAAGCCTACTCCATTATCTTGAGCTTTTACCTCTATTGAATCTTCTTTATAACTCAAAAACACATTTAATTTAGATGCTTTAGAATGCTTTATAGTATTAGAAAAAAACTCTTGAAGGATTCTAAAAATTACTATTCCATGCTTTTGATTTATTTCTATTTCTTCTCCTATTACTCTTAAACTTGCTTCGATATAATTCAATCTATTGAATCGTTCAATCTCTAATTCTAAAGCTTTTCTTAATTTTATATTATTAATAAAATCAGGATTAATTATTTTTGATAAGGCTCTTACTTCTGTTAAACTTTTTGCTATAATTTCTGAGATTTCTCCCATATTGTCAGGAGAGGCATGTTGTAATTGTATTTTTGCTAAAGTTAGGAGTTGACCTATATTATCATGCAACTCCCAACTAATATTTCTTAAAGTCTCTTCTCTTATTTCTATCTGAGTTTCAGCAATTTCTCGTTCATAACGTTTTTTGTTTTTATCTCTTTCTTGCAACAGTTTATTTTTACGGCGTTGAAAAATTGTAAACAGTACAATTAAAAAAACAATAACAATTATTATAATTAATGTCGAAATAATTAATATCTCTCCTTCTTGTTGCTGCATAATAATCCATAAATTATAAGTAATCCCATTAAAATTGTTAAAACATCTAATACAAAAAATAATTTTCTATTTTGCATATACTCAAGAATTATAAAAAAAGGGATTGATGGAAGATAGAAAACCATAAAACCTATTGAAATCCAAAAAGACAGGGATTTTTTATAACTAAGAATTTTATCAGATAGCAGTAAATTTCTTAAAAAAAGTAAAACATAAACACCAATTACTATTGATTCTACTAACAAACAATATCTGAAAAAGTCACGATTTATCCATACAATAAGCCATGATATTAAAAAAAACAGAAAAAATAACTTATGAATCTTAATTGTCTTGTTATCTGTTGCTAAATTTATGTACATCAAAGTAATTAAGCTACATTCGACTAATGTAAATATATAATAATATATAAAATTTGATGTTCCATTTTTAACATGATAATCTCCAATCACCTCTACAACCACTGTACTAAAACATAAGATAGTCAAAAGCATTAAAAAAATCGTGTTATACTTCTTTAACATAACTAAAGAGACAATCAGAGTAATTACTTGGATAACCAATGAGAAATAAGAAATCATAAATATTCTAAAAATTAATCGTGTGGTGGTGCTATTTTTGTCTTATTCCCTACTCCACTTTCTGAATCTTCAAGAGTTATTTCAGTACGCATCATCATAGTTTTAGTTTCATGTTTCTGTGTCTCTTTTTTCTTTCTTGAGTCATAACGCCACTCATAACCGTTATGTTCTAAGACTTCTTTTAAAGTAACTATTTTTCCTTTTTTTGACTTTAAAACATCTATAGCAACTTCAACACCATCAACAATTGCTGTTGGAGTATATAGTAAGTTTTCGTAACCTTCATATTTATCAATATGTGTGTTTTCTTTATTATAAACACCTTTAATAAAGCTAATACCCTTTAATTGAATTCCTTTTTTATTAGCTATCTTTTCTACATAGTCTAAGTAGTTCTTTAACTCTTGAAACCCAAATGTATTAACTCTAGTATCTTCAAAACCTAACTCATTAGTTAAAATTTTTAAACGTGTTTCATCATACTCTGAAAGCATCAATACGATTTCTTTATACGTGAGTAATGTTTTTGGTTTGGATGGCTCTTGTGGTTTTGGGCATATAAGCCCTAAAATACTTTGTAAAATTTTTCTCATAATTCTTAAATTTCGCTAATTTTATTATATCTCAAAAATACTTACATTTTTTTAACTAGATTAAAACATTTACTTCTACAAACAACAAATCAGACAGTTAACAACATAAATACAGGAAAAACCCCTTATACCTATAAATGTTTTAACTATTACTTTTTCATGACATAGACTCTTGTTTTTTTTCTTTCTTTTTAAAATATATCTTATTTTTTACTCCTCAAAGCCTACAAGGAGAAAAACCTTCTTAAAAACCTAGGTTTATTACAATGTTTTTACCGTGATACTCCTCAAAACTAAACTCTAAATTTCATTCAATTTTGCCATCAGTTATTTCGAAATACTGGGCGACAACCGAAAAGCCTAATTATAAACAGAGTAGGTACACAAAATAAAAAATATGCCAAATTTAGTTCCAGAATTAAACAGTTTGGATTTCAATGTATATGTTGGAGGTCCTTTACAAGCTGCGATACAAGCACAAACAGCAGCTTCGATGGCTACTGTAAACTTTATTAAAGAAGTAGGTTTTGAAAAAAGCAATGACCCTGCCAATCCAGACTCTTTACGTTACGTTGATTTTCAGTATGAAAAATCAGTACCTAATCCTGATTATGATCCTGACAAGGCTGTTGATGCTAACAATCCAAAGTTTATAAAAAGTGAAATTGAAATCAAAGTACCATTTCTAACAATGCTTACCATTCCATCAATCCGTATTGATGAAGTAAACATTGATTTTAATGCTCGTTTAAGCTCTACTGAAACGAGCAACGTATCATCTGAGTTTGCAGCTAGTGCAGAATTAGGAATCAATTACAAAATTGTAAACTTTAAAGCTTCAGCATCTTACAAAAGAAACACATCTCAAGGTGTTAAGGTAGATAAGACATATAACCTAGGTGTAAAAGTTCGTGCTGTAAACGACGAGTTACCAGAAGGGTTAAGTAGAATCTTAAATATGTTAGAGGATAGTATTGCTGCTGTAGCTTAACATTTATAACGGGGTTGTACCGTACCAAACCGTACAACCTCTTTTTTAAAATTTTTATTATGGTAAATTTAAATGAATATTTAGGTGGAATTGCCACCAGCATTGCAGAAGCACGTTTAATGTCTGATTTGAAATCTTTAGAGATTGCTGAGAAGTTTTCACGTCATGAGCTCTTAAAACACTTTTCTATTCCTCGTTTTAAAGCACAAAATATTGAACTCACCATTCCTGTAGCCATTGGAGAATTAGAAGAGACTTATGAAGCCGATTACGAACCTATTGATAATGTTGCTTTCAATTCACAAGCCTATACAATTTTAAAAGATGCTTCAAAAATTACTTCTTTTGATAGAAAGACATCTACTATGCTTCGCTCAATAATAGCACAAAGAACAGATGAACTTGAAAAAAACATAAAAGCAACTGGTGAAGTTGACCCTGTGTTATCAAGGTTTTCACAACAATTATCTAAAGAGTTTATCTCTATTTATAGTGAAAAGGTGAGTTACGACGTATTAGTTAAAAAGCTTAATTCAGAATTAAGACCATCTATTAAAAGTAGACAAATAACACAAAAAAACACGAAAGTTATTGTAGAAGCTCATAAACTAAACGAAATCAAACCTGAAAATATAGTTCAGATTAAAATGACTTTAAATGAAGAAGGCATGGAGTGGTATACTTCAGAAAATGAAGATGGTGTAAGAGAAACCAAACTATTACCAGAATAGTTATGAGAAAATCAATTACAAAAATAACCAATCAACTCAAAACTCAATTGAACGAAATACATGAGTTAGCGAATCAAATTGAGAAAAAAAATACACAAAGCGCTAAAAATATTCGCAATTGGTTGTTAGCTACAGAAGAAGTATTGAAAGCACTTAATTTACCAGATTCATCAAAATTTGCAGTTAAAAGAGCCATGTTAAGTTCATTCATCCCAAATAGTAGAAATAAGAAAAAAGAGACTCTACAATTAGGAGCTTCAACATTAACAGAAGCTCAACAAGACTTATGGGAAGTATACACTCCCTATGCTACCATTTTAGATAATTCAACAACCTTGATAGAGCAACTTTTAGCAGTAATTTACCAAACCAAGCAGTTTAAATACGACACAAATGAAGATTTTACGCAATTCCTAGAACAAGTTTGGAGGTTTTGTTGTAATCATGAACAACTTAAAGGAATTAGCTCACAAATACTTTCAATGATAAATCAATCAGATGTACTTATTATTATGGCTGAAAAAATAGCAATAGAAAGTTTATAGATAGTTCTCTATATTTTTTACTTTTACGTTATGAACAAAATTGAACATATTGGTATCGCCGTTAAAGATTTAGAAAAATCTAACTCATTATTTGCTTCTCTTTTTGGAGAAGCACATTATAAAATTGAAGAAGTTGCTAGCGAAGGTGTAAAAACTTCATTTTTTAAATCTGGTCCTAATAAAATTGAATTATTAGAAGCTACAAAGCCTGATAGCCCTATAGCCAAGTTTATAGAAAAAAAAGGAGAAGGAATTCACCATATTGCTTTTGCAGTTGACAACATAAAAGAAGAAATTAAGCGTTTACAAGGTGAAGGTTTTACAGTTTTGAATGAGGTTCCTAAAAAAGGAGCCGATAATAAACTAGTAGCTTTTTTACATCCTAAAACTACCAATGGTGTACTTATAGAGTTATGCCAAGAGATAGAAGAATAGGAAGTATTTAAAAATTAAATATTTGTATCTTGCAACGCCTTAAAATCAGTATTTACTAATGACAACTTCTTTTGATTCTTTTCAAAAACGCCGATTACAATCTTCATACATATCAGTAGTAGTAAGTATTGCACTTGTACTTTTTATGATTGGTGTTTTAGGCTTAGTTCTTTTAAAATCAACAAAAGTTGCAAATCATTTTAAGGAAAAAGTAGTTATGACACTTTTCTTAAAAGATGAAGTTGCTGATAAAAATATTAAAAGTCTTAAAGAATCTATTAAAAAAGAAGAATTTGTTAATAAGGTGGTTTATATTTCTAAAGAAGATGCCGCCAAAGAGTATAAAAAAGATTTAGGTGAAGATTTTTTACAATTTTTGGGAGATAATCCCTTAAAAAATGGAATAGACATTTATCTAAAAGCAGATTTTGTGACTCCTGAAAAAATGAGTGAGCTTGAAAAATCTTTTGATAAAAACAAGTTTGTAGACGAAGTAAGTTACGACAAACCGTTAGTACAATTACTTACCAAAAATATTCAACGTATTAGTTTTTGGCTCTTAGTATTAAGTGGTTTTTTCGGGTTGGTTGCTATTATTTTAATAAACAGTTCTATCCGATTATCGATTTATTCAAAACGATTCAATATAAAAACCATGCAAATGGTAGGTGCTACAAAAAGCTTTATTCGTAAACCTTTTATTTGGCAAAGTATAAAACTAGGATTACTAGGAGCTTTTATAGCAATAAGTGGATTAGGTATTCTAATTTATTATGTAGATAAATACATACCTACATTAGAGCTACTAACAGATTACGTTGCATTAGGTTATGTAGCTGGTGGAGTTATATTGGTTGCATTTTTTATTACATGGATTAGTACCTTCTTTGCTACACAACGATTCTTAAATTTACAAACTAACGATTTGTATTACTAAAATATTTATGAAAAAAGACAATTCACCAAAACAAGAATTTCTATTCGGTAAACGAAATTATATCATTATGCTTATTGGTATCGCTGTAATTGCCTTAGGATTTATTTTAATGGCAGGTGGCGGTAGTGATGATCCTAATGTGTTCAATCCAGAAATATATAGTTGGCGTAGAATTCGTTTAGCTCCTACCTTAGTTATTATTGGATTAGGTATAGAAATTTATGCTATTTTTGCCAATCCTAAAAAATAAGCATGGATTTATTAGAAGCAATTATCCTTGGAATTATCCAGGGTCTTACTGAATTTTTACCTGTATCCTCTAGTGGTCATTTAGAATTAGCAAAAGCTTTATTTGGAGACACTTCTGTACCTCAAGAGAGCTTAACTTTCACCGTAGTTTTACATGCTGCAACAGCCTTAAGTACTATCGTAGTGTTTAGAAAAGAAATTGCTGAGATTTTTAGAGGTTTATTTCAGTTTCAATGGAATGAGGAAATGCAGTTTTCTGTAAAAATTGTGCTGTCTATGATTCCTGCTGTGGTAATTGGTTTAGCCTTTGAAAAAGAATTGGAAAGTTTTTTTGGAGGAAAAGTTTTATTAGTAGGTTTTATGCTTTTAGTAACTGCTGTATTACTTTTATTGGCTGATAAAGCTAAAAACACAAACAAAAGTGTTTCTTTTAAAAGCTCAGTAATTATAGGAATCTCTCAAGCTATTGCCATGTTACCTGGAATTTCACGTTCAGGAGCTACTATTTCAACATCTGTATTATTAGGTGTAGACCGAACTAAAGCTGCTCGTTTTTCTTTTTTAATGGTGGTACCTTTAATTTTAGGAAAAGTTGCTAAAGATATTTTAAGTGGAGATATTAACTTTCAAAGCTCAGAGATCGTTCCATTATCTGCTGGATTTGTTGCTGCTTTTATCTCTGGATTATTAGCGTGTACTTGGATGATAGCCTTAGTTAAAAAGAGTAAATTATCATATTTCTCATTATACTGTGCTATTGTAGGTTTAATTGCCATTGGCTATTCTTTATTTTTCTAGATGACTGCAGAAGATTACAAAAACGGACAGGTTTTACTAATTGATAAACCTTTAGAATGGACTTCCTTTCAGGTAGTGAATAAACTTCGCTGGCATATTCGTAAGCATTTTAATATCAAAAAAATTAAAGTGGGACATGCTGGAACTCTTGATCCTTTAGCTACTGGCTTGTTAATTATTTGTACTGGAAAACAAACCAAAAACATTAACAAATATCAAGGGCAAGTAAAAGAATACACAGGTACGTTTGTTGTGGGTGCTACCACTCCTAGTTATGATTTAGAAACTGAAATTAACGAAACATTCCCTACAGAGCATATAACAGAAGAGTTACTACACAAAACTACTGAGCAGTTTATTGGTAAAATTCAGCAAAAACCACCAATTTTTTCAGCTATTAAAAAAGATGGAAAGCGTTTATATGAATTAGCTCGAAAGGGTGAAACTACTGAAATTAAGGCTCGCGAAGTGGAAATCAACGAGTTTGAAATCACCAAAATTGATTTACCTAACGTAGAATTTAGAATTGTGTGCAGTAAAGGAACTTATATTCGCTCTATTGCCAACGATTATGGGGAAGCGTTAAATTCTGGAGCACATTTATCTGTATTACGAAGAACCAAAATTGGAGATTTTTCTGTTGATAACGCACAAAGTGTTGATGAGTTTATCAATAGCCTATAAAAATCTACTATACCAGCTTTCTGTAATAGGTACTTCCCAATAATTTTCTAATTCTATTTTAGTTTGCACTAAATTATCAAAAACTATTGTTTTAGCTGATACAGACTTCTTTTTAAGCAGCTTTTTAAACTCTTTGACGTCTTTGTACTGAATAAATTCTCCTTGCTTAAAACACACATTCATTTTATCTAACAACTCCACTTCATGTTCCTTTTGTAGTTGTAAAATAAATGCCACTTGTTTATCAATATCTTCATTCGTTAATACTAAACCTTCTTCAACAGAAAAAATAATGAAACGATTGTATTTTAACTCAAAAGAAGCTTTGAAATCAGTATCTTCAGGCTTCCACTCTTCTACAAAATGGTGTAATTTTTCTTTTAGCCCGTCAATTTCTTGTGGGTAAAATTTTCGACTTGATGGGTATACCCAAACTTTTGCCTCTTCTGATAAACTACTGAATTCTACAAACATATTTATTCATTATGAGCGCAAAGATACAGAAAACAATTCCCCTTTTTGATGAAAAACAAAAAGGGGAATTTCTAGCTTGATTATACACTTTATTACTGAAGCATTGATATAAGATCTTCTTGTGTATTTTCTCCTTTATTTTTATTGTACCAAACTTGTAAATCTGTTTTAAAATCAGCATCTAAACTACCATGTTTTTCTTTATAATCAACAACCATTTTTGTTGCTTCGGTAGGTCTTGGTCCCCAAGTATTGATTACTTCGTTCTCTTTATTTAAAGCAATCAATTTAGGAATTGATCTTCCTCCATTCGTTAAAAATTCATCCATCAACTCTAAGTTTTCGTCTCGTAAAACTAGTTTTAAATTAATGTTTGGATTTTCTTCTGCTATTTTATTTATTACCGGTAGGTTTTGCGCTGCATCACCACACCATCCTTCTGTTAACACTAACCAAGTTTGCGGCTCTTTTACATCTTTAATTTTAGCTAGTGTTTCTTCAGTTAATTTTACCGTTTTGTCTAAACGCTTCATACGTTTATCATTTAACTTACTATAGTTTAATAAATCATCTGATTGATTAGGTCCTGTAGATTTTCCTTGTGCTATTAAGTCACTTACTAAATCTCTATATTCACTATAAGAGAATGCCTTTTCTAAGCTATTTTGAATAATTTTTTTCATCGTAAATGTATTGTTATTACAAAAGTATTTTATCTATAATAAATCTTAGGTAACCTAAGTTACAATTCATTATAAAACTTGAATAACATAGACGAAAACATAAATACAACCTTACACTTTTGCTGATTCTTCAGTCTTAGCTTGTAAATTGGTAATAATATCTTTAGTCATAGAAGCTAAGTCAAACTGATGTCTCCATCCCCAATCTTTTCTTGCTGCTGAATCATCAATTACTTGAGGCCAACTATCAGCAATGGCTTGTCTAAAGTCTGGATTATAGGTGATGGTAAACTCTGGAATGTATTTTTTAATTTCTGCAGCTATTTCAGCTGGTGTAAAACTAATTGCTGCTAAGTTGTATGAAGTTCTTGTTTTAATATTTTCTTCATCTGCTTGCATTAACTGGATAGTTGCATTGATAGCATCGTCCATGTACATCATTGGTAAACGTGTATTTTCTGACAAAAAGCACTCAAAAGTTCCTTTTTTCAATGCATCAAAGTAAATATCAACAGCATAATCAGTCGTTCCTCCACCTGGTAACGTTTTCCAGCTTATAATTCCTGGATAACGAATGCTTCGTACATCTACCCCATATTTATCATGGTAATAATTACACCAATGCTCTCCTGCTACTTTACTTATTCCATAAACCGTAGAAGGTTCCATAATGGTTTGCTGTGGCGTATTCATTTTTGGTGATGTTGGTCCAAAAGCAGCCATTGAACTAGGCCAGTATATTTTTTGAATATATTTTTCTCTTGCTAACTCTAACACCGCTAATAACGAAGTCATGTTTAAATCCCAACCTTTTAATGGGTACTTTTCAGCAGTTGCTGATAACATTGCAGCCATTAAATACACTTGGGTTACTTTATATTTTTGAACAACATTTAAAATTTGCTCTTGATTGGTAGCGTCGATAATTTCAAAAGGTCCTGAACTCATCATTTCTGCATCCCCTTCTCTAATATCGGAGGCTATTACATTATCTGTCCCATAAATAGCACGTAATTTTTGGGTTAATTCTGTTCCTATTTGCCCGCAAGCTCCTAAAATTAATATCGTTTCACTCATTTTAAATTATTCAAAAATAGATGTTTGCAAAGTTATTAAATTTAAGATTTCGCAAAAAGCATTTGCTCTTTTTTAACTATCTACAAAAGGGATAGCTAATTTACTGATTTCAAACTTCTAATTTAATTCTGTAAAGAATACCAAGTAAAATATGTACTTTTATCGCTTAATTATTTTATTAAAATGAGTCGTTTTTTATTTGTTATTGCTTCATTATTAATTTCAGTTACTTCTTGTAAAAAAAAGAATGAGCAAAAAGAAGAGTTACCTACCAAAACTGAAATGAACATTTCGATTGAGCATACTGATTACTCTAAAATAAATGAAAAGTACGTTGACGAAATTAAGCCTTGGAAAGAATATTTTATTGTTGAGGATTTTTTACAAGAGTTGAAAAACACAACTCCTACTGAAGCTTTAAACAATGCTTTAGAGTTAAAAACACTTACAAAACAACTAAAGGACAGTTTAAATATAGAAACTCTAAAAACACCTGCCTTTAAAGCTCGTATTAATGTTTTTGAAAATGAAACTTTACGTTTAGCAGATATGACCTTTATTCCATCAATTTCTGCCAATCAGGTTAACAGTCAGGTTGAAAAAATTATGATGCTTTTTAGCAGTGTTAACGATAAGATTAATACAGTTTACACTAAGAAAAAGTTTGATAGTGAAATAAATCTTGATAGTCTATTTAAGAATCAATAGTTTTTAAGGCTTCGTATATTAAACAACTTTCAAACCCTCTGTATAAAAGGTAGTCAACAATTTTCTTTTTTCTTTTGAAGTGATTTGTTTCAGAGACTGATACATTCTTTTTTTCGACCAAATTATACAAGGTTTTGATATATTCCTCTTCGTCGATTTCTTTCAGAGCTGATTTAATATTATAAGTAGAAATATCTCTAAACTTCAATTCTCTAACTATTCGATCTTTCCCCCATTTTTTTATTCTAAATTTCCCTCTTGCAAAGCTTTTTGCAAAGCGTTCTTCATTTAAAAAATTATGCTCTAGCAAGTGTAATAAAATATGTTCTCTTGCTTCTGGAATTAACTTGTACTCTTTTAATTTCTGTTCTACTTCTTTATGACATCGGTCTTGATACACACAATACTGCTCAATCTTTCTTTTTATTTCTTCAACTGTAAAAACGGGTTTATTCATAGCACGAAAATATAAAAAAGGGTTAAAAGCAACTTACTTTTAACCCTTTTTACAGTTAACAAAAAATCAATTATAAAACGCTACGTAACCACATTTTAAACTTAGTGATTAAGTAGAATAATATCGGTACTACAATTAATGTTAAGAAGGTTGCTATGAATAATCCATAAATAACTGTCCACGCTAATGGCCCCCAGAAAATCACATTATCTCCTCCAACATATATGTGCGGATTTAACTCACTAGCTAAGGTAAAGAAGTTAATATTCAACCCTGTTGCTAATGGAATTAATCCTAAAATAGTTGTTATTGCTGTTAATAATACTGGGCGTAAACGTGCTTTACCTCCTCTAATAACAGCTTCACCTAAAGTATCTACATCTACAAATTCATCAGAAGATAAACCATGCTCTACTTTCTTTCTATCTATCAGTAACTGGGTATAATCAAGTAATACCACCCCATTGTTTACTACAATACCAGCCAGCGAAATAATTCCCATCATGGTCATCATAATTACAAACGGCTTAGCTGTTATAATTAATCCTCCAAATACACCTATTAAACTTAAGAAGATTGCTAGCATGATGATTGCTGGCTTAGAAACTGAGTTAAACTGGAAAATTAAAATCAAGAAAATTAATCCTAACCCTCCAAAAAATGCTTTCATTAAGAACGCCATTTGCTTGTTTTGTTCTTCAATTTGCCCAGTATAATCTACTTTTACTGAATCTGGTTGTTCAGTAAACGTCTTCATTTCATTTTGAATTTTTGATACAATTGCAGCTGCATCTGTATATCCTGGAGCTAAAGCTGAATATACTGTTACTACTCTTTTTACATCTTTATGTTTAATAGCGCTAAACCCAGAAGTATTTGTTTGTTCTGCTACTGCAGATACAGGAATTTCTTTAATCATCCCTGAAGACATGTCTCTAAAAGTAATTTTTTGGTTAAAAATTGCACTTTTATTATACCTGTTTTCTTTATTAAAACGAACGTAGATATCAAAATCATCACCATCTTCTTTATAAATTCCCGCTTTAGAACCAAAAATAGCATTACGCAATTGGTTTCCTACTTGCGATGAACTTACCCCTAATTCTCCTGCCTTTTTACGATCAACGTTTACTAACATTGATGGTTTAGATTTGTTTACATCAATCTTTAACTCATCAATACCTGCAATACTTTTTGAGTTGATAAAGTCTCGCATTTTTTCAGCAGTGTTGATTAATTCTGCGTAATCTTCTCCTTCCAATTCGATATTAATTGGATATCCTGCTGGTGGACCTACTGCTTCTTTTTCTACAGAAATTTCTAATCCAGGGTAAATTCCTCTTAGTGCTTCGGTTACTTTTCTTTGTAATTCTTTACTATCTGCTCCTCTACGGAATTTATATTCACGCATAGAAGCCGTAATTTTTCCTCTATGAGGCATTTCTGCGGTTGAACCTCCATCAGTTTGTGGATTTCCCGACCCTGCTCCTACTTGAGATACTGCACTTTCTACTAAGAAATTATAACCATTATCTATGTATTCTGGTGAGTTTAATACTTTATATACACGCTCTTCCAAATCTTTCATAATCAGATTTGTCTTTTCAATATCTGTTCCTTGTGGGTACTCGATATACACAATAATCTGATTCGGTGTATTATCAGGGAAAAACTCAACTTTAGTACGTTGACTTCCTATTGAGGCTCCAAAACCTCCAAAAGCAATAAACAATAAAACTAACGTACCTAACGAAATAATGTAAGGTCTCCAACCTCTTAGAGCTCCTCTTAACATTTTTTCATAAAAACGTTCCCAACGCGGTAACACCGTATTTTGAAAACGATTTGCCCAAGGACGTAGAGCTAATCGATACACCCACAACATAATAGCTGTAAATATCATTACCGTTCCTAACGCCCTGTACGTTCCTCCTAAAAGTACTATCAATAACCCTATCACCGCCATTACTGACGACAAGATTATAATACGTCTTAATGGCATATTTTTATCTTCAACACTCATAAATTGTGATACTAACACTGAGTTAAAAAATATTGCCACAAATAATGACGAACCTAATACTACAGATAATGTTACAGGGAAATAAATCATAAACTGCCCCATAGTTCCTGGCCACATTCCTAATGGAACAAAGGCTGCCACTGTAGTTAAGGTTGAGATAATAATTGGAAAAGCAATTTCACCAATACCTTTCTTAGCTGCCTCAATTCTAGGCATGCCTTCATCCATTAAACGGTATACGTTTTCAACAACAACAATTCCGTTATCTACTAACATTCCAAGTCCCATAATTAATCCAAAAAGAATCATGGTATTCATGGTATATCCCAGCCAACTCAATATCATTAATGACATAAACATTGACATTGGTATTGCAAATCCAACAAATAGGGCATTTTTGAACCCTAAGAAGAACATTAATACTAAAACTACTAGGATAACCCCAAAGATGATATTATTTACCAAATCATCTACCTGACCAATAGTTTTTGAAGATTGATCATTAGCGATAGTTACTTTTAAATTACTCGGAAATACATTGGCTTTGGTATCTTCTACTATTCTTTGAATTTTCTCAGCAGCCTCCACCATGTTTTTTCCTGAACGTTTTTTAACATCCAGCATCACTACTGCTTCTCCAAACTCACGTGCATAGGTAGTTTTATCTTTATCTTTAAAAGAAACTTTTGCTATGTCTTTAAGGTAAATTGAGTTTCCTTTTTCTGATTTTACGACAAAGTCTTGTAATTCTTGTGGATCTTCAATCTCTCCTAAAATTCTAACAGTACGTCGCTGTCCACTAGCAATTAAATTACCGGCCGACATTGTTAAGTTACCTCCATTTATCGAATTGATAACATCTTGGAAACTTACTTGTGCTGCCATCATTTTGTAAATATCAACAGCTACCTCAACTTCTTTTTCTTCTGCACCACGGATATCTACTTTTTTAATCTCTTGTAAATCTTCAATTTCATCTTCTAAATACTCACCAAATTCTTTTAATTTATCTACTGGATAATCTCCCGATATATTAATGTTTAAAATTGGCATTTCTTCAGAGATACTTAGCTCAAAAACATTTGGCTCTACTTTAGCTCCGTTAAATGTAGGCCAATCTTCACCTGAAGTTTCTTGATCTATTTCATCTTTTACCTTTTGTTTAGCTTGATCTACTGATATGTTTTCATCAAACTCAACAATTACCATTGAGTAATCTTCCTGCGATGTAGATGTAATTTCTACTACATTACTTACCGTTTTAAGTCTATCTTCTAACGGATCAGTTATCAACTTCTCAATGTCTTCTGCTGTATTTCCTGGATAGAGAGAACTTATATAAATTTTGGTTTCTCTAATTTCTGGGAAATTTTCTCTTGGCATACTTAAAAAGGCAGAAATACCTGTTATAAGTATCATAACCATCATTACATAGATAGTTGTTTTATTATTTATTGCCCAAGAAGATAAACCAAACTCTTTATCTACTTGCTTTTTTTGTTTTTTATCAGTCATTAGACGAATAATTTTTGGTGTCTTATTTTGCTTCTTCTGAAAGAGTTAATACCTTAACCTCTTGTCCGTTTTTTACACTACGAGCTCCCTCTTCAATAATTTTTGTTCCGCTTTCAATTCCGCTTAAAACTTCAATAATATCTCCTTGCGTTTTCCCTGTAGTTATAATTGTTTGCTTAGCTGTTCCTACCTCATCTTTGATATCTTCTACCACATACACATACTGTTCTCCATTAGCATTTTCTGAAATAATACTTTGAGGAATTAAAATTGCTTTCTCATTAGAGTAATCGTTGATTTTTAACTTTGCTGTTAAGTTAGGTTTAATCTTACCCTCATGATTAGGTACACCTACTTCTACCTTGAATGTTCTATTTGCTGGATTAATAAAGTTACCTGCTTGACGAATTTTAGATGTTAACTTTTCTCCTAATACTGGGAATTCAACCTCTACATTTTTTCCTTTTTTAATAGAAGTAATATAACTTTCAGGTACATCTGTTTCGATGTACATGTTTTTTAAGTTTACAATTCTAAAGACTTCTGACCCCATTCCTGGAGCAACTACTGTTCCTTGCTCTTTAATTACATCATCAATTACTCCTGAAAAAGGTGCTGTAATTACCGATTTTGCTAATTGTCTTCTTAATTGACTAACCGCATTGGTTTGTGCTTCATAATTAGTTTTTGCCTGTAAAAACTGAATTTCAGATCCTATTTTTTGATCCCACAAACGTTTTTGGCGTTTATATGTTGTTTCTGCTAATGCTGCTTGTGCTTCAATTTGCGCTAATTGATTAGCCAAACCTCCATCGTCAATTTTTGCTAAAGCTTGTCCTTTTTTAACATACTGTCCTTCTTTCACATAAATACGTACTAGAAGTCCAGGCATTTCTGGATAAATTAACACATTTTGTTTTGTTTGTACAGCTCCTTGCAATTCTAAATAATGATCAAAAACCTCTTCTTTTGCTGAAAGAACTGTAATTAATGGAACTTTTTTATTCGTGTCTAACTCAGAAATTTTATCATTTAAAACCTTAATTTCATCAGATAGTGTTTGCATTTGTGTATCTAACGACGCTTTTTTCTCTCTA
Source organism: Tenacibaculum mesophilum (assembly GCF_003867075.1). Classification (NCBI taxonomy): domain Bacteria; kingdom Pseudomonadati; phylum Bacteroidota; class Flavobacteriia; order Flavobacteriales; family Flavobacteriaceae; genus Tenacibaculum; species Tenacibaculum mesophilum. Next base: position 2,783,050 of record NZ_CP032544.1, on the reverse strand, counting down.
ATTTTAGCTAAATCGTTAGATGCTATTACGTCTTGTACAGATTGCTCTTTTTTACCTCCACATGAGGTTAAAAGCAATGTAATTGCGAATAGTGAATATATTTTTCTCATTATAGTTGATTTTATTTTAGTGGTATGTTTAATGCGTTTTCTAATTGTGCTTTCTTAGCAATTACGTTCAACATTGATTGTACGTAATTGTTTTGCTGTGTGTATAACTGATTTTGTGCTTGTAGTAAATCGAAGCTTGAAGAAATCCCTTCAAAAAACTTTACTTGTTGCTTTTTTTCTATTCGTTCAGCTAATGCTAAGTTTTTCTTCGCTGTTTCGTAATTTTCAATTCCTAATTGATACTCGCTTTTAGCTCTTTGTACTTGTAAGTTTAACTTTTGCTTTGCTTCTTCTAATCGAATGTCTGCATTTTCCAATGCTATTTTTGCTTGCGCTGTTCTTGAACTTCTTCCCAAACTACTAAAAATAGGCACATTTAAGGTTACTCCAAATAACGAATAGTCAAACCACTTTTGATTTCTCTCTAAGAAATTAAAATCGTCTGAATTGGCATTAGCTCCATAGTTTATAAACGCTGATAAGCTTGGTAAAGCTTTACTCTGCTCCAACTTCATTAGCAAACGCTTACTTTCTCTATCATTTTGAGCAATTTTAAAATCTATATGATTATCAATATTAAATTGAGTAGCTAATAAACTTAAATCGGTATTATCAATAACCAGATTATCTAAGGAAGAAGTTAGTGTTAATTTTGTTTCAATCGAGTTTCCTAAAGAAACATTCAGCATTTGGTATGCTATTTCTTTTAATCGTTCAGCGTTTCTTAAGTTACTCTCAACATTACCTAAAGTAATTTGTAATTGCTCTACGTTTTCTAATTCTGTTAACCCATTGTCATAGGTTTTCTGGGTTTCATTCAAGTTTTTCTCTAATATCTTTTTGTTATTTTCTAAGATTTCAATTGACTTTTCTGTAACTAATACATTTCCATAAGCATTAATAACAGCTTCGCGTGTTGCTAACTCTGTTTTTACCTTTGCTTGTTCTGAAATTTTCAAGTATGTTTTTGCTGATTGCAGCCCTACTAAATATGACCCGTCAAATAACAGCTGTGTTAATGTTACTGAAGCATTCATTGTTTGTTTTGTTCCAAACCTTAAAGGAACGAATCCTGTTGGAGTTACAACTTGTTTTCCGTTTCTAATTACTCCATCAAAATATTCCTCTACCACATCTATTGTGCTTTGAGTATTATCAAAAGCTGCTACTGGTAATAAAGACACCTGTTGTTTTAGCCAATTTTGATATTCTACTTTCCCGTTTATTTGTGGTAAACCAATAGTAGTAGTTTCCCATTTTTTCTTCTTAGCTGCTTCAATATCGTTTAAAGATACTTTATTATCGTAACTGTTCTTTATAGCATAATCAATTGCCTCTTGCATTGATAAACTCATTTCTTTTTCTTGAGCAATTATATACCCTGTAAAAAAGAACACAAATACACTATATATGTATTTCCTCATTATTTTTAGTTTTTGTTTATGTTTTTTAATTGTTTCTCTAATTCTTTTACTCCTTTTGGAGTCGCTATCGCTCTAATATGATATTCTAAAATTTCATATTCAATTTCCATAACCTCTTGCATATCGTTGCTGTACAATTCACTTTCAAACACACCAAAAACTAATGTAAAGTAAAAATTTACTAAAAGGTCTCCTTTTATGTTTGTTCGGTACAAACCTTGTTCAACTCCCTTTTTTAAATTATCTACGTTACAATCTCTAAACATACAAACTTCTCGTTCTATTAGTTTTGTATAGGTTTCTGGATAGTATTTTTTTAGTTGGTACATAGGGGAAGTTTTTGCATTTTTAAACATTTCTTTAAAAATTGCCTTCACAGCAAACTCCTCTTCTACAGCATTGTAATTTTGGCTTTTGACCATCTCAATCGTTTCACTTATTGTATTATGAACCGATTCTGTGCTAGCATCTACCAAAGCTGTTTTATTTGAAAAGTACTTGTATAATGTTTTTTTAGACATGCCAAGTTCTTTCGCTATATCATCCATCGTTGTGCTTTTAAACCCTAAGGTTAAAAACATTTCTCCTGCTTTATTAATTATTTTATTTCTCATAATCGGATGCAAATGTACAACAGGAAACTTCAGAAACAAAAAAAGTTTCCAAGGTTTTAAACTTTTTTAACATGTAGGTTATAGTTAAAATTTATCTTTACCTTATTTTTACAAAAATTTTCAGATTTGGACATATTATCATATCAATCAGACTTTATAACTTTTTTAGAATCTCAGAAGTTTACAAAAGAACCTAAAAATCTTTATCAACCAATAGATTACATCTTGAGATTAGGAGGAAAAAGAATTCGCCCAGTCTTAACTTTAATTGCTGCTGATATTTTTTCTAATAACTATCAAAAAGCTCTACCTGCTGCATTTGCTGTTGAAGTTTTTCATAACTTCACTTTAGTACATGATGACATAATGGATGATGCTCCTTTAAGAAGAGGAAAGGAAACTGTACACGAAAAATGGAATATAAATACAGGTATTTTATCTGGTGATGCTATGCTTATTTTGGCATACCAATATTTTGAAAATTATGAGCCTGAAGTTTTTCAAAAGCTTGCACAATTATTTAGCAAAACTGCTTTAGAGGTTTGTGACGGTCAGCAATTAGACGTTGACTTTGAAACTAGAAATGATGTAACCATTAATGAGTACATTGAAATGATTACATTAAAAACATCTGTTTTAGTTGCTGCTGCTTTAAAAATGGGCGCTATTGTTGCTAAAGCTGACGAAGAACAAGCTCAACATTTATACAATTACGGTTTAAATTTAGGAATCGCTTTTCAACTACAAGACGATTATTTAGACACCTTTGGTGATCCAGATTCTTTTGGAAAACAAGTAGGAGGAGATATTATCGAAAATAAGAAAACATATCTTTATTTAAAAGCTTTAGAAGTTGCAAATAGTTCTGACAAAGAAAATTTACTAGATCTTTACAATAGAAAGCAAAAAAATAACACTGAAAAAGTAGCTATTGTTTCATCTATTTTTAGGAAAAACAACATCCCAGAAGAAACACACAAACTTATTGAGTACTACACAGATAAGTCTTTCGAAAGCTTAAATCACCTTAACATTTCTGATCAACATAAAGAAGGGTTACGTACTTTTGGAAAAAATTTAATGAGCAGAAAAGTGTAAAAAAATAGGTGTTTATTTAAAAAAAGTTTTATTTTTGCAATCCAAATTTAACAGGTCCTATAGCTCAGTTGGTTAGAGCACCTGACTCATAATCAGGGGGTCCATGGTTCGAGCCCATGTGGGACCACCTTTAAAGCTTCACTTTTTGTGAAGCTTTTTTTGTTTATACAAAACACATAAACAAGCACTTACATATCATTTGCAAGTGCTTTTTATAAAATTTTTCTTTTACCTCCCCTTTTTAATCAGTACCTTTGCGGCCTTATGATAAAAAAACTCAAAGACAAAAAGAACAAACGAGTATTCAGTTTTAACTTTTTAGTTTTTAGGAATCAATCAGATAAATTCATTCCCCCTTCAAGACAACCATCATTCTTTTAAGCTAAAAAGAGAACTCTCTTCTCCTTTCACTTGAGCATGTACTTTTACAAGTACACTTCCTTTACATTTATCAATATTAATAATGAATTTCACAAAAAAAAGCCTAATCTTGGTTGCTTTTTCTTTTGTTACAGTTATGTTTTCACAAGAAAAGCCTGAGGTTAAAATTGGCGGAGCACTACGATTTAACTATAACCTATCTTCTTGGAAAGATGGTCAAAAAAAACGTGGAGGCGATTTCGGTTTCGACGTCTTCAGAATTAACGCTAAAGCAAAATACAAAGGAATAAAACTTAATGCTGAGTACCGTTTTTATTCTCAAAGTTTTGGAGGAGGTATGCTTAAACAAGGTTGGCTAGGGTATGATTTTAATGAAAAAGACAACATTCAATTAGGATTAACGCAAGTACCTTTTGGTATTACTCAATACAATTCTCATAGCTGGTTTTTTGGTATTAACTATTACCTTGGTTTAGAAGACGATCATGATATGGGTTTAAAATTCACACACAAAGGCAAAAAATGGGAATATGCTTTAGCTTTTTTCAAAAATGCTGAAGAACTTAATTTTGGAAGTAACTCTGATGTTTCCGATAGTCGATACTCATACGATGTTGCTTCTATAGACATTAATGGGGATGGCTCCTTAGACTTAAGGTATAAAGAAACAAACCAATTAAATGGAAAAGTAAATTATCACTTCGGAAATAAAAACACACAACACAAAATAGGTTTTTCTGCACAATATGGTGGTCTCTATAATCTAGACACCGAAGACACCTCTAGCCATCATGCCTTTGCCTTACACTATCAATTAAACGTGAAAAACTTTGATACTAAAGCGCAAGTATCTAAATACAAATACAACACAAAGAATACTACTTATAAAGATCTTATAGCCTTAACTGCTTATGGAGCTCCTTACCTTACTGCAACAGAAGCAACAACATATACTTTAGGCGCTGCATATACCTTCCCTGTAAAATGGAAACCTATTTCTAGCATACAAGTTTATAATGACTTTGGTTATATGGATAAAACAGCTGAGAATTTTGAAGACAGTATTATGAATGTTTTTGGGCTCTTGGTAACAGCTGGTAATGTTTATACCTATATAGACTTTGCAGCAGGAAAAGATCATCCTTGGTTAGGACCTGTATGGACAAATGCTTTAGCCAACGGAACTCCTAATGCTAATTGGGACATGAGATTTAACATAAATATTGGATATTATTTTTAATAGAACAAAACATTAACACATGAAGAAAGCAAAAAAAATAATTAGAAGTGACGAACGGAAATCAATTTTTGGACTCAATGTTAACGGACCTGTATTCTTCACATCTTCAATTGTAATTATACTTAGTGTAGCTTTAACTTTGCTTTTTAAAGAAAGAGCTCAATCATATTTTGATATAACACAAAATTTTATAGCTAACAAAACTGGTTGGCTATTTATCTTGGCGGTAAATATTTTTGTTGCGTTTATGCTTTACTTAGCTTTTAGTAAATACGGAAGCTTACGTATTGGTGGAGCAAAAGCTAAACCAGAGTTCTCAACCACTTCTTGGTTCTCAATGCTCTTTAGTGCTGGTATGGGTATTGGATTACTCTTTTGGAGTATTGCTGAACCTGTTTATCATTTTTCTTCTCCTCCTTTAGCTGACCCTAATACAGCTGCTGCTGCCAAAGAAGCCATGAATGTTACTTTTTTACATTGGGGATTACATGCTTGGGGTATTTACGCTTTGGTGGGGTTATCTTTAGCTTATTTTACGTATTCCAGAGGACTTCCTTTAACAATCCGCTCTGTTTTCTACCCATTTTTAGGAGATAGAATTCATGGTAGAATTGGTGATATTATAGACATTTTTGCTGTTTTAGCTACTGTTTTTGGTTTGGCAACCTCTCTTGGCCTAGGTGTTAAACAAGTTGCCGCAGGTTTAGAGCATGTTTTTGGTTTAAATTCAGGAATTTCGCTACAAATATGGTTAATTGTAGGAATTACATTAATTGCTACCATTTCTGTAATCTCAGGAGTTGACAAAGGTGTTAAATTTTTAAGTGAAATGAATATGCGCATTGCAGTACTTTTATTACTTGCTGTAGTAATTCTAGGGCCTACTATTTTCATTTTAAAGTCATTTGTACAAAATACAGGTAGTTATGCAAATGATTTAATTAGCCTTTCCACATGGGCTGAAGCTTATACTGGAACAGAATGGCAAAACTCATGGACTATTTTTTATTGGGGATGGTGGATTGCTTGGTCTCCTTTCGTAGGTATGTTTATTGCCCGTGTTTCTAAAGGAAGGACTATTAGAGAGTTTATTCTTGGAGTATTGATTGTTCCTACATTGATTACCTTATTTTGGATTACGGCTTTTGGAGCAACCTCGTTACATGAGATTTTAGGTGGAGATACAACTATTGCAGACGGTGTAAATGACAATGTTGCTACCGCTCTTTTTGTCTTCTTAGAAGATTTCCCTTTTTCCATGGCACTAAATATTATCGCTATTGTACTTATTGCTAGTTTCTTTGTTACCTCATCAGATTCTGGTTCTTTAGTGGTAGATAGTTTAACTTCTGGAGGAAAAATTGACGCCCCAGTAGGTCAACGAATATTTTGGGCACTTGCAGAAGGTGCTGTGGCTGCCGTTTTATTATTAGGAGGTGGCTTAAAAGCTCTTCAAACAGCATCTATTGCAACCGGACTTCCTTTTACCTTACTTTTGTTATTAATGTGCTATTCTCTTTTTAAAGGATTAAAAGAAGATTATAAAGAACATCTCAAACGTCTAAACCAAAAAGAAAAGGAAGAATACCAGGAAACTGTGAAAAGATTAATAGATTCGAAAAAACAAAAATCTTAAATTATGAAAATTAAAAATATACTAGTTGCCTTAGATCTTTCCGAACTAGATGTTACACTTATTAAGTATTGTAGCATGCTTGCAAAAAACCATGAAACAGAGAATGTATATTTTATTCATAATGTAAAAAAGTATGAAATAAGCAACTTATTTTCTGAACAGTTAGAAAACATTAGTATTGAAGATATTATTGAAGAGGAGTTAGACAACAGCATCAACAAACATTTTGATGCCGATTGTAATTATGAGTTATTAGTTTCTGACGATGCTTATACAGAGAGCTTAATTAGCTATGTTGCTAATAAATATCATGCTGATTTAATTATTTTAGGTAATAAAAACACCTACAAAGGATCTGGATCGGTTTCAGGAAAACTATTACGAATGGCAAAATGCAATATTCTTTCCATTCCTAAAGAAGCCAATCTAAATCCAGAAAACCTAATGATTGCAACCGATTTTTCTTCGGCCTCTCTTAAAGCTTTCAACACCGCTTCTTCCATTAACAAAAAGAAAGAGCAACCTACATTAAAAGTATTAAATGTTTTTAAAATCCCTCAGTTATTTTTTCCTTACATTAAAATAGATAAAGCTCGCGAAAAAGTGGAAAAACACGTTAGCTTGCAATTTGAGAAACTACTTAATAAAACAAAAGCTTCAAACGTAGAAACAATAAAAGCTTCTGCTGGTGATGACAGTATTCCTGAAAAAATAAGAGCTATTGCAGAAAAAGACAAAACTGATATTTTATTTGTAGCAGATAAAGGGCATAATAACTTCACTTCTCTTTTAGTAGGAAGTGTAACAGAAGAGTTATTTACACAAGATTTACATATTCCTTTATGGGTTGTAAAACACTATATTGCCTCATAAAAAAGGGAGTTGAAAATTCAACTCCCTTTTTTATAATACTATTCAAGTTTATTTTTAAAACATCTACCATTAAAACCCTATGAAATTTTCAGGGTTTTATCTCTAATTCTTTTTTTAGAAATTATTAAATTTATTCGGTAAAAATTAACTTAACTATGAAAACTAACAAACTCTTCTTTATTTTAATCCTCATTACTGCTTTTCTTTCTTCTTGTAGTATTCTTAAAACAGCTCCATACGATCAATACTCATTTCAAAAAACTATTGAAATAAAAATAGATGCTACTCAACTTATAGACAAAGCTGAAAATCCTTACGAAGAAAACAGTAAAGAAATTGAAAAACTACAAAATGAGATTGCTAAAATTGTTGAATACGAGAAATACAAGCCCAACAACGAGATAACCTATAAAATGTGGTTGTTATTAGCTGACCAAGACAAAAACTTACTTGCTGGTTTTTTAAAACGATGGAAAGAAAAAAATAAGCTTTCTCCTTTTTTTATCACGGAAGCTAAAGGGCAAATAACTGAGGCATTTAATCTGTTACTTGAATACGAAAGTAAAAAAGAACCTGCTACAAAAAACAAATTACTACAACTTCTTTCAAACAATTAATACGCTATGGATTTCGAAAAAATATTACAAGAATTAAAAAAATCACTAATCTCTTTATTTAGTGATAAGTTTAGTGAATTTTCACAAGAATCTAAAAAAGACATTGAACTATTCTTGAATGATTCAAAAGACAAACTAGAAAGATGGACGTCTTTATTAGCACAAGGAAAACTTACCGTAGAAGATTTTGAATGGCTTGTAAAAAGCCAGAAAGACTTATTCCAAATGAAAGCTTTACAAGCCGCAGGTATTTCAAAAATAAGCTTAGGTCATTTTAAAAATAAAGTTCTTAATACTATCGTAAGCACAATAAAAACTTTAATTTTTTAAAACTAGAAAACGATGAATATTTACCCTTTCATCGTTTTTAATTTTTCTTGACGCTCCTCTACTAAAAAATGGGGGTTTTCTTGAAATTTCTTCCAAAGAGATAATAATTTTTTAAAAATTAGCATTTCAGTAGCTCTGTCACCATATTGAATAATTAGATATGATAACAAATTATAACAAGCAGTATACTCCCCACATGCAATAACACTGTTTAACATACCATTTGCCTTATCTTTTTTCGTGAACCATAAAGTAGTGCCGAAAGATGTGCTTTTATTTGAATTTTTAATAATTGCTTCGCTTATACCCCCTGTATATTTCTTTATTTCCCCCCAACCTCTCTCGTTCTCTGGTCGGGTTGTTTGATTTCCTGAAGCATCTTTACATCGTAACTCATACACTGTAGATGTAATTATTTTATTTGGAAAAGTACTATAAATCGCATTTGCATGTTGCCTCCTATCATTTTTAAGAAAAACTACACTTGCCATGCGAACCAACGATTTTGCTCTGTTAAGTATATAAAAACCAACTCTTCTTGGTGGTAAATATAACCTTTGATCTACACCTGTTTCATTTTGCATTAATTTAGATAATGAAAAAAACAGAAAGTGAATAAACACCAAAAAAGCTAATATTACAACACTCACTGTGTACCAAACCATCATCTTTTGTACTCCAAAAAACACGGTAACTATCAACATAAACAACAAGGTAAAAGCGCTAGACACATAGGACACATACTTACTAAACCAAGAATCAGAAGCAAATTTAAAACCCTCTCCTGGATATGGTGATGAAACATCACACAAAAAATATAAGTCATGAAGTTCAGGTTTTCCTTCACATTGATTTTGCGCTTCAGACACAAAAACAGAAGCACCTTGATTATCTACAATACCTCCATCCATCAATCCTATTTCCTCTAAATCATTATGCTTCGGAGTAAAATCGTACGGAAAACCTATAGGCTCAAATCCTCCCGGAAATGCTGTAGAAGCAGCTATTACATCTCCTAATTTTATATCATTAATAACTCCTTTATATTTGCTATGTGCTTTTCCATTTCCAAACCTTTTTTGATTTCCTTTTATATTTTGAAACCTAAACTGATGTGTACTATCAAAATCTGTTGCATTAAAAATCACCCTTTCTAAATGCGTTTTTCCTTCGCTAATTGCATCTTGAACCTCTCCCAAAGTTGCATTATCTGTTAACTTATTATACTCTATAGCAAACGCATTAATCGGATTTTTTCGCTTGTGCTTATTTTCGGGCTGATTCCAAATTAAAGGCCATCTCAAGTGACTAAGTGCATTACTTGTTAACTCATCCTTTGCTAACCACGCATAATACTCATCAAAAAAAGTTTGAAACTCTTTTCCTTCAATTTGAGATTGTGCATACTTAACCCCGGTAATTGTTCCTCCAGAAACGGTAGAAATTGCTTTTACATTTTCTAGTAAACCTACTTTTTCTAATAAAGACAATGTTCCTAATGAAAAACAAGCAGCTCTATATCCTCCTCCAGAAAAACATAAGGCAATAGACTTAAATAGTTCCATGGTTTTCATGCAATTTTTATAATTTTATCTTATCCTCTTAAAGCGTGTAATCTAGCAACATATTTCCCAATCACATCAAATTCTAAATTCACTTTGATACCTATTTTAAAGTTTTTAAAGGTTGTATGCTCGTAAGTATATGGAATAATAGCCACACTAAACTCATCCTTTTTAGAGTTTACCACAGTTAAACTTACTCCGTTTATAGTAATCGAACCTTTTTCAATCGTAACATTAGAGCCATTAAAATCATATGAAAAAGTAAAAACTGTACTCCCTTCAGCATCTTCTATATTTTTACAAACCCCTGTTCCATCTACATGTCCCTGTACTATGTGCCCATCTAATCGAGCCCCTAACTTCATTGCTCTTTCAAGGTTTATCTCATCTCCTACCTGTAAATCACCTATATTCGTTTTGTCTAGTGTTTCTTTTATAGCTGTAACTGTATACTCATCCTTATCAATTGCAACAACTGTTAAGCAAACACCATTATGTGCTACACTCTGATCTATTTTTAATTCATTGGTTATTGTACTTTTTATTGTAAGGTGTAAATTCTCTTTTTCACGCTCAATCCCTTTTACAATTCCAAGAGTTTCTATTATTCCGGTAAACATTCTATAAAAATTTAGTTACTTTTGTTAGCATCAAAAATACAACTTTACCTACGAAAGTAAACTATGGATAAAGCAAACAAAATTATTGTCGGAATTTCGGTTGGGGACATCAATGGAATTGGTATCGAAATTATTTTAAAAACATTTGAAGACAAACGAATGCTTGATTTTTGCACTCCAGTTTTATTTGCTTCAAACAAATTGATTTCATATCATAAAAAAACGTTAAGACTTAACACCAGTATTCATGGAATTACTTCTTTAGATAAACTTGTTCATGGTAAAGTTAATTTATTAAACAGTTGGAAAGAAGAGGTTAAGGTAGACTTAGGTAAAACTACTGAAGAAGGTGGTAAATTTGCCTTAAAATCATTACAAGCAGCTGTTGGAGCTTTAAAAAAGAATCAAATAGATCTTATTGTTACAGCTCCTATTAACAAAGAAAATATTCAATCTGAAAAATTTAAGTTCCCAGGGCACACAGAATATCTAGAAGAGAACTTTGATGGAAGAAGTTTAATGATTTTAATGACAAATGAATTACGTATTGGTTTAATAACTGGTCATATTCCTGTTTCTAAAGTTTCTGAAACCATTACTCCTGAGCTTATAAAATCTAAAGTTGAAATCATGTGCAACTCTTTAAAACAAGATTTTAATATTAGTAAACCTAAAATTGCAGTATTAGGGCTAAATCCACATTGTGGTGACAATGGGATAATTGGTACTGAAGATGACGAAATTATTCGCCCTACTATTACTGAAATTAAAGAAACTGGTAAATTAGTTTTTGGCCCGTATGCAGCCGACGGTTTCTTTGGTTCAAAAACCTATGAACAATTTGACGGAGTTTTAGCCATGTATCACGACCAAGGTTTGGCTCCATTTAAAGCTTTATCTTTTGGAAATGGTGTAAATTTCACTGCTGGTTTGAGCAAGGTAAGAACCTCTCCAGACCATGGAACTGGATTTGATATTGCTGGTAAAAATAATGCTAATCCCACATCTTTTAAAGAAGCCTTATTTACCTCATTACAAATATTTAAGAACCGAAAAGAGTATCAAGAACTTACAAAAAACGCATTAAAAGCAAAATAGTTCATTTTTTTTACTCAAAACATAAAAGTAAAAACATTTTTTATATCTTTGCACGCTCAAATTGATAGTTGTAGATGAAAGACTTAAAACAATTCAACATACCTTTTGTAGGTTTAAAAGAAGGAAGTCATTTGTTTGAATATCAAATTGACAAAACGTTCTTTGAAGCATTTCAGTTTGACGAGTTTAACAACGTTAACATAAAAGCTGATGTTACATTTGTTAAAAAAAGCACTTTATTAGAGCTTGCTTTTAACATAAGCGGAACAGTTAATGTTCCTTGTGACATTACTAATGAATTATTTGATTTACCAATCAATGGTAATTTAGATTTAGTTGTTAAGTTTGGACCTGAGTTTAATGATGAACACGATGAAATCTTGATACTTCCACATGAAGCTTATCAAGTAAATGTTTCTCAATATATATATGAGTTAATTGTGTTATCAGTACCGAGCAAAAGAGTACACCCAAATGTTGTTGATGGTACTATGCAATCAGATGCTTTAAGAAAATTAGAGGAATTAAAAATAAACGAAGAAAAAACTGTTGAAGAAACATCAACAGACCCTAGATGGGATAAATTAAAGGATTTACTAACAGATAAATAAGACATAAAATGGCACATCCAAAGAGAAAAATATCTAAAACTAGAAGAGATAAAAGAAGAACTCACTATAAAGCTTCTGTACCTCAAATAGCTGTTGATCCTACAACTGGAGAAGCTCATTTATACCACAGAGCTCACTGGCATGAAGGAAAACTTTATTACAGAGGTCAAGTAGTATTAGAAAGTGCTGCTGCTGAGGCTTAAAAACTAGTTTAAAAAATAAAAAAACCCTCTACTTTGAGGGTTTTTTTATGTTTTTACATCAAAAAATACTCTTTTTGATGTTTTTTTCTATAAAAAAGTGAAATAATTTTCATTACTTTGAAAACTCGTTTTACTACAAAACAAACAACTATGACTAAAATAACTGCAGCTATAACAGCGGTAGGAAAATATATTCCAGAACATGCTCTAACTAATAAGGAGCTAGAAACAATGGTAGACACCAATGATGAGTGGATTACTACGAGAACAGGAATCAAAGAAAGAAGAATTTTAAAAGGCGAAGGTCTTGGAACTTCTTTCATGGCAATAAAAGCAGCAGAAGATTTACTTCAAAAATCAAATACAAACCCTGAAGACATTGACATGGTTATCGTAGCAACTGCTACTCCAGATATGCCTGTAGCTTCAACTGCAGCTTATACAGCTTCTAAAATAGGAGCCGTAAATGCTTTTTCTTATGATTTACAAGCGGCTTGCTCTAGTTTTTTATACGGTATGTCAACTGCCTCTAGTTATATTGAAAGCGGTAGATATAAAAAAGTATTGTTAATTGGTGCCGATAAAATGTCATCAATTATTGATTATAGCGATAGAGCTACTTGTATCATCTTTGGAGATGGGGCAGGTGCTGTTTTATTTGAACCTAATAACGACGGTTTAGGGTTACAAGATGAGTATTTAAGAAGCGACGGAATTGGTCGAGAATTCTTAAAAATCGATGCAGGTGGATCAATTTTACCAGCATCAGAAGACACTGTTAAAAACAAGCAACATTTTGTTCATCAAGAAGGAAGAACTGTATTTAAGTTTGCTGTTTCTAACATGGCAGATGTTTCTGAAAAAATGTTAACCAGAAACAACTTAACAAAAGATGACATTCAGTGGTTAGTACCACACCAAGCTAATAAAAGAATCATCGAAGCTACTGCTAATAGAGTAGGCTTAGAAGATGATAAAGTAATGATGAACATTCATAAGTATGGAAATACAACGTCTGCTACTTTACCGTTGTTACTTGCTGACTATGAAAAAGAGTTGAAAAAAGGAGATAATTTAATTTTTGCCGCATTTGGTGGAGGCTTCACATGGGGAGCTATCTATTTAAAATGGGCCTATAACTCATAAACTAAACAACTAAAATTTAGGAAAATGGACATTAAAGAAATTCAAAGTCTTATAAAGTTTGTAGCTAAGTCAGGTGCAAGTGAAGTAAAGCTAGAGATGGAAGATATTAAAATCACCATTAAAACTGGAAGTGACACTCCTGAAACTACTATTATTCAAGCCCCTGCTCCTGCAGCAGCTACACAAATGATGGCTCCTGCACCAGTAGCACAACCAGCTACACCAGCTGCAGCCCCAGTAGCAGCTGAATCTACTGACGACTCAAAATATGTAACTATAAAATCACCTATCATTGGTACTTTCTACAGAAAACCTTCCCCAGATAAACCTAATTTTGCTGAAGTAGGAACAGAAGTAAAAGTTGGTGATACTGTTTGTATCATTGAAGCAATGAAATTATTTAACGAAATTGAATCAGAAGTATCTGGTAAAATCGTTAAAGTATTAGTGGATGATTCTTCTCCAGTAGAATTTGATCAACCATTATTTTTAGTAGACCCATCATAATTTTTGGTTTAGAAGTTTTAAGTTTAGAAGTTTAGCTATGCTAAACTCTTAAACAACTAAACCCAATAAACTCATAAACTAAAAGACATGTTTAAAAAGATATTAATTGCCAATAGAGGCGAAATCGCGCTACGTGTAATTAGAACCTGTAAAGAGATGGGGATAAAAACAGTAGCTGTTTACTCAAAAGCAGATGCTGAAAGTTTACACGTACGATTTGCTGATGAAGCTGTTTGTATTGGACCTGCTCCAAGTAGCGAGTCTTATTTAAAAATGGATCGCATCATAGCAGCTGCAGAGATTACAAATGCTGACGGAATTCACCCAGGATATGGTTTCTTAGCAGAAAACGCTAAATTCTCAAAACTATGTGAAGAGCACGAAATTAAATTTATCGGAGCTTCTCCTGAGATGATTGATAAAATGGGAGATAAAGCGAATGCTAAAGCTACCATGAAAGCTGCTGGAGTACCATGTGTACCAGGTAGTGACGGTGTAATTACCACATTTGAAGAATGTGAAAAAGTCGCTGTAGAAACAGGATACCCTGTAATGTTAAAAGCATCTGCCGGTGGTGGAGGTAAAGGTATGCGTGCTGTTTGGAAAGCCGAAGATTTAAAAGATGCTTGGGATTCTGCAAGACAAGAATCTAAAGCTGCTTTTGGAAACGACGATATGTATATGGAGAAGTTAATTGAAGAACCTCGCCATATTGAAATCCAAGTAGTAGGTGATGCTTATGGTAAAGCTTGTCACTTATCTGAAAGAGATTGTTCAGTTCAACGTCGTCACCAAAAATTAACTGAGGAAACTCCTTCTCCATTCATGACAGAAGAATTACGTGATGCTATGGGAGCTGCTGCTGTAAAGGCTGCTGAATATATTAAGTATGAAGGTGCTGGTACAGTTGAGTTCTTAGTAGACAAACACCGTAACTTCTACTTTATGGAAATGAATACTCGTATTCAGGTAGAGCATCCAATTACTGAAGAAGTTGTAGACTATGATTTAATTCGTGAACAAATCTTGGTTGCGGCTGGTGTGCCAATTTCAGGTAAAAACTACAAGCCACAATTACACTCAATTGAATGTAGAATTAATGCAGAAGATCCTTATAACGGATTTAGACCTGCTCCAGGAAAAATAACTTCATATCACGCTCCAGGTGGTCATGGTGTTCGTATCGATACTCACGTGTATGCTGGGTACATGATTCCACCAAACTACGATTCAATGATTTCTAAGTTAATTGTTACTGCACAAACTCGTGAAGAAGCGATTAACAAGATGAAACGCGCATTAGATGAGTATGTTATTGAAGGTGTAAAAACAACAATTCCTTTCCACAGACAATTAATGGATCATCCAGATTACGTAGCAGGTAATTATACCACTAAGTTCATGGAAGATTTTGAAATGGAATCATAACATATTTCAACGTAGAATAAAAAATCAGTGAGTAACTTCACTGATTTTTTTATTTCATAAATTCGCATAATGAATTTTTTATACAATTTACTTCTTTCTGTAGTATCTATATTACTCCCATTAATAGCTTTATTCAACAAAAAAATAAAGTTATTTTATGAAGGGAGAAAAGAAACATTTTCAAGAATAAACAGTATTTCCAAAACTGATAAAGTAATTTGGTTTCATGCTGCTTCTTTAGGGGAATTTGAACAAGGAAGACCTATTATTGAAGAGTTAAAACAGCTTTATACAGGTTACAAAATAGTTGTTACTTTTTTCTCCCCCTCTGGTTATGAAATCAGAAAAAACTATCCATTAGCTGATGTTATTTGCTATTTACCATTAGACACAAAATCGAACGTTAGAAAATTCATCAAAAAAGTACATCCAGATATGGCTATTATGATAAAGTATGAGTTTTGGCCTAATCTTCTTTCAGAATTAAAAAAACATAATGTTCCTACGATTTTAATTTCAGGAATTTTTAGAAAAAAACAATCCTTTTTTAAATGGTATGGAGGTTTTATGCGTGAAAAACTAACTGTTTTTAATCACTTTTTTGTACAAAACAAAACTTCTAAAGACTTATTAAATTCTATTAATTTTAATAACGTAACCATTGCTGGTGATACACGATTTGATCGCGTATACGATATTTTACAACAAGATAACTCGTTAGATTTTATTTCTGAGTTTAAAAATAATAATTACACTGTTGTTGCGGGAAGTACTTGGAAAGAAGATGAAGAACTTATTGTAGATTATTTAAATAATCACGCAACTGATGATGAAAAGTTTATTATTGCTCCACATAACATCAATAAAAAACAGATTAAAGAGTTACAAAACTCAATCAATAAAAAAACTGTTCTTTACTCTGAAAACCTAAACAAAGAGTTATCAGGATATCAAGTTTTTATAATTGACACTATTGGCTTACTTACAAAAATATATTCATACGCTGATGCTGCCTATGTAGGTGGTGGACTCGCTACTGGTTTACATAATATTTTGGAACCAGCAACATATGGTGTTCCTGTTATTTTTGGTGGTAATAAATACAGTAAGTTTCAAGAAGCAATTGATTTACTAGAAATAGGAGGTGCAAAGACCGTTACAAATACTAATGAATTTTCCAGTAATTTTGCTTTATTACAATCAGACAAAAAACTAAGAGAGCAAATGGGGAAAGTTAACCACAATTATATTTTAAAAAATGTGGGAGCAACAAAAAACATTATCACTTATTTAAAAAACATATTATAATGGATTTTATATTACAACCATGGTCGTGGTATGTATCTGGGCCACTTATCGCCTTTATACTATTTTTATTCTTTTATTTCGGTAAAAATTTTGGAGTATCAACTAATTTAGAAACCATGTGTACCATGGTTGGAGCAGGTAAAGTATCTGATTATTTTAAGAAAGATTGGAAAGAACGTGATTGGGCTATTGTTTTTTTAATTGGTTTAGTAATTGGAGGATATATAGCCATTAACTACCTCTCTGCTACACCAAAAATTGATTTAAACCCAACAACTGTAAATGAATTAGCTAATTTAGGTTTTCAAAATGCAGGAGAAACCTATGTACCTAATGAAATTTTCAGCATTGAAAACATGTTAACCTTAAAAGGTTTTACAATTTTATTAATTGCTGGAATTTTAATTGGATTTGGAACTCGTTATGCAGGAGGATGTACCTCAGGACATGCCATTACAGGACTAAGTAGTTTTCAATTACCTTCTTTAATTGCAGTAATTGGTTTTTTTATTGGTGGTTTAATAATGACTTGGGCTCTATTCCCTTTAATATTTGGTTAAGATGAAGAATATAAAATTTTTAGTTATTGGTATAGTTTTCGGAATTATTTTATCTAAATCAGAAGCTGTTTCTTGGTATCGAATTTATGAAATGTTTAGATTCCAATCTTTTCACATGTATGGTATTATTGGTTCTGCCGTAGCTATTTCTGCAATACTTATGTATTTCTTTAAAAGTGGAAAGGTTAAAGATTATTTAGGGAACCAAATTAACATTAGAGAAAAGAAAAAAGGATTTATTAGAACTTTAGTTGGCGGCACTATATTTGGGTTAGGTTGGGCACTAGCAGGCGCTTGTCCTGCTCCTATTTTTGTTTTGATTGGACAAGGAATAATCCCAATGATTATTGTACTCTTAGGAGCTCTTATAGGGGCTTTTATTTATGGTTTATTGAGTAAGAAGTTACCTAATTAATATAAAAAACCTTGGATAATTTAGTCCAATGTTTTTTGTTACTTCGTCGTTATATCTATAAGGTATGGTTGTAATGGATATCCTTTATTAGATTGAAATACATCACTAACTAACAACTGTTGCCTTAAGTTTGACTTTAATGAGACTTCATAAACTAATTTAGTTTTATCTTTTGACCATCCTTTAAAACTTGTCACACTTAACAAATTTGATTCTCCTAACGGACCTAATCTTAGATTCATTATTTTTTCATTCATTGGTTTAGAAAATTCAATAGTTAGTGTTTTTATAGCTGGGTCTACATCAGTATCATTATTCTTAAATTCTTTTATAGAAACGACATAAGGTCTATGCTTTTCATTTTCTTTTCTTATTTCAGAAATTGGTTTATCAAAAAATTTAACTGAATCTACAAATTCAATGATGGTTTCGTTATTACCATAATCTAACTCTATAAGATTTTTTATTGCTAAATTTTTATCTTTATCAAAATCATCATAGTATTTTTCAGCAATTTTATATCCAATAAAATACCCTAAATCTCTCTGATTAAATTTATTTGACATCGAACTCCACAACCAATAAGAATAAGCTTTGTTGAACATTTCTATTTCAAATTGATCTTTAATAACTTGAGTATTTTTCTTACCGTATTCTATACCTTCCATACTAGACTTTTCTCCTAAAGCTTTTTCAGCAACAAACTCTGCTACTCCTTCATATAGGCTTGCTACTAATAAACTCTCTGTTGAAAAAGGTTTTTGTTGTGTATGAACAAACTCATGAACTCCTGTAAATTTTACATTATTGATTGGATTTGTTTTTTGAAATTTTTTTACATTATCTAGGCTTTTTTTTAACTCAGAAGTATTAATGTTTTCATCCAACATTTGCATATCTACACCAAAAATCACTAAACTATCTACTGCTGTTCCTCCAGTTCTAAATGCTCCAACAGTAAAGTACACTTTAGCCGGTTTTAAGTCTGGGTAAATTTGCTTTAATTTTTGTAGTCCATTGTCTATCTCTGAACTTAAACCTTTACTTTTTATAGTATTTTCCTTAATAGAGTTCCAAAATTTGGGATAATCATTAATGTTTTCTATGTACTCTTGAGGAGTGCAGTTTCTAACTTTAAACATTGTTTTTTGCCCAATAGAAGCTTTATCTAAAAATTCCTCTTTTAAATATTTTGATTGTAAAACTGAATCTTTGGTAGAAGTTATCTTATCGTACGCTTTCCAATAATTGTCTACATCTTGGGTATAAATTAGCTTTTCTTTTTCTTCTTTTTTACATGCCATTAATACCAAAAATAGCATAGCAATTCCATATATTTTTCTCATAACTTATTTTTAAACTACATCAAATATACTTTTAAAAAAATTAATCTTTTAACAACAACGATTCAAACATCTTTGAGTTAGTATTATCCACCACTTTCCAATTATAAATTTTAGAAAGTTGGTAAATCTTAGATAGTTCTTCAAACAAACGTGTTTTAGCATCTTTTTGTAGTTGAGAAACCGTTATTGTTGATTTAATCTTTTCAATAGCTTTAGTGTTGAGCTTGTTTAGTTCTTGCTTAGAAAAAGTATTAAACTGACTTTGCTGCAAATCAAAATACTTAATATCAGGGGAAATTAGAATTTCTTCCTCAGGAATTTTTTTAATAATAATTTGTTTATCAACACTATCTATTTGAATTTCTAATTTCGATAAGTCGTAACCAACCTCAACCTTTGCATTCACAGAAAGCATTGCTTTTTTTTCAAATGTAAGATATCCATAAAAGTATTTTTTAGCATCCGTAAAACTGTACATTTCAGAGAAATTTCCTTCTGAAACTACTAATTTACTTAGGTTTTGGATTCCGTTTAAAACCACCTGAATTTCTTCTTGCTCGTACTTTTCTTCCTTCTTCTCATACCAGAATTTTGCAATTAAAAATCCTAGTACAAAAACAGCAAGATATTTTAATAAACGCATCGTTTTCTTTTTCTATAAATATAGGAAAAGTATCTAAAGTACTTTTATGAAGCTTGTTTTGTTTCTTCTTCTTTTGGAAATGCTTGCTTATTAAATAAAAATAGTAAAGCTACTCCAATCGTTATCCAAGAATCTGCACCATTAAAAATAGCATTAAAAAAGGTAAAGTTTTCTCCTTCGTAAATAGGAAAGTATAACATATCTACTACTTTTCCATGAAATAATTCTCCGTAAGGATTATCTGAAAAAAGTGTAGCAACATTATGATAAGAAGAGTCGAAAATTACACCATAAAAAACAGAATCGATGATATTGCCTACTGCTCCTGCTAAAATTAATGCAATAGCGACAATAACAGCGGTATGTGCCTTTCGTTTTATTGTTTGCCATAACCAATACACAATACCTGTAACTGCAACAACTCTAAATAAAGTTAAAAATAACTTCCCTGTTTTCCCTCCAAATTCAAAGCCCCATGCCATACCATTATTCTCGGTAAAATGAATTCTAAACCAATCATTAAAAACAACTACTTCTTCTCCTAGCTGAAAATGTGTTTTGATGTAAATTTTACTAATTTGATCAATTAAAATTGCCAGAATTACGGTAAGTATTGCGATGTGTTTTTTAGACATTTTTTTTATTTAATGGAAACAAAAATAAGAAAACTATTTTTATGTTTTTCTTCTGATTTATAGAAAGAAAAAGACCAATAGACTTTTAGTCATACTGGTCTTAATTTATATTAATAAAAAGAAACTATCCTTTTAACCAAGCTTTTCTTAGTTCTTTTTGCTTTTGTGTTGCATTAGGATCATCTTTTAAACTAGTTCCTTTTGTATATGATTGAGTTAAAGTTGTTTTAATAACCACCTCTTTACCATCTCTTTCTAATTTTACTTCAACTTCGTTTCCTGGTTGCCACATAAACATTTTCGTAAAAATTTGATTTGCACTTTCCTTTGTCACAGCCACTCCATCAACTTCTTTGATTGCATCATTAGGTTGTGCTCCATTTTCAGCCCAAAAGCTGTTGTCTTTTACAGCTTCTGTAAATCGGATAGTTTGTGTCGCTTTATCTGGTCTAACAATCATAGCTCCATCATTTTGGATATAATTTGTTTTCACTTTTGATTCATCTAACACTAATCCTGCTTTAGCAAAAAACTCATTATAATTAATTGGTGTACCTCCTACTACGTGTGTGTTTAAAAATGCTCCTATTGATGGATAGGTCATTTCAGTAATTTCTCCAATTAACTTATCATCTTCAAATGGTTTGTTTTTCCCATATTTTAATGACAACTCTTTCATTAATGATAACACACCTCTATTTCCATTACTTTCTTCACGCATTAAAATATCAATACACATACCTATTAAAGCTCCTTTTTGATAAACATTATAGTACTGAGAAGCATACGGTTCTTCCAATACATTTTCACTCATCTTTGTAAAACTCATAGCGTCGTTCATAGTGGATGCTGTTTTAATTTTACCCATAATTTTGCTGTAAAATTCATCTTCTGTTACCAAACCTTGGTTTATTTGAAATAATGTAGCAAAGTATTCTGTAATTCCTTCATACATCCATAAGTGTTTTGAAAATGTTGGTTGATTGTAATCGAAATAATGTACGTCTTCTGAATGTACACTTAACGGAGTTACAATATGAAAAAACTCATGAGATACTACATCAATCATACTTTTTGCCAATGCTTCATCTGGCATTGCTTCTGGTAACACTACTACTGTTGATGTATGATGTTCTAAAGCCCCAAATCCTTTAGGCGCTTTTTCAGTTCCGTCAGATAAGTATAAATAAATATCGTAGCGTGCTGTACTGTTAATACTTCCTAAATATGCTTTTTGTGCTTGCATCATTTTCTCCATAACTTTCTTAAGCTTTTCAGCTGAGTGCTTCTTATTTGGAGAGTATACACTTAATACAATTTTAATATCACCTACTTTAAACTCTTCAACATCTAATTCTCCATAAAACATAGGATTATCGGTAATATCAAAATAACGTGGTGCAAAATAGCTCGACGTTAAAGTTGAGCCGTCTTCACTTGTTTTTGTTCCAACTTCTTGTAAAGCGGAAGTTCTTT
The DNA here is from genome assembly GCF_003867075.1 of Tenacibaculum mesophilum. Lineage (NCBI taxonomy): Bacteria > Pseudomonadati > Bacteroidota > Flavobacteriia > Flavobacteriales > Flavobacteriaceae > Tenacibaculum > Tenacibaculum mesophilum. The sequence continues at coordinate 2,761,166 of NZ_CP032544.1, read as the reverse complement.
TAAAATTGGTAGGCGAAACAACATCTAACTTATATTGATTGTTTTTTAAAGAATCAAAATACCCCACAAATCCGTGAAGGTTAAGCACATAATTTGTAGACTCTATATTTGTTCCTGCGGGTGAAAATGGGGTTTCTCCTCCAATTCCCCCTGAAACTTCCATATCAAAAGTATCGTTTACTAAATACGTTACTTTATCTAATTTTTCAGCATTGGTAATTGCCCAAGTATTCGTATCAACTTTTGTTACCTCTAGTTCATTTCCTTCATAATCTAAAGCCTTAAAGCTGTCTACATATTTACCAAAATCACTCACAGAATAGGTTCCTTGGACAACTCTTGGCAATCTATATGTTACTTTTTCAATTGTAAACCTGCCTGGATTAACAGTTACTGGTACTTTATCATTGTCTACTTTTGTTAAATCTAAAGTCGTTACAATGGGAGTTTGAACAGCTAAATCGTTTGTTGTCTTTTTAGTAGAATTACAGCTTGTTAAGAGTAATGCTGCAATGGTTGCTGTGGTTAGTATACTTTTATTCATTTCTTAGTTTTTAATTAACCATTAGACAAAATGAAACTTCTTTTGTTACGTCTAATTTTTATAATTTTTTGTTAATTACTTTAATTCAATATTAATATTCGCATGAATAGAATTTATAGTAAGTATTTTAGAAACAGGTGTCACTTCTTTAGAAAATGGAGATATTTTTCTTTTTCCATTTATAATGATTGTTCCGTTGTTAGTTTTTAAACCCAAACCTGTTTGTTTATCAATATTAGCAAAAACATTGCCTTGGAAAAGATCTATATTTGAGTTTCCTTTAACTGTATTTAACTTTATATTTCCTCTTTCTATATAAATATTTACATCTCCTTTATAACTTTTTGAAGTTATTCCGATAGTTTTTCCATGAATGCTTATATGTTTGTTTTTGGGAACTTTTATAACTGCTCTGGCTCTTTCTAGCCTCCTCGTTATATATTTTCGAAAGACTTCGTTTTTTAATGTTGGAATATTTAATTCAAATGCTATTGTAAAGACTTCTCCTTCTTTTTTGAATAGGATATTGTGTGTATGTGGATTTTCATCTAATAAAACTACTTCGAGTTGTCCATCTTTTGAATTTTCAATTACAATATCATCCAAACCGTAAGTAACAACTTCGAGTTCGTTTACTAACATTTTTCTTTTCTGTATTATTTTTTCTTGACAGTAAAGAAACTGGATACTTAGTATAAGTAATAACAATAGATGTTTTTTCATACAAAAAAAGCCTCTAAAAGAGGCTCTATTTATTTTAACTTTAAAAGTTATTGTTTTCGTTTTGCTTCGATACTTAAAGTAGCATGTGGTACTAACTTTAAACGTTCTTTTTGAATTAGCTTACCAGTAACTCTACAAATACCATAGGTTTTATTTTCAATACGAACTAAGGCATTTTTTAAATCGCGAATAAACTTTTCTTGACGAATAGCTAACTGCATATTTGCCTCTTTAGCCATTGTATCAGATCCTTCTTCAAAAGATTTAAATGTTGGCGACGTATCATCGGTTCCGTTATCTGAACCGTTTTTATATGATGCTTGTAGCAACCTTAAATCTTCTTCTGCTTTTTCAATTTTCTTTTGAATGATTTCCTTAAACTCTTGTAAATCACTGTCTGAATATCTTATTTTAACATCATCCATAATGCTATATTTTTTCAATTAACATTCTACTTTTAATGGTATCAAACTCAATTTCTGTACCATTACTTAAAACATCAACAAAAACTAATTCGTTTGTTAATGTTTCTGCTTTAATGTAGTTTTCATTTGCCAATACCGATTCTTTTAAATCATCAGCCTGCAAAATGGTTAATTTTATTTTATCGGTTACTTCTAAACCTGTGTCTTTTCGTGCGTTTTGAATTCTATTAACTAATTCTCTTGCCACACCTTCTTTGCGTAATTCGTCGTTTATTGTAACATCTAAAGCTACAGTTAACCCTTCTGCGTTGGCTACCAACCACCCTTCGATATCTTTCGATGAAATCTCCACATCAGCGGTTCCTAAAGTAATCATTTTATCGTTAATTTCCACAGAAATTTCACCTTCTTTTTCTATTTTAATGATATCTTCTTGTGTAAATCCTTGTATCTTATTAGCTATCAACTTCATTTCCTTACCAAATTTAGGCCCTAATGCTTTAAAATTTGGTTTGATTTGTTTTACTAAAATTCCTGAAGCATCGTCCAATAATTCGATCTCTTTAACGTTTACTTCTGACTTGATTAAGTCTGCAACTGCTAAAATTTCTTCCTTCTGAACTGCATCTAATACAGGAATCATTATTTTTTGTAACGGCTGGCGCACTTTAATTTTCTCTTTAGCCCTTAGAGATAGAACTAATGACGAAATTGTTTGTGCATTTTCCATTTTACGCTCTAACGACTTATCAACTAGATCAGCATTGTATTTTGGAAACTCTGCTATATGTACACTTTCAAAACTTTCTTTTCCTGTAGCATTCACTAAATCTTTATATAAACGATCCATAAAGAAAGGAGCTACTGGAGATCCTAATTTAGCTACCGTTAACATACAGGTGTATAACGTTTGGTATGCAGAGATTTTATCTTGTGCATACTCTCCTTTCCAGAAACGTCTTCTACATAAACGTACATACCAGTTACTTAGGTGATCTTGCACAAAATCGGAAATAGCTCTGGTTGCCTTGGTAGGCTCATATTCAGCATAGAATTTATCTACTTTTTGAACTAAGGTATTTAATTCAGATAAAATCCAACGATCAATCTCTGGTCGTTCATTAATAGCTATTTCAGCTTCGCTATACCTAAAGTTGTCAATATTTGCATATAGTGAGAAGAATGAATAGGTGTTATATAAAGTTCCGAAGAATTTACGTTTTACCTCTTCTATTCCTGCAATATCAAATTTTAAGTTGTCCCATGGGTTCGCATTCGAAATCATATACCAACGCGTAGCATCTGGACCGAACTCTGACAATGTTGTAAACGGATCTACCGCATTTCCTAAACGCTTTGACATTTTTTGCCCGTTCTTATCTAACACCAATCCGTTAGATACTACATTTTTATAGGCTACAGAGTCAAACACCATTGTTCCTATTGCATGTAAGGTATAAAACCATCCACGAGTTTGATCTACGCCTTCAGCAATAAAGTTTGCAGGGTAACTTTCTTTATCTTCTATTAATTCTTTATTTTCAAACGGATAATGCCATTGTGCATATGGCATAGAACCAGAATCGAACCAAACATCAATTAAATCACTTTCGCGCTTCATTGGTTTTCCTGATGCCGAAACTAACGTGATTTTATCGACTACATTTTTATGTAAATCGATTTTATCGTAGTTATCTTCAGACATATTTCCTACTTCAAAATCAGCAAAAATATCTTCAGACATTACTCCTGCATCCACTGACTTTTGGATTTCTTCTTTTAATTCAGCTACAGAACCAATACAGATTTGTTCTGTTCCGTCTTCTGTTCGCCAAATAGGTAATGGAATTCCCCAAAAACGAGAACGTGATAAGTTCCAGTCATTCGCATTTTTTAACCAGTTACCAAAACGTCCTTCTCCTGTTGATTTTGGTTTCCAGTTTATCGTTTCATTTAAATCGAACATCTTATCCTTTACATCGGTTACCTTGATAAACCAAGAATCTAATGGATAGTATAAAATTGGTTTATCGGTACGCCAACAATTCGGATAACTGTGCACATATTTTTCAACCTTAAAGGCTTTATTTTCTTCTTTTAATTGAATCGCTAACTCAACATCTACTGATCTTTCAGGAGCTTCTCCATCAGCATAGTACTCGTTCTTCACATATTTACCTGCAAATTCTCCCATTTCTGGACGGAATCTACCTTGTAAGTCTACTAACGGAACTGGGTTCTCATTTTCGTCTAGCACCAACATTGGCGGAACTTCTGGAGTTGCTTGTTTTGCAACTAACGCATCATCGGCTCCAAAGGTAGGTGCTGTGTGTACGATACCAGTACCATCTTCGGTAGTAACAAAATCTCCTGAAATTACTCTAAAAGCATTTTCTGGATTTTGATATGGTAAAGTAAATGGTAATAACTGTTCATATTTGATACCTACTAAGTCCTTTCCTATAAATTCTTTTATAACTGCATATGGAATTTGCTTATCTCCTTTAGTATAATTTGCTAATTCCGCTACATCTTCAACTTCATTAAACTTCTTCCCTGCAAATTGTTTTGATACTAAGTTTTTAGCCAACACCACTTGAATTGGCTCAAAGGTGTATTGGTTGAATGTTTTTACTAAAACATACTCAATCTTTGGGCCAACCGTTAATGCTGTATTTGATGGGAGTGTCCATGGAGTTGTTGTCCAAGCTAAAAAATGTACATCTCCTTCAACTTGTAAAAACTCTGGTAACGTTTCTTTGATTGTTTTAAACTGAGCTACTACTGTAGTATCTGTAACATCTTGATACGTTCCTGGTTGATTTAACTCATGCGAGCTTAATCCTGTTCCTGCTTTTGGTGAATACGGTTGAATAGTATATCCTTTGTACAGTAAATCTTTATCATAAATTTGCTTTAACAACCACCAAACCGACTCCATATATTTTGGTTTATAAGTAATATATGGATCTTCCATATCTACCCAATACCCCATTTTTTGAGTTAAGTCATTCCAAATATCAGTGTAACGCATTACAGCTTTTTTACAAGCTTCATTGTATTCTTCAACCGTAATTTTTGTTCCAATATCTTCTTTGGTGATTCCTAATTCTTTTTCAACCCCTAATTCTACAGGTAAACCGTGTGTATCCCAACCTGCTTTACGCTTAACTTGGTATCCTTTTTGGGTTTTATAACGACAAAAAATATCTTTAATGGCGCGTGCCATTACGTGGTGAATTCCTGGCAAACCGTTTGCTGAAGGTGGTCCTTCAAAAAACACAAATGGTTCGTTTCCTTCACGTGTAGTAATACTTTTTTCAAAGATGTTGTTTTCTTCCCAATAGTTTAATATTTCTTCAGCTACTTTTGGTAAATCCAATCCTTTGTATTCAGTAAACTTCTTACTCATTTTGTCGGTTTATTAATTGAATGTGCGAAATTACGTATTTTCTTGTAATTGTTGAATTTGAGATATAAAAAAACACCTCAAAATTGAGATGTTTTTGATACTTTATAGGTTATAATTGTTATTTTTTAACTATATAAAAATAAGATCTTCTATTTTTTTGATGCTCTTTTGTAGAGCAGCTTGTTGTATCGTCACAATTATTTAATAGTTTTTCTTCCCCATAACCTACTGCTTTTTCTATTCTTTCTGAAGAAATCCCTCTAGAAACAATGTAAGCTTTTGTTGATTTTGCTCTTTTATCAGATAGCTTTTTATTGTATTCTTTCGATCCTCTACTATCTGTGTGTGATTCTATTCTAATTATCATTTCTGGGTGATTTTTCATTACCGAAACAATATGTTCTAACTCATATTCTGCATCTTTTCTTATTGTATGTTTATCAAAATCAAAATAAATAGGACTAATCACAATTTGATCTTCTATAATCAATGGTTTTAACGATAAATTTACTGTAACAAGCTGTTTATTTACATCAAGAGTTTGTAATTGTTTTGGGTAAGCTTTATAATCTTCTTTTTCTGCTATAACTGTAAATTTTTTCTCACAATCAACTTCAACAAACCTATAGTCTCCATTTTTTCCCGTTACTTGTTGTGCTTGAACCTTACCATTAGAATCAATTAATTTAACTGTTGCTCCTAATATTGGTTTATTGCTTTTTTCTTCTGATACTACACCTGTTATATCTTCTTTACAGTTATATAAAATAAAGCTATAAATGTCATCGTCTCCTTTTCCTCCTTTTCTATTAGAAGAGAAGAAACCTTTGTTCTTTTCATCGTCTATCACAAAAGCAAAATCGTCATACGATCCATTTATTGGAGCACCTAAATTATTTGGTTTTTGATAAGTACCTGAATTATTTTTTGATTCAAAAATATCAAGGGCACCTAAACCTAGATGTCCGTCTGAAGCAAAATACAAGGTATTATCTTTAGCGACGAAAGGAAACATTTCTCTTCCTTCAGTATTTATTTCTTTTCCCAAATTTACTGGTTCTCCGTAAGTGCTATTTTCTAAAAGTGCAACCTTGTATATATCTGTTTTCCCAAAACCATTTGGCATATCTGAAATAAAATACAATGTTTTCTCATCTGCGCTTAAAGTTGGATGTCCCGCAGAATAATTATCATTATTAAATGGAAGTTCCTTTATATTTCTCCACTCTCCATTTTCAAACTCTGCTTTATATATTTTAAGATATGCTATTTGATTATCTCCTCCTTCTAATTTCTTTCCATTGAAATTTGTTCTGGTAAAGTACATTGTTTTACCATCTGAAGTAATTACAGCATTGGATTCGTGATATTGTGAACTTAATGATGAAATTATTTCTTCTTTTTCTAAATCTATTAATTGTTTTTCTTCATTATAAACTTCATTTGCTTTGTAGATATTTAAATGCGGTTGATTGTTCCATTTATATAGTTTGTCATTTTCTCCAACAGGTTTTGTAGAGGCAAAATAAAGTTTATTATCATAGGTAAACCCACCAAAATCAGAATACTGAGTATTGACTGAGAGATTGGTTATATTTATAAATGTTTTCTTTTTTCCATTACTATATTTATTAAAATAACCTTCATTTTTCTCTAAAGCTTGCCCTCTTGAGTCATTCTCTTTAATTTCACTAAACTTTAAAAGCCATTTATCAGATTCTTTAATTTTTCTATTACTTTTTAAAGATTGTGCATATCTAAAAAAATATTCTGGCTCTGTAATACTCTCATAGTTTTCCATTAAAATTTTATACCATTTCTCTGCTTCTAAAAACTCTGAGTTATAATAATGAGAGTCTCCTAAACGACTAACAATTTCGTACGAATTATTTCCTTTATCATAAATTTTCTCATATAGTTCTGCTGCCTTTTTATAAGCAAAAACTTCAAAATATTTGTCGGCTGTGTATTTTCTTTGCCCTAAGCAAATGCCACTAAGAAAAATAAATATTACTACTAACTGTTTCCCCATGTCTCTTATCTTTTGTAGTTAAATAACACTAAAATAATTATCTTTTTTTATTCTAGCTTATTCCTCGCTCTTTTTTTATCTGTTCATAAGCTGCTTGTATTTTTTGGAATTTTTCTTTAGCTCCTTTTTTATGTTCTTCTCCTAAATTTTGAAGTTTATCTGGATGGTATTTTTTTGCCATTCTTCGATATGCTTTCTTTACCTCATCGTTAGTGGATTCTTTTGTTATTTCAAGCATTTTATAAGCACTATCAGATTCGTCATAAAACATTGCCTTTATTGAAGAATAATCATATTCGTTAATATACAAGTAACTTGCTATCTTTCTAATCTCTTCTTCCTCTACACTAGTTACTTGTCCATCTGCTTTTGCTATTCCGAATAAAAAATGTAGTAACTGTAATCGTGTAGCATGTGACATATACTGACGTATTTGTAAACAAACTTGTCGTGTAGATACTTGTTTCTTAATAATACCGTTGAATAATTTAAACGCATGATTTGCTCGTTCTTTACCATACATTTTCACAAAATACATACGAACATAGTCCAGTTCACGCCTATCTATTTTTCCGTCAGATTTAATAACTACCGAAGCTAATATTAACAAGCTTATTTCAAAATCTCCTGATGTAGCTCTTCCTCTTCTTGGTTGTCCCCCTGTCTTTTTTTGATATTCTTGCTGTTCTTGTACAAAATCTTCTACAGAAATTCCATCAATAAGACTTCCTACAGCAAACCCTATAATAGCTCCTATTGGACCTCCTAATGTAAAACCGGCTCCTGCTCCAAGCCATTTTGCAAATTTTCCCATTGTTTGTTTTTTAGAAGCCCCAAAGATAAAACATTACCAATCTATCTACCATACTTATTTCGGGTTGATTGTTGGCACTAAAAGAAGTATCTTTGCCTTAAATTTTAATTCAAAAATATGTATCCAGAAGAATTAGTAAAACCAATGCGTGATCAATTAATTGACGCTGGTTTTGAAGCTTTATATACTGCTGAAGATGTTGACAATGCTTTAGCCAAAGAAGGAACTACATTAGTAATGGTAAACTCTGTTTGTGGATGTGCTGCAGGTACTGCAAGACCTGGTGCTATTGCTTCTTTAGGAGCAGATAAAACTCCTACGAACTTAACTACAGTTTTTGCAGGTGTAGAGAAAGAATCTACAGCGAAGGCAAGAGAATATATGATTCCTTTCCCTCCATCATCTCCTGCAATAGCTTTATTCAAAGATGGTAATTTAGTGCACATGTTAGAACGTCATCATATCGAGGGGCGCTCTGCACAAGCTATTGCTCAAAATTTAGCAGCTGCTTATGACGAATTTTGTTAATCTTTTTAAGCAAAAGGTTTCAAAACAAAAAACAACTAAAAAATCCAGTAATTTTACTGGATTTTTTTATACTTTCTTAATTACATTAGTTACAACTCCCCAAATAATAAAATTATTTTCTTCTGTAATTTTTATGATTGGGTAGTCTGGATTTTCAGGCTGCAACCAAACTTCACTTCCTTCAACTCTTAATCGTTTTACCGTAAACTCTCCATCTAAAAAGCAAACCGCTATCTTATTATTTGTTGGCGGAATACTTCTATCAATTACCAGTAAATCATTATCATCTAAACCTGCACCAATCATCGACTGACCACTTACTCGTGCAAAAAAAGTGGCTTCTTTATTTCTAATAAGTTCTTCATCTAATGAAATACGCGTTTCCCTGAAATCATCAGCAGGAGAAGGAAAGCCCGCAGAAATACCTGTATCCATAAAGATAGCTCCCTCGCTTTCATTTAACTCTTTTGGTAAGAAAAAAGTCAATGCTTCTGATGCTTTTACTGGTTTTAATTTTCGTAACATCTTATTATTTGTTATTTAACTAAGCTTATTTTACTTTAATAATATCGTTAATATTTGTAGTATATTTTGGTGATAATCGCTCTTGACGCATCTTCCAAGTACGTTGTAAATCTTGGTTTGCTAATTTAATCTTATCTGCTTTATAAGTCTGGTTAATTTTATCTATTGCATTCATTAAAGAAGCGTGCTTCGGGTCTTCCTTTGCAAACATATCTAATTGATAATTGTCTGAAGGCACCAACCCTGTTACAATTACTCCTGCTCTTTTATACTTTATTCCCTCCTTAAAAATAGTAGTTACAGCTTGTACTGCACTTTTACTTATTGTTAATGTAGAGTTTGTCGGATATGGAAGTACAATAGTTTTACTTGCTCGATGTTGTTTAGTCTCTTTTTTATGATAATCACTACGCAATAACACTATTACCATATGGCAACTTGAGTTTTGCTTACGTAATTTTTCTGCACAACTTACAGCAAACGTTGAGATTCTTTCTTTAATATTATCTAGATCCGAAAATGTATATTCAAAACTTCGGGTTGTTGCTATTGCTTTTTTGTTAGTAGGCTCATCTAGTTGTATTTTAGGATCTCCTTCTAAATCTTTTTTCAACTTCCAACCTGTAATCGATAAATTTTTCAGCACCCAATCGTCATTTAACTGTGTAAAATCATACGCTTTTATACATCCTTTAGCTTGTAGTCTTTTTTGTATACCTCTTCCAATTCCCCAAACACTTTCTATAGAAGTCCATTTTAATGCTTTTATTCTTTTTTCTTCGGAATCAATCACACACACTCCACCTGTTTCTTTCAAGAATTTTCGAGCAATTTTATTAGCTACTTTACTCAATGCTTTTGTTGGTGCAATTCCTACACAAGTTGGAATACCCGTCCATTGTAAAATTCTACTTCTTATTTCAGTTCCATAAGAATTAAAATTATATTCATTAAAACCTTTGAATTGTAAAAATGCTTCATCAATAGAGTATACTTCCACATCTGGAGAAAATTGTTCTAAAATTTTCATCACTCTAGCGCTCATATCACCATACAACGGATAATTTGACGATAGCACTGAGATATTATTGTTTTTACAAAACTGATCCCACTTAAAAATTGGAGCTCCAAATGGAAGTTGCAAGTCTTTAGCTTCATCACTCATTGAAATAACACACCCATCGTTATTACTTAAAATAGCCACAGGTTTTCCTTGCAAATTCGGATTAAAAACCCGTTCGCAAGAAGCATAAAAGTTATTACAATCTACCAACGCATACATAGTTGTAAAGGTACAGAATATTGAAAAAATGAACTCTAACTAACTTTCCTTATTTTTGTTTCATGGTTAGAAAATTAAAAATTGACGGAATTGATAAAATAATTATCAAACGTCTTGTAAAAGATGCTCGTACACCTATTTTAAGCATTGCCCGAGAAGTAGGTATATCTGGCGCTGCCATTCATCAACGATTACGAAAGTTAGACGAATCTGATTTAATTGATGGTTACAAAATGATATTAAATCCAAAAGCATTAGGCTATACCACTACCGCTTTTGTTGGTGTATTTTTAGATTCTTCTAGCTTATACTCTTCTGCAATTAAACGTTTAAAAGAAATTCCTGAGATCGTAGAAAGTCATTACACTACAGGTAACTATGCTATTTTCATTAAAATACTGTGTAAAAACAACGAAGACTTAATGCATTTGTTAAATAAGGATATTCAAACCATAAAAGGAGTTTCAAGAACCGAAACTTTTATATCTTTAGACCAACAAATAGATCGACAAATAAAAATTTAAAAACCCCTAATGAACGATTTTATCTTCTACTTTAAAATGGGCTTGTTTCATGTATTAGACTTTAAAGCCTATGACCATATTTTATTCTTAATTGTATTAGCTGTTGTGTATCAATTTAAACAGTGGACAAAAGTTTTATGGTTAATTACTTTGTTTACTATTGGACACTCAATAACTCTAGCGCTTTCAGCATACGGAATTTTAAATGTACGAGCAGATTTAATTGAGTTTTTAATTCCGTTAACTATTTTTATTACGGGATTAATGAATGTATTAACCGCAAAAAAAGCATCGGTAGGAAAAGAAAACCAAAATTTATTTTTTGCTTTGTTTTTCGGGTTAATTCACGGACTTGGTTTTTCTAACTATTTTAAAATTATGATTGGAAAAACTTCTGATAAATTTTTACCTTTATTAGAATTTGCCTTAGGTGTAGAAGTAGCACAAATTATTATTGTATTAGGTATTTTACTAATTGGAGCACTAGTGCAATCAATCTTTAGTGTAAATCGTCGTGATTGGATTTTAATCATGTCATCAATCGTAATTGGTTTTGCTTTACAAATGATGTTTGACCGTGTTTTTTGGTAAAAAATTAACGCCTAACTAACACAAATCTAACTACCTTAGCTTATCTAAGAAAAATCGTACTGAAAATTTTGAAGAAAAAACAATTAAAATATGACATTGCCTATTTAAAAATGGCAAATGAATGGGGACAACTTTCACACTGTATTCGTAAAAAAGTAGGCGCCTTAATTGTTAAAGATCGAATGATTATTTCTGATGGTTATAATGGTACTCCTTCTGGTTTTGAAAATTATTGTGAAGACGAAGAAGGGTACACCAAATGGTATGTGTTGCATGCCGAAGCCAATGCTATTTTAAAAGTAGCTTCTTCTACACAATCATGCAAAGGTGCTACTTTATATATTACACTTTCTCCTTGCCAACAATGCAGTAAATTAATACATCAAGCAGGAATAAAACGTGTAGTATATGCACAAGCATACAAAGACCGATCAGGATTAGATTTTTTAGAGAAAGCGGGTGTTGAACTGACTTATTTACCTTATGAACAAGAATAATTTACCTATATATTTATCTATTGCAGTTATTTTCGGTATTCTTATTGGGACCTTTTTTAGCAACGGAAAATCAAGCAATCTTATTGGAAAAAGCTCATCAAGTGAACGAAAAATAAAGCGTTTAATTGACTACATTCAAAGTGATTATGTTGATGCTGTTAACACAGATGATTTATTAGATGGAGCCATTGCAGAGATGTTAGGTAAATTAGATCCTCATTCAGTATACATTCCTAAAGAAAACTTACAATTGGTTACCGAAAACATGCAAGGTAATTTTGTAGGAATAGGTGTTCAATTTCGTATGATTGGTGATACTATTACCGTTATAGAACCTATTAAAGGAGGACCAAGTATTGAAGCAGGAATTAAAGCAGGTGATAGAATTTTACTTGCAGACAAGGATACACTCTATGGGAAAAAACTGCAAACTTCCCAAATAATGAAAGCTTTAAAAGGAAAGCCAAACACTAAAGTTGATTTGCAAATTTATAGAAAGACCAATGATAGTATTTTTAACACTACTATTAATCGTGGTAAAGTAAATATTAAAAGTGTTGATATTGCTTACATGTTAAACGATAGTATTGGCTATATAAAACTAGATCGTTTTGCACGTAACACCTATATTGAGTTTAAATCTTCTTTAAACAAATTACTTACAAAAGGAATGACTGATTTGGTCTTAGATCTTCGCGGAAATGGTGGTGGTTTTATTGATATTGCTAATGATATTGTTGACGAATTCTTAGAAGATGAAAAACTGATTGTATTTACAAAAAATAACAAAGGTGATATTGTAAAATCTTTCGCTACTGATAAAGGTGATTTTGAGCACGGTGGGTTATATGTACTAATTGATGAAAACTCCGCTTCTGCTTCTGAAATTGTAGCTGGTGCCTTGCAAGATAATGACAAAGGTATTATTATTGGACGTCGTTCTTTTGGAAAAGGGCTAGTACAGCAAGAAATGGACTTAGGAGATGGTTCTGCGGTTCGATTAACTACGGCTAGGTATTATACTCCAACAGGGCGTTCTATTCAAAAGCCTTATAAAAAGGACGCAGATTCTGAAGAATATAGTCATGATTTTGAACATCGACTAGAAAATGGGGAGTTGTTTACCAAAGACAGTATTAAAACTATTGATAGTTTGAAGTATACGACTCCTAAAGGTAAAGTAGTATATGGTGGCGGTGGAATTATTCCTGATTATTTTGTAGCGGTAGATACCTCAGCTTATATTCCTACAATTTTCTTCCGTCCTTTAAATGATTTCGCTTTTTCATATGTAGATGATAATCGTAAAAAACTCGCTTCATTAACCGTTGAGGATTTTATTAATAATTTTGATAAAGACAATAAGATTTCTAATAAATTCTTAGCAGAACTCAAAGATTTTAGACTTCCTGAAAGAACAAAAAATCAACTTCGCAATAACTTAAAAGTATTGATAGCTCGTGAACTTTTTAGTGACGAAGGTTTATACAAAGTAGATCAGCGAGATGATAAAATGCTGCAAAAAGTATTTGAGTTAGAACAAAAGCAAAATGAATAAGAAAATATTTAAAGTAATCATAGCGCTTTTTGTAATAGTGTTGACTTTTAAATTCTTCAGTTTTATTACTGAGAACTTCATACACGGATGGAATGCTCCTAACTAAAACTTCTTTTTAACCTAAATTGTAGTCTTTACACTACTTTGTTATATACATAATAGTAAATTTGTGCTGTATGTAAATTAATAAAGAGCAAGCTACAACAAATGAAGAAATCCGCGAACACCAGAGCAACTATTTTACAACAAGCTTTTGAACTTATTTATAAGAAAGGATATCAATCTACAAGTATTGATGAAATTATAGCGACTACTAAAGTAACAAAAGGTGCTTTTTATTATCATTTTAAAAATAAAAAGCAAATGGGAATTGCTGTTATTAAAGAGGTAATACAATCCAAAACCATTGATTTTTCTGTAAGTTTTCTTTCTTCTTCTACCAGTTTACATGATTCTTTATATACAATGATTGAAGAATTACTTTTACAAAATTCTTTTTTAACCATAGAATATGGTTGTCCTCTAGCTAACTTAATTCAAGAAATGTCGCCTTTAGACAATGATTTTAAAGAAGCTCTTGATGAAGCAAAGTCATTATGGACAAATGCTATTGCTACTTCTATTACCAAAGAACAGCAAAATAATACTTTTAACTCAAGTATTAATGCTGAAGAAGTTGCTGATTTTATTATAGCTAGCTATTGGGGAGCTAGAGCTTTAGGAAAATTAAGTAACAAGACAGATACTTACACCCATCATTTAAATCAATTAAAACTTTACTTAACTACTTTAAAATAATCTTAAGTCTAAAAAACATACCAGTTAGTATGTTTTTGTTTTATCTTTGCTTTGTTCTAAAAAACAAGCAATGCAAATACATAATAATTATAGTCCATCTGTACTCAACAGAAAAGAAATCCAACAGTTTAAAAAGCTTTTAATTACCTCAAAATTAAAAGAGAGTTTCACTAAAACATTATATAAAATCGGTATTAAATCTAAAATAAAGTTTGATCTTGATACTATAAAAATTCCTGACTCTAAGCTATCTAAACTAGCTTTAGAAGAAGCAAATGATTTATGTAACCCTATATTACTTTACCATTCTTATAGAACCTTTTTTTGGTCTGCTGGTATTGCTCTTTCAGAAAAACTACACTATGATGAAGAGTCACTATTTGTTTCCTCAATACTACATGATATTGGTTTAACAGATACCCACAACCATGTGTGCAGTAAACAATGTTTTGCCAATTACGGAGGCTCTTTCGCAAATGAATTTGTGAAGAAAAACGATAGTGAAGATAAAGCTTCCACTATTAAAACTGCTATTGATATGCACTTATACCCTACTGTCGACAAGAAGAAGTTTGGTAACGAAGCTTACCTACTTTCAAAAGGTGCAGCTATGGATGTAATTGGTTCACACTATTTTCAAGTTCCAACTTCTTTTATTAAAGAAGTTCATAAAACATATCATAGAAATGGTTTTAAGGAAGATATTATTGAAACTATGGAAACATTAAACCATAAAGAAAATACTAGAGCCGATATTTTATATAAAATGGGATTTGCCTCTATGGCTTCAAAAAATATTTTAGATTCTAAAAAATTTATTTTTTAGAGGTAAACTTAGCTTCCCTCTTAGTCTTATATACCTCTTCGATGGTTGGATTTTGAGGGCAGCTTTTTATTTGCTCAAACTTATCACCTGATTTTACATAACCTGTTTGCAATATTTTAAAGTAAACTCCTGGTATGTTTTGTTGCCAAAATTGTTTTACGATTTTCATATCATTAAAACGCACTCCTAGCTTCATGCATGGTTGACGTGGTTTAGTTACTTCAATAATAACCTCTCCTACTTTAAAAGTATCTCCCACGTGCAATTGACTTTCCTCTAAATCTGAAACAGTCAGATTTTCACCAAACATTCCATGTTTCCAATCTAAACTTGGGTATAACTCTTTCCAATATGCATAATGCTTCTCTGAATAGGCATACACTGCTTGATCTATTCCTCCATGATATTCTCTATCACAAATAGCATCATCTTTTACTTTTTCAACATCTAAAAAGATAGGTTTCTCAACAGGAAACTTAAAAATACCTGTAGTAACGGTTTTCCCTTTCCAATCGATTTCTTTTC
The DNA here is from genome assembly GCF_003867075.1 of Tenacibaculum mesophilum. Taxonomy (NCBI): domain Bacteria; kingdom Pseudomonadati; phylum Bacteroidota; class Flavobacteriia; order Flavobacteriales; family Flavobacteriaceae; genus Tenacibaculum; species Tenacibaculum mesophilum. The sequence goes on along the minus strand of NZ_CP032544.1, from coordinate 2,745,562 downwards.
TTTCTCCTATGTTGGTGGCTACAATTTTCATTTTACTTCTTTATTCAATTAAAAAATTCTGCAATACATCCGCAATTTTTCGGTTATCTGATAATTGTGGAATCTTATTCTGACCTCCAAACTTTCCTATGGATTTCATATATTCATGGAAACCTCCTTTTTTCACTTTTCTAATGATAAGAGGACGTAAAATTTTGCCTTCAATTAAATCGAAGTAATATACATTTTGCTCTTGCATAGAAGCATCAATTTTAGATGCTAACTCATCCAAATTCTCAGGTTCATTTTCAAACTCAATAAACCACTCATGATATGGTAATCCACTTTCAGGATTTACTTGCGGAGCTACTGTAAACTCGCTTACATTCACATCAGTTCCTTTTATAGCATCATTCAACGCTTTTTCTACCTCTTTCCCTATTACATGCTCACCAAAAGCAGAGATAAAGTGTTTTATACGTCCTGTTACTTTTATTCTGTAGGGTTTTAAAGAAGTAAATTCTACAGTATCACCAATATTATACCCCCATAAACCCGCCGAGGTGTTTAAAATAATAACATAATTCACCCCTAATTGAACGTCTTTTAATGATATTCTTGTTGGATTCTCATCAAAAAATTCATTTGCTGGAATAAATTCATAAAACATTCCTGAGTTTAACTGCAATAACATTCCTTTTTCGGTTTGAGAGTCTTGATATGCAATAAACCCTTCAGATGCTGGATACAATTCTACATAGTCTATTTTTTTCCCAATTAACGCTTCAAACTTGTTCTTGTATGGCTCAAAATTTACACCTCCATACACAAAGAAATTGAAGTTTGGAAAAATTTCAGAAACTGTCTTTCCAGTTTTCTCAATCAGTCGTTCAAAATACATTTGTACCCATGATGGAATTCCGCTAATTACCGACATGTTTTCTGGCAAGGTTTCTTCAACTACTTTATCTACTTTGGTATCCCAATCTTCAATACAGTTGGTTTCCCAACTTGGTAAACGATTTTTTAAGAGATAATTTGGAACATAATGCGCTGCTATTCCACTTAACCGCCCTAGTTTCACGCCGTTTTTATCTTCTAAAACTGGACTTCCCTGTAAAAAAATCATCTTCCCATCAACAAAGCTAGCATCGTTTGTTTCTGTGATATAAAACAACAAAGCATTTCGAGCTGCTTTAATATGTGTGGGCATAGATTCTTTACTTATAGGAATATATTTGGCTCCTGAAGTAGTTCCTGAAGTTTTGGCAAAATACAAGGGCTTTCCTTTCCACAAAACATTCTCTTCTCCTGCTACAACTCTATCTACATAACTACGTAAACCTTCATAGTCGTTAATAGGCACTCTTTTTTTAAAGTCTTCGTAATTGTTGATTGATACAAAATCATGATCTTTTCCAAATGCTGTTTTACATCCTTCTGTAACCAAATATTGAAAAACTTTTTCTTGTGTTTTATGTGGGTTGTTTGCCCATTTATATACTTGTTTACGGACAATTTTTGCAAATGGAATTGCTAATATTGATTTTATACTCATGTTCTTTTTCTATTTACTGAAAATCTATATAGTTTGTTGGGTTAACAGGAAATCCATTATTCCACAACTCAAAATGTAAATGAGGTCCGGTAGTTAATTCTCCTGTGGAACCTACACTTGCTATTGCTTCTCCAGACTTTACGACGTCTCCTTGTTGTTTTAACAAAGTTCCGTTATGTTTATATACTGATATAAATTCGTTAGAATGTTGTATCGTTATTACATACCCTGTTTCTGCTGTCCATTCTGCTAAAATAACTGTACCGTCTGCTACGGCTTTTACAGGCGTGCCAGTTTTAGCTACAATATCGATCGCATAATGTTTGTCATTAACGTCGAACGGTTGTGATATGTTTCCTGTTAAAGGTGAAAAGAATACATTTTTAACTCTATTTGCCCCTCCGTTATGCAAAGGAAATAAGTCTTTGCTCTCTACTTTTTCTCTAAATAAAGAATCCTCCTTTGATGCTTGTAATTTACTTTCATCAAAAGCTATTGTTTTCATTTCTTTAGTTATGGAGTCTATCTTTTCGGGCTCAATTTGACCTGTTAAAACTGGCTTTAAAGCTTTAGTGTAACTTTCAATAACTGACAGTCTAGTTTTTAAAGAATCTGCTTCGTATGTTAATCTGGTAGCTTTTCTTTTTAAGGCTGTTGATGAATACCCTGGTATATATTCACGTATACCCGTAAAAGCAATTAACAAAGTGGTGAGTACTATAAGAAGTATAGAAAACACTCCTCCAAATACAAAAACATTTAATCGTGATAGCTTTAAAGAAAATCGTTCTTGAAACGTATCTTCATTAATTATTACTAGACGATACTTATCGGTAAGTTTCTGTTTAAGTTTTCGTTTTTTTTTATTTTTTGCCACGTTTTATACTTGTTTGGATTTCAAATATACAACGAAAAAACGGCGAAACTATTTTTTATAAAAATTCATCTCATCAATATACTTCCAAACCTTTTGAGACAACAAAGGTTTACAGTTTTTTTCTTCTTTTATGGCTTTGCGAATCATGGTTGAAGAAATTTCTATTATTGGAGCTTCAACTCTATGAATTTTTTTGTGATTTTTAAACTGGCTTTCAACAATTCCTTCAGAAACCCTAGGGTAAACATAAATATTATAATCTTCTAAAATTGCCTCATAGTTTTTCCATTTATGCAAACTTTTTAGGTTGTCTTCTCCCATAATTAGGCTAAAGTTATAACTAGGGTGTTTTTCAGAAATATGTGCTAAGGTATTTATAGTATAATTTGGTTGAGGAAGCCTAAACTCTATATCTGATGGTTGAATCTTCTCATATTCTTCTGTAGCAAAATATACCATATCTAAACGATGATGGTTATCTAACAGTGAGCTTTTCTTTTTAAAAGGGTTATGAGGCGTAACCACCATCCAAATTTCATCTAAATCAGAATACTCAACCATATGATTGGCTATAATTAAATGCCCTATATGAATTGGATTAAAAGTTCCGAAGTATAATCCGATGTTTTTCATATTTATAGATACTAGACTTATTCTTTATCCGTTTTTCACTTTCTTTTTTATTCCTAAAAAATCATCTACTAAATCTTCCGCTTCTTGTAATGCTACAGGTAAGTCGTAGTTTTTAATGATTTTATCAAACTGTGGTGCTGTTGCTAATTCTACCGAAGCTTTAGCAATACGCATGTTAATCTTGTCTTCGCTTTCGGTACTTCTTTTCTTTAAACGAATTTTTAGCTCATCAACACTTGGTGGCTTTACAAACACAGCTAAGGTTTCTTCTGGAAATTTCTTCTTAATACGTAAACCTCCAACAACATCAATATCAAAAATTACATGTTTTCCTTGCGCCCAAATTCGTTCAACTTCTGTTTTTAACGTTCCATAAAAGTTATCACGATACACTTCTTCCCACTCTAAAAACTCGTCATTTTTTATTTTTTGCTTGAATTCTTTTGCAGAGATAAAATAATAATCTTTTCCATCAACTTCTTCTCCTCTTGGAGCTCTTGAAGTAGCTGAGATTGAAAACTCCAAATTAAAACGTTCTTTTGCCAACAAATGACGTACAATAGTAGTTTTACCTGAACCTGATGGTGCTGAAAACACAAATAATTTCCCTTTAAACTCTTTCGACATTTTTATAAAACGTTTAAAATTTGTTCTTTTATTTTTTCTAACTCGTCTTTCATTTGGATGACTAATTTTTGCATTGGTGCAAAATTAGCTTTTGATCCTGTTGTGTTGATTTCTCTTCCGATTTCTTGTACGATAAATCCTAATTTTTTTCCATTGGAATCTTCTGTTGCTAATTGCTGTAAAAAATACTCTAAGTGATTAGCTAAACGTACTTTTTCTTCGTTAATATCTAACTTTTCTAAATAATAAATCAGCTCTTGTTCAAAACGATTTTCATCAACCTCAACTTTTAAATCTGTTAATGCTTTTTGTAAGCGTTCTTTAACATGCTCTATTCTATCACCATCTAACTTTTTAACTTCTTCTAAAGCAGATTGAATATTTAGTATTCTTGTTTTAAAATCTTCTTCTAACGATTTTGCTTCGTCAGTTCTATATTGAATAATTTCTTTTAAAGCTTCGTCAATATGAGTATCTATTTGCTTCCACTCTTCTTCATCTAACTCTTCACGCTCTGTTTTTAAAGCATCTGGCATTCTAACAGCCATTTTCATTAACTCAACATCATCTGAAGTTCCTACTTGAGTTACATTTCTTAATTGCTGCATGTACTCTCGTACCACACCTGTATTCACCGTAGTTGAAGTTTCATCTGCAGTCATTTCCACATAAATAGAAAAATCCACTTTACCTCTTACCAAGTTACTTGCTAGTTTTTTTCGAACATTGAGTTCTTTTTCTCTGTAATATGAAGGAATTCTAGTATTTAAATCTAAGTTTTTACTGTTTAAAGATTTAATTTCGATTGTTACTTTTTTAGAGGGTAAATGTAGTACGGATTTACCGTAACCCGTCATTGACTGTATCATAACTTCGGTTTAATAATCCGCAAAGATACGTTTATTTATTGGGAGTTTCTGTTGGACGTTTGGTTACCAAAAATACTCCTAAAAAGATTAATAATGCAGCTCCTATTTTAACCAAATCTAAATGATCACTACCTACAATCAATGCGTAAATAGCTGCTACCACAGGTTGTAAATACATAAAAACACTTACTGTGGTTGGTTTTAATTTTGATAATGCAAATAAGTTAAACAAGTAAGTAATACAAGTAGTGAATAATACTACAAAACCTACTTTTAAGAAAATTGAAACAGGCATTGTTTGCCACTGTACCTCTAACAGTTCAGAAAAACCAAAAGGTAGTACCATTATCAATCCAAAAAGATATAACCACTTAACAAAAACAATAGGGTTGTATTTTGCTATTAGTTTTTTTACAACCACCAAATACATACCATACGATGCTGCATTAATGAATACTAAAAAGTTTCCTAGCACCATATTAGTTGCATCTCCTTTAAGTGGATTCCCGTAAGCTATTAAAATTATGGCTCCTACCATACCAACTATAACTCCTGCTATTTTTCTTAAAACTAATTTCTCTTTTAAAAGAATACTAGCAAAAATTAATACTAAAATAGGAGTAGTTACCATCATAACTGATGCATTGATTGGTGTGGTATAACTTAACCCTTTAAAAAACGTAAGCATATTGAAAGCAATGCCAAAAAAAGCTGCCATCGCTACTTTTTTATAATCTGCTTTCTCAATAGATGGTGCTTTTACAAAAAGTCCTAACAGCCAAAAAATCATAGTAGCCCCACCAACACGAAGCAATATAAAACCAAATGGTTGAATATATCCCTCCATCACTTCTTTAGCTACTGTAAATGTAACCCCGTAAATAAGTGTTGCGATTGAAGCTGCTGTAAGTGCTAACGCTCTTTGATTCATTTTTATGGTTTTAAAAACAGGTGCAAATATGATGATAATTTTATTCTTTTTTACTACTATTTTACCTCATACCAATCTTTAAATATCATTTTTACTTAAACTAAAAAAGCACTGCAAATGCAGTGCTTTTCCTTTGGCTGATTAACTTTTGATTAGTCCACTAAAGGTGGTATTCTTAATACTTGTCCTGGATAAATTTTATCAGGGTGTGTTAACATTGGTTTATTTGCTTCGAAAATTACTGGATACTTCATAGCATCTCCATAAAATTCTTTTGCAATTTTACTTAATGAGTCTCCACTTACTACAGTGTGAAATTGTGCCATAGCAGCTTCTTCGATAACTTCAACTTCTTTAACGGTCATATTGTCTTCTACAGAAGCAATCCCCTCCGTATTACCCACTACTAAAACTACTTTTTCTTTAGTAGCTAAATCTGCTGCTTCTCCTGTTACTGTGGCCTTATCATCTTCCACATTAACAGCTAAGTTTTCAACAGAAAGCTCTAATTTATTTACTGCATCTACTAATTTTGCAGCTTTCTCTGTAGCTTCTTCTTCAGTTGTTTTCCCGATACCGAATACTTTTGCCCCGGCATTTTTAATAAATGAAAAAATTCCCATTCTCTTTTTTGATTTTTTGTTAATATTCTTTTTACTGTCTGACTAAGATACAATTTTTATACCAAAATTCGTATTCCAAAATAATTAAAAAAAAGCCTCTTTAGAACTAAAAAAGCACCCAAACATGGATGCTTAACCTATTATATCTTGTTCTCCTCTACTCTTTATTAAAAGAATTCCAACCTTGTGCTTTTAATTCAATTTCTTGGTTTGCACGTGTTACTAAGTTTATTCCTTCATTTTCTTCAGTAATATGACCTATAACTGTTAAATTAGGATTTCCTTTTATCTTATCATAATCAGCAATAGAAACCGTAAATAACAACTCATAATCTTCTCCTCCACTTAAAGCTATCATCGTACTATCCATATTAAATTCTTCAGAAGTAGAAATAACCTGTGGATCTAATGGTAATTTATCTTCATATATTTTACATCCTGTTTTACTTTGCGTACAGATATGCATAATTTCAGAAGATAATCCATCAGAAATATCAATCATCGAAGTTGGCTTTACCTCTAATTCTTCTAATAACTTAGGAATGTCTTTACGTGCTTCTGGTTTTAATTGACGTTCGATTATATAAGTATACTTGTCCAAATCTGGCTGATTTTGAGGATTTACTTGAAACACTTGTTTTTCACGTTCTAATACTTGTAACCCTAAATATGCTCCTCCTAAATCTCCCGAAACTACAATTAAGTCAGTAGGTTTAGCCCCATTTCTATAAACAATTTTCTCTTTATTAGCAGTACCAATAGCTGTAACAGAAATTAATATTCCTCTTGTTGAAGATGTAGTATCTCCTCCCACTAAGTCTACCTTATATGTATCGCATGCTAGTTGTATTCCTGCATATAATTCCTCAATAGCTTCTAACGGAAAACGATTAGATACAGCGATAGATACGGTTATTTGTTCCGCATTAGCATTCATTGCATAAACATCTGATAAATTAACCATTACCGCTTTGTACCCTAAATGCTTTAAAGGCATATAACTTAAGTCAAAATGCACTCCTTCAACCAATAAATCAGTTGTAATTACAGTTTCTTTGTCCGATGTATTAATCACAGCTGCATCATCCCCAACTCCTTTCACAGTTGAAGAATGATACATTTTAAAATGTTTTGTTAAATGGTTTATTAACCCAAACTCTCCTAGCTCAGCTAACGAAGTTCTTTCTTGATTTTTATCTTCTAACATACTGCAAAGATAACGACTAACAAACAAAAAGAAGTATTCTGCTTAAGCTAATCTATACAAAATAAAAATAGGGTTTTGCTATTTTTATATGTTATATAAATAGTTAATTACTTAATTTAGTGATTTTAAACCCCAATTTATGGAAAACTTTAAAACCTTATTCGTTTTAGTTGGAATGCTGTTTTTAGCTTCTTGCACATCCTCTTCTAGCGAAACTCCAATAAAAACCAATAAAACTGCGTGCTCTAATGGAAAAGCAGGAATTTATTCTTGTGATGGCTATGATTTACTATTAAACATACCTCTAAGCACATTTGATGCTGTTAGCGGAAGTGACTGTTGGGGATGGACAGATCCAACAACCAACAAAGAATACGCTATTATGTGTGTAGATAATGGAACTACTTTTGTTGATATTACCGATACAGAAAACCCTATTTATTTAGGCAAACTTCCAACTGCAACTACGAGTAAAAGTTGGTGGGATGTGAAGGTATATAACAACCATGCTTTTATTGTTAGTGAGGCTACAAATCATGGTATGCAAGTATTTGACTTAACAAAACTTAGAAATATTACAAACCCTCCAAAAACGTTTGTAGCTGACAAGCATTTTACTGGTTTTGGTAGCGCACACAACATTGTTATTAATGAAAATTCAGGATACGCATACCCTGTGGGTACAAATAGATCTGGAACATATAGAGGAGGTCCTTTATTTATCAATATACAAAATCCTCTAAATCCAATAAATGAAGGTGGATGGGGAATGGACAATTATAGTCATGATGCACAAGTGGTAACCTACAATGGACCAGACACAAATTACATAGGTAAAGAAATACTAATAGGAAGTAATGAAAATGAGGTCGTAATTGTTGACATTACTGATAAAGCAAACCCTGTAAACATTTCTAAAGTTTCATATGCAAACGTTGGTTATACACATCAAGGTTGGTTTACTGAAAATCAAAAATATTTTATTTTAGGAGACGAGTTAGATGAACAAAATTTCGGTCACAATACAAGGACTATTGTTTTTGATTTTTCTGATTTAGAGAACCCTAAACAACACTTTATATACACAGGACCTACTTCGGCAATTGATCATAATGGATATATTAAAGGAAGTACTTTTTATTTAGCAAACTATAATGCTGGTGTACGTTTTATTGACATTTCAAATATAGAGAGTAAAACTATTACCGAAACAAATTTCTTTGATACACACCCTGAAAATGATAATGCTGATTTTAATGGTGTTTGGAGCGTATACCCCTACTTTAAAAGCGGAAAAATTGTGGTAAGCGACATTAATAGAGGTTTATTTATCCTTAAAAAACAATAAATGCTTAAAAAACTCCCATTATTAATTTTCTTATTAATTATTTACAGCTGTAATAAAGATGATGGTATACAACTTAATTCTACAACCAAAATCCCTAAAGTTAGTTTGGTTCAAACTTTGGGCGGTTCTATAAATGAAAGCGGTAGAAGTGTAATTAGCACTACTGATGGAGGCTATATTATAGCTGGTTATACTCAAAGTATTGATGGAGATATAGAAACCACTAAAAATATAATTCAATACGACTTTTGGATTTTAAAGTTTGACTCCAATGATAACCTTATATGGCAAAAAACCTATGGCGGTTCAAAAGATGACAAAGCATCTAAAATTATTAAAACAAAAGATAATGGTTTTGCTATTGTAGGTTACGGAAAAAGTGATGATGGAGATGTAAATACAAACGAAGGGTTTGATGACGTTTGGGTATTAAAACTAGACAACAACGGCACAATAGTATGGAAAAAAACTACTGGTTTTTCTGGAGCTGACCAAGGTTTTTCAATTATTCAGACTTCTGATGGAGGTTATTTTGTTGGAAGTATTCTAGATGTTACAGCATCTGGAGGCTTAGGTAATTCAAAACAAGCAGCCAAACATGCCGGTGGAGACTATTGGGGAGTTAAACTCAATATTAACGGAGATATTGAATGGAGAAAATACTTTGGAGGCACAAATACTGATACTTGTTACGACGTAGCAGAAGCAGCTGACGGCTATTTATTAATTGGTTCTTCAGACAGTAATGATGTAGATATAAAAAACAACAAGGGCTCTTATGACTTTTGGGTTGTTAAGATTAATAAAAGTGGAAATTTATTTTGGGAAAAATCTTTTGGTGGTACAGAAATTGATGAAGCTAGAGCAATAACAAAAACCAATGATGGAAACTTCATTATAGTAGGAGATACACGTAGCTTTAATCAAGACATTTCTCAAAACAATGGTGGTGCCGATTTATGGGTTGTAAAAATAACAAGTCAAGGAGCATTGCTTTGGCAAAAGAACTATGGCGGTTCGAGTTTTGATGTTGGCAGATCGATTAAAAAAACATTGAACGGAGATTTTTTAATCTCTGGAAGTTCAAGAAGCGCTGACAACAATTTCATCAATAAAGGTCAAAATGACGCATTGATTATGAAAATTGATACAGATGGAAATCTATTATGGCAAAAAACCGTTGGAGGAACAGAAATAGATTTTTGCTACGATGCTGTAGAATTAACAAATGGTAGTATTATAGCTGTAGGCGATAGTAGCAGCAATAACCAAGATATAACAACAAACAAGGGGTTTTCAGACCTACTAATTATCAAACTAAAATAATAAATGAAATACTTTTTAACTTTTTCCCTTAGTCTATTACTATTTTCTTGTAGCTCAGATAATGATGAACCTATCAAAGAAGTTTCAGTAAAACTAAAATTTAGTCAAAATTGGGATGGTACTTTAATTGAAAAATCTGACTTAGAAAGCACTGAATTCACTAATAAAAAAGGAAGTAAACTCTCTATAAGCAGATTACGCTATTTAATCTCACGTATTAGCCTTGTTAATGGTGCAGGAGATACAACTAAATTTGACAGTTACAAACTAATTGACCTAAGTAAACCAGACAGTTTAACCTACGCTCTTTCTAAAAAAATATCAGAAGGAAGCTATAAACTACTTTTTACCTTCGGTTTTAATAATAGTAACAATTTAAGTGGAACATATCCAGATTTAAACTCTGCTGATTGGAATGTACCAGATATGATGGGAGGAGGATACCACTTTATGCAATTAGACGGTAAATACAAAGACACCTTAGGGGTAGAAAACCCATATAATTTTCATGCTGTAAGAGCTTATGACAAAGAAAAAGATTCTATTTTAGATACTTCTTTTGGAATTGAAACTGGCTCTATCCTCTTAAAAAACAATGCTACAATAGAAATTAAAATGAATGTAGCTGGATGGTTTAAAAGCCCTAATGACTGGGATTTAACCAAAAAAAGTGTTGACTTAATGATGGATTTTGAAGCTCAGAAAGAAATTTCTGAAAATGGGAAAAGTGGTGTATTTAGTTTAGGAAATATTTCTCAATAATAATGATGCTAAAAAGTATATATCTTTCTTTTCTACTGTTTCTTTTACTTAGTTGTTCTTCTAAAGGAGAAGAAGAAAGTATATATACTCCTGTTCCTACCAGTTTAGAAATCCCTAAATTATTTCAACAAAAATTAATAGCTCCTGTTATTCCAGCTAACAATCCTCTAACAAAAGAAGGAATAGCTTTGGGTAAAAAATTGTTTTTTGACCCTATTTTATCAAAAGACAACACACAATCTTGCGCTAGTTGTCACGACCCTAAAAATGCTTTTACCGATGACACTCGTTTTAGTGAAGGAGTCGATGGTAAATTCGGAACGCGAAACTCAATGCCGCTATTTAATTTAGCTTGGAATTTTGATGAACGTTTTATGTGGGACGGAAAAGAACTCAGTATTGAACGTCAAGTATTCTCTCCTGTTCGTAATCCAATTGAAATGCACAGTGATTGGAAAAATGTAACTAAAAAACTACAAGAACACGCTGAATACCCGACCCTTTTTCAACGAGCTTTTGGAGCATCAAAAATAGACTCAACATTAGTTACCAAGGCAATCGCTCAGTTTGAAAGAACTCTAATTTCTGGAAATTCAAAATTTGACCAACACCTTTTAGGTAAAGTAGAGTTAACTCCTGAAGAACAAAATGGGTTTAATGTGTTTATGGACGAAACTAGAGGAGACTGTTTTCATTGTCATGGAAGCGACAACAACCCTTTATGGACAGATAACAAATTCCACAACAACGGTTTAGATGAAAATTTTACCGATTTAGGATTAGGCACCGTTACAGGTGACCCTAATGATAACGGAAAGTTTAGAAGCCCCTCTCTACGAAATTTAAAATTTTCCGCTCCTTACATGCACGATGGACGGTTTACTACTTTAGAAGAAGTTATAAACCATTATTCTGAAGGTTTAAAATTATCTTCTACAATAGATCCCTTAATGAAGAAAGCCAATCAAGGAGGAGTACAACTCTCAGATAAAGATAAAGCAGACTTAAAAGCTTTTTTGCTAACCCTTTCTGATGATGATTTTGTAAATAATACTGATTTCAAACAATAATCTTCTAACAATCAACCTGTAGATTTAAAGTATAAACAATTTTTATTGCTTAATAACTATATTCATTTCAAAAAATGATATAAATCATATTTTGTCATTATCTTTGCAGTCACTTAGATTTAATCTATTTAAAACGATGATAAAAGTTTCAGACACAGCAAAAAAGAAAGTCATTGAACTAATGACTGATGACGGATTTGACACTACAACTGACTTTGTTCGTGTTGGGGTAAAAAGTGGCGGTTGTTCAGGATTATCATACGACTTAACTTTTGACAAAACCCAACAGGAAAACGACAAGGTTTTTGAAGACAACGATGTAAAAATTATTGTTGATAAAAAGAGTTTTTTATACCTAGTTGGAACAACTTTAGAATATTCTGGAGGTTTAAACGGTAAAGGATTCGTATTTAACAATCCTAATGCTAACAGAACTTGTGGTTGCGGAGAGAGTTTCTCTTTATAAACCTATACATCACAAAAAGAATACAAAAAACTGATGAGTAAATACACCGAGGACGATTTAAGAGAAGAATTAAAAACCAAAGAGTACGAATATGGTTTTTATACTGATATTGAAAGTGAAAAGTTTCCTAATGGAATAAACGAAGATATCGTTCGTGCCATTTCTAAAAAGAAAAATGAGCCAGAATGGATGACTGAATGGCGTTTAGAAGCTTTTAGAATTTGGGAACAAATGGAAGAACCAGAGTGGGCTAATGTTACCTACAAAAAACCAAGTTTTCAAGATATTTCTTACTACTCAGCTCCTAAACAAAAACCTAAATTAAATAGTTTAGATGAGGTAGACCCTGATTTATTAGCAACTTTTGAAAAATTAGGAATTTCTTTAGAAGAACAAAAAAGGTTAGCAAATGTAGCTGTTGATATTGTAATGGATTCTGTTTCTGTTGCTACTACTTTTAAAGAAACCTTAGCTGAAAAAGGAATTATTTTTATGCCAATTTCTGAAGCTATTCAAGAGCATCCAGAATTAGTACGAAAATATATTGGTTCTGTTGTACCACCAACTGACAACTTTTACGCTGCGTTAAACTCGGCTGTATTTTCAGATGGATCTTTTTGTTATATTCCAAAAGGAGTTCGTTGTCCAATGGAATTATCTACTTACTTCCGTATTAACGAAGGAGGAACAGGACAGTTTGAGCGTACGTTAGTAGTTGCTGATGAAAGTAGTTACGTTTCTTACTTAGAAGGATGTACTGCTCCACAACGTGATGAAAATCAATTACACGCAGCAGTTGTTGAGCTTATTGCTTTAGACGATGCTGAAATAAAATATTCAACAGTTCAAAACTGGTTTCCTGGAGACTCAGAAGGTAAAGGAGGAGTATATAACTTTGTTACCAAAAGAGGTTTGTGCGAAACCAATGCTAAAATTTCTTGGACGCAAGTTGAAACAGGGTCAGCAATTACATGGAAGTACCCAAGTTGTATTTTAAAAGGAAATAATTCTGTAGGTGAATTTTATTCAATTGCTGTAACAAACAATCATCAACAAGCCGATACGGGCACTAAGATGATTCACTTAGGAAAGAATACCAAATCAACTATTATATCAAAAGGAATTTCAGCAGGTAAGTCGCAAAACAGTTATCGTGGTTTAGTTCAAATAAATTCAAGAGCAGAAAATGCACGTAACTTCTCTCAATGTGATTCTTTATTAATGGGTAATGAGTGTGGTGCTCATACTTTTCCTTATATCGAAGCTAAAAATAAATCGGCTCAAATAGAACACGAAGCTACTACTAGTAAAATTGGTGAAGATCAATTATTTTACTGTAATCAACGTGGTATTGATACTGAAAAAGCTATTGCATTAATTGTTAATGGGTTTAGTAAAGAAGTATTAAATAAGCTTCCAATGGAATTTGCTGTAGAAGCTCAAAAATTATTAGAAATTTCGTTAGAAGGTTCTGTAGGATAATTAACCTAATGTGTTAATTATAAACACAACAATTATTAAAAATTAAACGTACGCTTATAGTCAACAGCTTAAAGCCAATAGTATAAGAACAATGTTAAAAATAGAAAACTTACACGCACAGGTAGAAGACAAAGATATTCTTAAAGGAATTAACTTAGAAGTAAAAGCAGGAGAGGTTCATGCAATTATGGGACCAAACGGTGCAGGTAAAAGTACCTTATCATCTGTAATTGCCGGTAATGAAACTTACGAAGTAACTTCTGGTTCTATTGAATTAGAAGGAGAAGATATTAGCGAATTAGCTCCTGAAGAAAGAGCCCATGCTGGTGTATTCTTATCATTCCAATACCCTGTAGAAATACCTGGTGTTACTGTTACAAACTTTATTAAAACAGCCATTAACGAATCTCGAAAAGCCCAAGGTTTAGAAGAAATGCCTGCTAAAGATATGCTTAAAAAGATTCGTGAGAAATCAGAATTATTAGAAATCGATCGTAAATTCTTATCTCGTTCTTTAAACGAAGGATTTTCAGGAGGTGAGAAAAAACGTAATGAGATTTTCCAAATGGCTATGTTAGAACCTAAATTAGCTATTTTAGATGAAACTGATTCTGGTTTAGATATTGATGCTTTACGTATTGTGGCTAATGGAGTTAATAAGTTAAAATCTAAAGATAACGCTGTAGTAGTTATTACCCACTATCAACGTTTATTAGAATATATCGTTCCTGATTATGTACACGTTTTACATGATGGAAAAATTGTTAAAACTGGAGATGCTTCTCTTGCTTTAGAGCTTGAAGAAAAAGGATACGATTGGATTAAAGCAGAGGTAAATAGTTAAAAAGTTGAAAAGTAAAAAGCGAAAATTTGCTCATAAGATAAGCCACTTTTCAGTTTTACAAACTTTTATACTTTATAAACTTTACAACTAAAAACAATGGAGTTGAGAGAAAAAATATTATCATCATACGTAGCTTTTGAAGACAATGTAAATATTAATTCAGATTTACATGAAATAAGAACAAAAGCACTACAAAATTTTGAAAAATTAGGCTTTCCTACAAAAAAATTAGAAGCTTGGAAATACACTTCTTTAAATTCAGTTTTAAAAGAAGATTATAGTATTTTTCCTGATAGAGATGCTTCTGTAGAGTTTGCTGATGTAAAAAAATACTTCATTCATGAAATAGATAGCTATAAAATAGTTTTTGTGGATGGTAAATACAGTTCTTTTTTATCAACTACTACTCATGATGGAAAAGATATTTGTTTATTATCTGCTGCTTTTTCTAAAGAAAAGTATAAGCCTATTATTGAAAAATATTTTAACAAAATTGCTAAACAAGACAATTTAACGTCTTTAAATACAGCTTTTGCTACAGAAGGTGCATTCATTCACATCCCAAAGAATGTTGAAGTTGAAAAACCTATTCAGATAATTAATTTTACTACAGGTAAAGAACATGCAACCATGTTACAGCCTCGTAACTTAATTATTGTAGAGCAAAATGCACATGTTCAAATTATAGAACGTCATCAAAACCTTAACAATAATGCTGTATTAACAAATGCCGTAACTGAGATTTATACAGATACACATGCTACAGTAGATTATTACAAGATTCAGAATGACAATAATGATGCTTCTTTAGTTGATAATACATATATCGAGCAACAGAAAGAAAGTACATGCTCTGTACATACTTTTTCTTTTGGTGGCAATATTACTAGAAACAACTTAAACTTCTACCAAAAAGGAGAATATATTAACTCTATTTTAAAAGGAATTACCATTATTGAGGGGAAACAACACGTTGACCATCATACCTTGGTAAACCATATAGAGCCTAACTGTGAAAGTCACCAAGACTATAAAGGTATTTATACCGATCGTTCTACTGGTGTGTTTAATGGTAAAGTTATTGTTGAGAAAGAAGCTCAAAAAACAAATGCTTACCAACAAAACAACAATGTTTTAATAAGTGATAAAGCAACTATAAATGCTAAACCTCAATTAGAAATTTTTGCTGATGATGTAAAATGCTCTCATGGTTGTACCATAGGTCAATTAGACGATCAAGCTTTATTTTATATGCAGCAAAGAGGTATTCCAAAGAAAGAAGCAAAAGCTTTACTTATGTACGCCTTTGCAAATACTGTTTTAGAGAGTGTTAAAATACCAGAGGTTAAAAAAAGAATTACCAAATTAATTGCCAACAAATTAGGGGTTAATATTGGTTTTGAACTATAAAACAAACAAAAGGCATTATATTTAATAATGCCTTTTTAATTCTTTAAATGTTATGAAGTATAAGTTTTTAAAAAGCTTATCAACCCCTTACCCATATTTATTTCATACCAAAAGAAACCTTATTATTGCTTGTATACTAAGTATTTTAATATTCTTAGTTAACTATTACTTTTCTCAAAATACTGTTACAAACAATTTTTTTCCATGTTTAACGGCTAGCATAGTTACTTTTTTGAGCATCTTATTTTTTACTGAATTGGTGCCCACCATTTTTTTTACTTCTGAAATTAAAGAAAATTGGAATACTTTAAGAGAATTTTTCTTTACTCTTGGTATTCTTATTTCAATAGCTCTTTTTCAAAATAGTTTTCTGTACCCTATTAAAAATAGTGTTAATAGTAATTTTTTTTTAAGTTTTATTAATACTTTCTCTTATGTTATTTTAATCGGTACTACACCTATACTCATTATTATTTGGATAAACTATGTGGTTATTTTAAAAGAAAATTTAAGAAGTGTTAAAGCGTACAATAAAGAGCTCGAGAAAGAATTAAAACAAAAAAACAAAGAGATTGTTTTATCTATAAAAACGAATAATATAAATGAGACATTAATTCTTGATTTGGCTACTTTTTTATTCGCTAAATCCGAAGGGAATTATGTAGACATATACACTAAGACTCTTAACTCTGTAGACATTAAACCATACAGAATATCTATTCAAAAATTACTTAATAATTTATCTGATTATCCCTTTATTTTAAGTACACATCGTTCTTATATAATTAATATTAAAAATATTAGAAGAACCTCTGGAAATGCGAGGAACTATAAAATATCATTTCCTAATGTTTCCCATGAGGTTCCTGTATCTAGAAATAAATTTAAATTATTTAAAGAGAAGTTTGACAAGTTTTATAAATAGAATTTATAATGTATATCCTACTCCCATTCCAAAAAACAATCTTGAATCAAAATCACCTGGTCTAAACCTTCCGCTATCAAGAATTCCTTTTAGTGAACTCCAAACATCAAAGGTTATAGTTACTCTATTAAAAGTATAACCTAGAGAATTTATCATTCCGTAATTAAAGTAAGAATGTGAGTTTTTATACTTTTCATATACACCTATGTGATCTATATATAAACTTCCTTTTGATTTTAAGTTAGTATAGCCAAGAAAAGGTTGAATTGACATGTAAAATCTTCTTTTATTAAAAGGATAAAAACTAAAATCTACCAAACCAACAACAGATAAGTCTCTTGTGTAGCCATCAACAAAACCTGTAAACATATTTTCGTCTTCATTAATAAAACTGTTTTGATAGGCTGCTCCTACCATTAAGGTAATCTTCTTACTTTCCAACAATTTCCTTTTCGCTTTAAAAACAAAACCATAATGCTTTCCAAAACTTGTATTAATTATATCAGTCGTATAGCCCAATTCTAATTTCCACTTTCTTGTAGTATCATGTTCTTGAGCATTCATAAAAAAACTACTTAACAATAGTATGTATAAAATTTTCTTCATTTTTTTCTTATTCAATAATTTGTAATCCATTTTTAAATCCTATGATTGGACTATTTCTGTGAGAAATATTTTCTAATCTTTCATAACTGAAATTAAAATCATTATAGTTATTCAATTTTAGTCGCTTAACCATTGCTTTAAATGATGCGTTCATACCAACTCCTTCAAGGTCTCCCATAGCCATGTAAAAAGATTTGCCATCTAACAAACTCAACTTCTTAGCTTTTTCTTCTAAATCGAAAATAAATGAGTTATACCACATTAAATTAGGGCTTACCACAATTGCATTATCAAAAGGGTTTTCTTGTTCTTCTTGCAGCATAACATATAAAGCAAAATAACCTCCAAGTGAATGCCCATAAATTGTTTTTGTTAAACTCTTTATTTCATAATCCTCTTCAATCACAGGGATTAACTCAGAGTTTAAAAAGCTAATAAACTTCTTTGCTCCTCCTGAATCTCCATCAAAATCTCTGTCATATGGGTAAGAATAATCTGTACCTCTTTCATTATCGCCCGCATAACCTATGCTCACTATAACGGTATTTTCTTTTTTTTCTAAGCTTAACATTTGCATACATTCATTATAATAGTCGTCACCATCTAATAAATAAATCACGTGATAATCTTTAGTTACATCAACTTCTTCAATGCTCCCTATTTTAATAGCATACTTAAAATTTGTTGAGTTCGATTTTAGAGTGAATTTTTGCTGCTTAATGTTAGAGGGTAAATCTTCTTCAGTGCAACTCATAAAGAAAAAGAGTATAAAACTTAAAAATACAAAAGGTTTTTTTGTGTAAGAATGCGTAATCATTTTTTATGTTTTTTATTAATCCGCATCAAAAATATCTCTCTCACTTGCCTTTAAATATTGTAAAAAGATATATGGTATGAAATGTTCTTTATTTGTGACAAATGGACTCTTCATAGTATAGTTTATATAGTGATTTTTCTTTTAAACCATACTTTTTTAAACCTGATTAAAAATTTTTCTTTATTTTGATGAAGCCTATTAAATAAGTATTACTAATCACTGATGTTGTATAGAAAACTTACACTCTTGTACAATCGAAAATACAAGTTTTTATGAGTGACATAAACTTAACCAAAGCGCAAAACAACACTACTTTTTATATGATGATTAGTATTATTGTTATTTATTTAAGCTCACTTTATTGTAAAAAATAATAATAACAATTTCTCTTTTTTAAAACCTCTCCAAAAGGTCTTTTTTGCTTCAATGAAATATTTGTGTAATGAATTAAATTTATCTACGTCAAAAGTATTGTAAACTAATTTATTTACTTAAAATTTAAAAAAATGCGAAAAACAATTACTCTCACTTTTACCTTCATACTAATTTTTGTGAGTATTCAAACACAAGCACAAACTGATGTATATGATGCTTTATTAAAAACCTATGTTGACTCTCAAGGCAATGTGGATTATAAGGGACTAAGAAAAAATCGGGCGGTTTTAGATATATATATAAAGCATTTGGATAACACCATACCTAGTAATAAATGGTCGCAAAATAAAGCAAAAGCTTTTTGGATTAACGCTTACAATGCTTATACAATCAAATTAATTTTAGATAGTTATCCTTTAAAAAAAATTACCGACATTAAACGTAAAGGAAGAAATGCTTGGAAGATTCCTTTTGCTTCTGTTGGTAAAAAACTATACTCGCTAGATTATATTGAGCATAAAATACTTCGTAGATGGCATGATGACCCTAGAATTCATGTTGCCTTAAATGCAGCATCTAAATCTGGACCTCGATTTGTAAATTTTGCTTTTACTAAAGAGAATATAGAAGAAGCGTTGGAAAACTTAATGAAAGCTTTTATAAACGACTCCACAAAAAATAAGATTACGTTAACTAAAGTTGAAGTTTCAAAAATATTTCAATGGTACCAAGAAGACTTTACCTCTCGTAATACTTTAGTAGATTATATAAATAAGTACTCTCACATTAAAGCTAATGATAATGCCGAAGTGCTATATTTGGACTACGATTGGAGCTTAAACAACAAATAGATTACGTTTAAAGGATGAAAGACACATCTTGTTTTTCATCTTTTAAACATGCTGGTCTATTAAAATCATGTTTCCATCAGGATCAAAGAAAACGATGCTAGAAGGGCCCGAAGTCTCTTCATCTGCCTCACTTTTCAATTTGATGTGATTTTCTTTTAAATGTTGTTGAATGGTTCTTACATCGTCAAAGTCATCTAACTCATTGGCATTTTCATCCCAACCTGGATTAAAAGTAAGAATATTATTTTCAAACATACCTTGAAACAACCCAATTAACGAATTACCATTTTTCATAATCAAATAATTGCTTTCTATTTGACCTGCAAAAACAGTGAATCCCAACGTTTCATAAAATTCTTTCGACTTATTAATATTTTTCACTGATAAACTAATTGAAAAGGCTCCTAGTTTCATAATTTTATAGCTTTAATTTTTTTCTTCAAAAAATATAATACTCCCTTTTTACAAATAAATTTTTAGTCTGTTTAATAACAATTTATGACAGTAAGAAGAGTGTATAAGATAATCATTTTATTTTATTCAATTCATCCTTTTAAAAATAAATAAAAAAATCCCACACAAGTTGTGTGGGATTTTTTTATTTATCTGTATAAACTTTATACTACATTTCTAAAGCTTTGGTAGGGTTATTATTCATTAATAGCTCTACAGGATTTTCTAACGCTTCTTTTACAGCTACTAAGAATCCAACAGACTCACGACCATCAATAATTCTGTGATCGTATGATAATGCTACATACATAATTGGTTGAATCACTACTTCGCCATTAACTGCCATTGGGCGATTTACAATATTATGCATTCCTAAAATCCCACTTTGTGGAGGGTTGATAATTGGTGTAGATAACATAGAACCAAATACACCACCATTCGTGATAGTAAACGTACCTCCTGTCATTTCATCAACTGTAATTTGTCCGTCACGTGCACGTAATGCTAAACGCTTTACTTCGCTCTCAACTCCTCTAAACGTTAAATTTTCAGCGTTTCTTATTACTGGCACCATTAATCCTTTAGGACCTGATACTGCAATAGAAATATCTTGGAAATCGTGACTTACTTTGTAATCTCCATCAATCATAGAATTTACATCTGGATACATTTTTAAAGCTCTTACTACTGCTAAAGTAAAGAATGACATAAATCCTAAACCTACACCGTGTTTTGCTTTAAACGCTTCTTTATATTCGTTACGTAAGTCGAAAATTGGTTGCATATTAACCTCATTAAAAGTAGTTAACATCGCTGTTTCGTTCTTTACAGAAACTAAACGTTGCGCTACTTTACGACGTAACATTGATAACTTTTTACGCTCTGTACCACGAGATCCCATTCCTGGAGTTCCCATTGAAGGCACTGCTTTTACAGCATCTTCTTTTGTTACACGACCGTCTTTACCAGTTCCTTTAACATCAGATGGATTCATCCCTTTTTCAGCTAATACTTTCTTAGCTGCTGGAGATGCTGTACCAGTTGCATATGTTTCTTTTGCTGGTTCAGCCTTAGGTGCTTCTTTTTTCTCCTCAGTTTTTGGTGCAGCTGCTTTTGGTGCTCCAGCTTCATCTGGCTTTGCAGCATCCATATCAATATGACAAACTACTGCTCCTACTGCTACTGCATCACCCTCTTCAGCTTTTAAAGTGATTATTCCGCTTTCTTCCGCAGGTAATTCTAACGTTGCTTTGTCAGAATCTACTTCGGCAATTGGTTGATCTTTCTCAACGTAATCACCATCTTCAACTAACCAAGTTGCGATTTCTACTTCTGTAATTGATTCCCCCGGAGAAGGAACTTTCATTTCTAAAACCATCAGTTCTAAATTTTATATATCTGAATTATTTTATTTCT
The DNA here is from genome assembly GCF_003867075.1 of Tenacibaculum mesophilum. Lineage (NCBI taxonomy): Bacteria > Pseudomonadati > Bacteroidota > Flavobacteriia > Flavobacteriales > Flavobacteriaceae > Tenacibaculum > Tenacibaculum mesophilum. Next base: position 2,724,107 of record NZ_CP032544.1, on the reverse strand, counting down.
TTTATTTGGGCGTTTCCCTATCGGGTCGGGCTTTTCGCACTACACGGTAGTTTGCTTCTATCCCTAACGCATTTATTTTTTAATCAAAAACCTTATCTATAATAGCTTGATGACGTCTTTTAAAACGTGCACTTGAACCTGCTGCTGGCGCCGAACGGTACTCTTCCGAGGCACATTCTAACCTAGCTAATTCAAAACGTTCTAACATATAACTCCAAGCTCCCATATTTTTAGGTTCTTCTTGCGCCCAAACATAACGTTCTACATTTGGATACTTGTCCATTACTTCTTTAATTTTATCATTATGTAATGGGAACAATTGCTCTATACGAACTAAAGCTACATCTTCTCTTTCTAACTTTTCACGTTCTGCTAATAAGTCATAATAAAATTTACCTGTACAGAACACCATTTTCTTAACTTTTGATGTATCGATAGTATCATCAATCACTTCTTGGAAAGTTCCGTTTGCTAAATCTTCAATAGGATTTACTGCTTTAGGTAAACGTAATAAACTTTTTGGTGTGAAAACAATTAATGGTTTTCTAAAATCACGCTTCATCTGACGACGCAAAATATGATACATATTTGCTGGTGTAGAACAGTTTGCTATTGTCCAGTTATCAGTTGATGACGATTGTAAGAAACGTTCAATTCTACCTGATGAATGCTCTGGTCCTTGACCTTCATACCCGTGAGGTAGTAACATTACCAATCCGTTTTGTAACTTCCATTTATCTTCTGCTGAAGAAATATACTGGTCGAACATAATTTGTGCTCCGTTGGCAAAATCACCAAACTGAGCTTCCCAAATGGTTAGGGTATTTGGAGCTGCCATTGCATATCCATAATCAAAACCTAACACTCCATATTCTGATAAGTGAGAGTTGTAAATAGTCATCTCTCCTTTATTCTTAGGGTTTGTGTTTAATAAATTTACACGCTCTAAAGTTTCTTCATCACGCATAATTGCATGACGGTGAGAGAATGTTCCTCTTTCTACATCTTCTCCTGAAATACGAACATCGTATCCTTCTTCTAACAACGTACCGTATGCTAAGTTTTCAGCTGTACCCCAATCTAATAAGTTATCTTCAAAAACCATTTTTTCACGACCTTTTAAGATACGTTCTGCTTTACGAACAAACTTGTGTCCTTCTGGTGTTTTTGAAATAACTCTTGCAATGCCTTTTAAACCATCTACTGAATAGGTTGTATCTACAGGCTGTAACATATCTTGTAATTGCTTACGTACAAACCCATCCCATACATCAGGCATGAACTCTTGAATTTTAGACGTTTCTTTCTTTTTAGATTCTGTAAATTCAGCCTCTAAATGCGCCTTAAATTCATCTGTTATTTTCTGTAAGTAGTCCGTTGTTATACTTCCTTCTTCTATTAATTTATTAGCATAAATTTCTCTTGCATTTTTATGCTTAGAAATTGCCTTATATAATTTTGGCTGAGTAAAACGTGGTTCATCTCCTTCGTTATGACCGTATTTACGGTATCCTAATAAGTCAATAAAAATGTCTTTGTTGAATTTCATACGATATTCAACAGCCATTTCCATAGCGTGACAAACAGCCTCAGCATCATCAGCGTTTACGTGTAATACTGGAGATAACGTTACTTTAGCTACATCAGTACAATACGTACTTGAACGAGCATCTAAATAATTGGTTGTAAAACCAACTTGGTTATTTACTACAATGTGTATAGTACCTCCTGTTTTGTATCCGTTTAATTGTGCCATTTGCACAACCTCATACACAATACCTTGAGCTGCCACAGCGGCATCTCCATGTACTAAAATTGGTAATATCTTATTTTCGTTTCCTTCGTAGTCTTTATCAATTTTAGCTCTAACTATTCCTTCAGCAACTGCATCAACAGTTTCTAAGTGAGATGGATTTGGAACTAAATTCATCTTCATTTTTTGTCCACCTTGATACGCTTTGCTTAAGGTTAAACCTAAATGATACTTAACATCTCCATCTATATCTTGATCTTCAAAATCTTTTCCTTCAAACTCACTAAATAAATCGCGAATAGGTTTTTTAAAGATGTTTACCAAAGTGTTTAAGCGTCCACGATGTGCCATTCCTAACACGCATTCTTCCACTCCATACAATTCAGCCGCGTCTCTAAGCGCTACACTTACCCCTGGAATTAATGTTTCTCCTCCTTCAACAGAGAATCGTTTTTGACCTACATACTTTGTTTGCAAAAAGCTTTCGAAAGTTGATGCTTGATTTAGTTTCGTAAGAATATACTTCTTAGACTCTACATCATAACTTGGATGGTTAGCATTCTTATTCAAACGCTCATTCCACCACTTTAACTCTTCAGGGTTGCGTACATACATATACTCAACTCCAATGCTTTCGCAGAAAACAGACTTTAAATAGTTTATAATTTCTGCTAAACTTTTAGGTCCTATTCCTAAAATCTCTCCTGCATTGAAAACAGTGGATAAATCTGATTGATTTAATCCAAAATTTTCAATATCTAATGTTGGAGTATATGTTCTTCTATTTCGTACTGGGTTTGTTTTGGTAAACAAATGGCCACGGGTACGGTAACCGTTAATTAAATCGATTACTAAAAATTCTTTACGTACTTCTTCAGGGACTTCTACCGAAACTTCTTCATCTGTTAATGAGTATTTCTCGTTAGCCAAATCATATCCTTGAAAAAAACTTCTCCAACTTGGTTCTATCGCATCAGGATTTTTTTGATATTTTTCATACAAATCACCTATAAAACCTGCATGTGCTGCGTTTAAGAACGAAAACTTGTCCATATATTTTGTTATACTTTTCTATCAATAAGAATAATGGAGACAAAAGTACAACTTTTACGAAAAATACCATTCCTTTTTAGTCTAATTTTAAACTCTTTAACGAGTATTAGCTTTTTGTTAAATTTCAGTTAAAAACATAATTCCCTTAAAAAATAAACAACTGAAATCCAGAGATAAGTAATTTTAATCTTACTTTTTTTAAAAAATAATTTGCAGATATAAAAAATCCCCTTAAATTTGCACTCGCATTTTAAGACAAGTATGTTTTAAATTCCTCCTTAGCTCAGTTGGTTAGAGCATCTGACTGTTAATCAGAGGGTCCTTGGTTCGAGCCCAAGAGGGGGAGCAAAGGCAAGGTAGAAGCCGATAATTTCTACAGTACATATATATTGTTCTACATGAACATTCCTCCTTAGCTCAGTTGGTTAGAGCATCTGACTGTTAATCAGAGGGTCCTTGGTTCGAGCCCAAGAGGGGGAGCAAAACAAAAAAAATCAATCTTTTTTAGATTGATTTTTTTGTTTTAATGATTTTCACCAACTGCTCTATTCATTACATCTTTTTTTATATTTATCTTCTCTATAAATGTCTTTTTCACCTCAAAATACACAACATTGTAATACAATCTAAGAATACTATAGTATCAGATAAATAACACCTAAACCTATTGTAATATAATCCCGTTTCTTCATCTTCATACTGCCCCTGATATCTAAAAGGAATGAACGTTTTTTCTCCCGTAAAACTACGAGCTTTTCCGTATATATCCAACTCACATTCCCATACTTTTTTACCACTACTATGATATGCTTGTATAGGTGTACCTATAAGTTTTTTTGAAATTTTATAAGCGAAGCAGATAGCATAATGCGAAAAAACTACAGCATCGCTGCTGTGCTTTATATTTTCTTGACCCTTTGCCGCTTACTCATACACGACACGAGCGTGACGCTCGCGCTAGCGGGAGGGAGATATCTAACTATAACAAAGCTGTTTTGCAACGCATTAACGATATAGAAAAATTAGATAATAGCACTAAAAGTATCTTATTTAACCTTATTGATACCCACATACAAAACTTTAAAACTAAACAAGCATTTGCGCAATAAAAAACCACAGCTTAAAACTGTGGCTTTTCTATTTTTAAATATTATTTAAGGTGGCTTTGATTACACAACTAATTAAACATCTGTATAAATAGAATGTCCTTCTTCTATAAAGTTAATTCCTTTTAAGTTAGCTTTTTCACACTTATTTTTAAAAACTTCTGTAACTATAATATAAGATTTATGTTCTTCCATTCTTACTATATCCATATTTTTCAAAGCACCTTTAATAAAATGAAGTTTTTTAATTTTTAAAGTACCATATCTGGTTTTTTCTGTAATTGATTTTTCTTCATCCATACAAGAAATTACATTTAGAATATTCAAAGCTAAAAAGTTAGTATTTTTATTTTGCTTATCATCTCTAATTATAACAGGAATAAACTCTATTTGGCTTTTAGTTAAATCAAGAAAAGTATCTCTAAATTTTTCACTTACTAATGGTAGACCAATAGTTGGTAATAAATCATAAGAGTTTATATAGCTATCTATTTTATCAACTGTATATAAAAAGGGGGATGCAAATTGTATTTTTTTTCCTTCATTTAAAGTAGAAAAGTCTATATCGTTTTCATCATCGAAAACAAAACTAACATCTCTTTTGTAGAAATCTGAAAATTGATAATTCATTAATATAATTAGTCTGATAAATTATCAACAAATGTTTTGAAATGCTCTTTAAAGCTATCAGAAACTTTAACAGGTTCAGCCAATTTATTATCATATTTTATATCAAAACTAAAAATTGGTGAATCCTCTAGTTCTTCATCTGAAGAACACTTTAACGCATACAAATTTTCATAATCTTGATATTCAATAACCACAAACTCACCCCCAAGAGAAAATTCATCTCTTGCAAATAAAGTATCCCCTAAAACTGTACCTCTTTCTTCATTTTCTCCATCTGAATCTAAACCAAGTAATATACTATCACCAAAACCTATATATCCACATTCTGAAATATATTTTTTGTACTCTTTAGGTAATTTTAGACCAAGAATCTTTTCACATTCATTTATTATTCCACCTGATACATTTCCATCACTATAAAAAGTATCATCTTCTATGTTTTTTATAACATCAATATAACTCATGTTCTATAAAATTATTAACAACAACTTAATCCTTTAGCTCTTTCTTTCCAATATTTTTTTCTAAAACTTTCATAAGCATTATGCAATGCTTTATTGTTTCTATAACTTCTAAAATAAAAGAATAAAAATTCGACAACGACATTACTAAATTTATTCGAGACATTAATTACAACTTGTTTTTACTTTTGAACGATAATCAGAATCTTAACCATAAGCTTCAAAACTAACATCTTCACCTACATCCAAAACGTCCTTTAAAACTTCTCTTTCTCTTATTGTACCAGTTTTACCATCTGCAAGACTCCTTCCTACGTTTATGTGATATACACTACCATCTGCCCTTTTAAAAGAAGCATCCATACGTCTAATATCTTTTAAACCTCCCGTAGTGTCAATCATAACTTCTGTTTTTGAGCCACCTCCAATGCGTTCAATACCTGGTTTAGCTTTTTTCTCTAGCTATAATCTCATCTATTTTAGCATTGTGGTCTCCCGTTCCTTTAGCTTTAGGACCTGGTTTTCTATAAGGTGTTCCATCACTTTTTGTCTTACTCATCCACCTTTGACTAGCTAAACCTAAAACATCAACATAACTATTGCTATCGTGAACATATGCATAGAAGTTATCACCACCAGCCAATCCAATGGGGTCTTGATATTGGTCAGGTTAAAGTATACTGTAATTAAATCAATCCCAATCAAACACCCCTAAATATTTCAACCCTTTAAAACTATCATCTAAATCATTAACACTTAAATCTTCATCTCCATAATACAAAATAGCATTAGGTTTTAAAATATTTTCTTCTTCACATTTTCTCAAAACTTTTTCTGCTAAATCAGAATCTGGCAACGTATTAAATAACAACTCTTTAATTCCAATATCCCCTATTTCAAAACCAATAAAATCATTATCATAGGAGTCATCATCTATGTATTTACAAAATTCACAACGCTCAAAATTATTTCCTGACTCATAATTGTTATAAAAATCTGTTAAGTCAAAAAATTTCTCAAATGTTTCTAGTGAGCCCTCAAAACTACCAACCCACACATGTAATTCATCCATAGCTATTTACAGTTTATTTTTTTTAATTTCTTCACATATTTACCATGCATTTCAGATATAATATTCTTTGCCTCTTACTTACTTGTTGCTGCCTGCAACTTGGTTATTAACTCCTGATGAAACATGAGGACCTCAGAGCAAACTTCCTTTCCCATCAGATACATTTTCAAAGAACACATCTGAAGTTTTGATTGTCCTTTCTGACAACTCATCATAAGAAAATCCTAGTTTTTTTGCTTTCACCGCCTGAGAAACAGGAAACATTTCATGATTTCCACCACCATGCATTGCTCTCATTGCATTTTTAACAGATTTCAAATTATCTTTCACATCACTTTCTAATGCTGTATCCCACCACTTTTTAAACACTCCTCTCTCCCAAGGAACTAATCCAAAACATCAACCCAAGAGTTAGAATCACTAATATAAGCATACATATTAGGATTGTTTCCTAATAGTCCAATCGGGTCTTGAGAAATATAAGCCCCTGACTCTGGGGAGTAATACCTAAACCTATTGTAATACAATCCTGTTTCTACATCTTTGTATTGACCTTGATACCTAAAAGAAATGAGTAACTTTACTGAAATATCTTATTAAGAATATAGTAAATCAACATTAAGTAAAGGCTCATTTTTCTCTAATGTACCTTCTTCTCTATATACAAGAAACGAAGTAATTACAGTTTCTGAATCATCGTTTTTTAAACAAAAAGGTTTTAAGTATGTTTTTTTTCCTTTTCCTTGTAATTTAATTTTTGGCCACTCTTTTTCTAAAAATTTAGGCCAAGTACTTAATTCATATCCTGGAACAATACTTAACTCATTTATCTTTTCGTCAATATTAAAAATACCTTCTTGTTTGAACTCTTCTCCCAACAAGGGTTTTATTAACTTTGAATATTCTGAACTATATATAGGGTATGTATAAGGGTTAATCCCCCATACGATCATAATTATCTCTTCTTCAAAAAGTTTATCTATGAGTTCAGAGGTAGAGAACTCAACCACTAAGTCCAATTCTTTTTTACCGTACTCTAACTCAATTACTTTTTTCATTCTAGGTAAATCAACAAGGAAAAACCCCAAATGATTATACCCATCAAAAACATATTGAATATCGTCAGTCTTCTCGTTTATTTTTTTTGTTTCCGAAAAATAAACATATACATTTATAATGTCTGTAGGCACTGGTATTACTTCTAAGGCTCCATGACTATTGATTGGATTACTTTCATAAATTTTCACTCCAACAAAACACTCTTTATCAAAAGCTAAATTAAAGTTCAATTTATTATTAAATGAAGAATCCTCATTAGATAATATTATTTCTGAATCTGGTTTAATTAAAAATTCTCCAAGCGAACTATCCACCAACTTATCCCCTAATATTTCGTCTGTATATGATAATTTTTCTTCAACTATTTCTATTATAAATCTAATATTATATTGCTTATTTAATACTCTATCACAACTAATACTATTCTTTTTACCATCTATGGTAAGATAAAGTTTATTTAGTATATTTTCTCCACCTCTTGTGGCAATTACTTTTGTAGTATTCATAAATTACTTACATTTAACTTCAATTCCTTGTTCTTTAGCCCATTTTTTTGTTAACTCCCATGCTTCTTGAGGAGATACATTCGTTTTTATTAACTTACCCTTTGTTCCGTCGCTATTAATTAGATGAAGGTCTCCTTTGTATTTCTGAATTGCTGGATTATTGTAATGTTTCTGTAATGAAGTTAACCATTCATCGTTTGACATTCCTGCTTTTTTGATCTGATCTGCTTTAACCAAAGGCTTGGTATCTGACCCTAAACCGTTATACCCATGCATAGCACTGTGATTATTACCAGAAGAGAATTGTGAATCGCTCCAATACATACTTGGCACACCTGTTTGTTTATTAAATGGTTCTATACCCAAATCAGTAGCTGCCTTATGTGGAACTATGTGATGTCCTTGGTTTACGGGATTACTCAAAGGCATTAACCCAAAAACATCAACCCAGTTATTAGAATCTGCTACATAAGAATACATGTTAGGCATTCCCCCAACTAATCCTATTGGATCTTGAGAAATATACCCCCCCGTTTCAATCGAATAATAACGAAGCCTATTATAATACAATCCCGTCTCCTCATCTTCATACTGCCCTTGGTAACGAAAAGGAATGAACGTTTTTTCTCCCGTAAAACTACGAGCTTTTCCGTATATATCCAACTCACATTCCCATACTTTTTTACCACTACTATGATATGCTTGTATAGGTGTACCTAAATGATCGGTAATAATAGAATAAGTTTCATTGTTTTGTATTTTTGCTTGCGGTACAAAGCTGTCTTCTTCAAAAATCCAAGTAACTAAATCTTCCTTTTCCAACAGACTCCACTCGTGTAAAGGCACATTTTTATCGTACACCCAATAGGTTATTTTTTGGTCGTTGTATTGTTTACTTATACGCCTGCCTAAAGCATCGTACGTAAATGAAATAACATCTTTATTAGGTTTTATTACCTGAGAGAGCATTCCGTTTTCTTCCCATGTATAACGCCAAACCTCAACACTTTTTTTAGCTCTTTTTTCTACTAAATTACCATTAGCATCATAGCTATATTCAAAATCTGGGCACGATAGTAACTGACCTGCTTTACCATAGGTTCGTTCATTTTGAGCTTCGGTTTGGTATAAATTACCTACTGCATCGGGTAGTTTATAGTCAAAACTACCATCTGAATACCCTGCTTTGGCTAAGTTATTAAAAGCGTCATAACTAAAAGCAACTCCTTTGTTTGCTATATTGTCAAAAATTCGTGTAAGCTTGTCGTTTATATCCCAACTATAGCGCCTATGTGTGGTTTGTTTTTCATTTACTGAAACCGCATGTACTTCAGGTTTTCCGTCGGGTCTTCTTTGCCAAGTATTGGTTACTCCTCCTGGTAAGTTACGTTCTATTTCTAAACCTAAAGCATCATAGACATATTGTGCTTGCCAACTCACTTCTTCTGTTTTGGCTACCGTATTGGCTATTGAGTTGTCTTTATTACGAGTAATAGCTATATTGGCTCCTAAACTACTTTCTAAATGGGTACGATAACCCATAGCATTATAGGTGCTTTTTACCTCAATACCGTTTTGGGTTTCGGTTATTATATTTCCTGTTTCATCTCGTTTAAAAACAACAGTAGCGTTTTTATTTATAGCCTGAACTAAAAGTCCGTTTTTATCGTATTGATAAGTTTCTTTATCTCCGCTTGGGTAAACTACTTCGCTTACTTTTCCTAAACGATCGTATGTTATTTTGGTACTTACTCCTAAAGGGTCTATTTTTTCAACTACATTTCCTACTGGATTTGTTAAATAACGTTGAGTTTTTCCATCAAACCCTATTTCTTTAACAATGTGTCCTGCTGCATTGCGCTTAAAGCTATATACGTTTTTTTCTTCGTTAACTATGGCTTTTAAGTTATCGGCTCTGTCGTATTTAAAAAGTATTTCTGTATTGTTTTGTTTGCGACTTAAGAGTTTGCCTGCAGAATTGTATTTAAAATTTATATTATGTTGAGCGTCTTTTAGTTGTATTAAATTACCTAGGGCATCATATTTTAAGTTAATACGGTTGGCTTCCATAGTAACAATGCTTGTTACGCGCCCTAAACTATCGTATCGATAATTTTCTGCTATATTTTCGCTGTTTTTTATCGTTAGTACTCTACCTAACTCATCATATTTCCACTCGGTTACTACTTTATTATGATCGGTTATGGTATTTAATTGATAGTTTTTAGTATATGAGATATAGGTTCGTAAACCATTGGGGTTAATAACCGTGGTTAGTAAATTGTTTTTGTATTCGTAACGTGTTATATCGTTAGTATATCCTATTTGTGTTACAAGTTGCCCAATTTCGTTATATTCTAACAACATAACAGCTCCCATAGCATTGGTTACGCTTGTTAGTTTATTGTTTTCATAAGTATATAAGAGTTCTGCTCCGTTTGGCAACCGAATATGAGTTTGGTTTCCGTATACATCGTAACCGTAATAGGTGTTTTGCCCAAGAGCATCTGTATAACAAATTAGGTTATCGTTTAAATCATATTCCCAATATTCGCTGTGCCCTAAGGGGTTTTGTACTTGTACTATTTTTTCGTCATTAATATAATACGTAGTCGTGTTTCCTTTTCCATCTGTTATTTTAGTAATGCCCTTTTCGTATGTAAACTTCTCTACACTTGTACCATCGGTGAATCCTCGTTTGATACATTTTGGTTCGTCTGTTTTATTTTCATATTGCCAATAAAATACGCTTCCATTACCATCTATTTTTTTCGTTAAAAAGTTGTTATTGTATTCGTATTGCTCTGTAATACCTTCACTATTTGTTACCGAAGTTAATCTATTTTCTTCATCGTATTCATAGCTCACCAACGTATGCATTTTTCCTTCTGCCAGCACTTGCACCTGTACTATAAGATTATTTTCGTTACGTAAAAAGGTAATTTCACGATTGGCGGTATCGGTAATAAGCGTTAACATTCCGTTTGTATAATTCAAATCAATACTAAATTGATATTTTTGAACATTCGTTAGCTTATAATGGTTGTTTCCTAAAAAATTATCTTTGGTAAACACATACCATAAGTCTTCTTCGTAATTTTCTAGAATAATTTGATTTCCTTTACGTTGATAACTAATTTTTTCGTCTTTAAATACGTTTTCTTCTCCGTCTTCTACATAAGGTATGGATACAATGCTTCCATTGTTTTTTTTCCAGTTAATATATTGTTCGTGAACAACTAACTCTAAATATTGGTCAAAATTATGTGTCCAAATAGTACCTAAATCACTTTTATTGTAGGTTACCCAAGATTGGTTATTTCGTTTCCATTCAAACGGAATAATTCCTGGCAATTCAAAATCGGTATTTTGGATGTTTAACTGTCCGGTTGGGATGTGTAACATAGCTTTTTTCTTTTTTAGGTTTTATGATGGGCAATTACAACCTTTCTTTAATTTTTTAGCAAGTTTTTTAAAGGTTTTACCTCCAAATTTCATTAAAAACTTTAGGCCTCCTAGCATAGCGAGTTTCATAACAACTCCCATTAAATCGGGTACTTGAGGTCCACCTACAATAACAGGAGGTCCTGCTGGAATAGGTATTGTAGTAGTGGTAGGTGTGTACATATTTGGCGATCCTAAAGGAATCCCTATACAACTACAAGTCATCATATTATAACTTGCAACACTAAAATAAGAGCTATCTACTTCTACTGTTTTACTACCAAAAAAGTGCAATCCTTCATGGTCTATTAACGGCATAGTAGCAGGATAAAATCCGGCTCCTAAAGGAAAGTGTTTTATGGTTCCTAAAGTAGCCATAGTACCTGCATTTGCTCGTTTTTGATTGTTTACATACACATTGGTTCCTATAACAGGAATATAATCCATTGGGTCGAAAATCATTCCTATAAAAGGGTGTGGTATAGGAATTGGTGCTGGTGATGGTGGTATAGTTACAAAATGAATATCTATACCCATTGCTATATTTGTATGTTTTGATGCTGGCTGCATATTTTTTTAGGTATTTGTTATCATACTAACTGGTTGTATCATTTCTTCTGGCTTAGGTTTTTTCCAATGTTCTCCCCAAATACTCTTTGCCAAATTTTCAACTGTTATTGCTGCATCTTTCTCATTGTTTGCATGGTATTTATCATACAGTTTTTCGCACACTAAAAAAAAAGTTGTGTAACGTAACATTGTTTTATCCAACTCTTTTACCGTTTCAAAACAGTTGTTAAGTAACTTGTAGGCTTCTTTACTGTTAAATTGTTTTACTGATAATTCGGAAGCTAACCTGATTGATTCTATATAAGTTGGATATACTTGATAGCTTTTAGCTGTTTCTGCTGTTTTTAAATAGTATTCAATAGCTTCACTTTTATTTCTTTTTACATGGTAAGTGGCTGCTGTAAAATTGTATCCCTGAATTAATAAACTCTCACAAACTGTATCGTCTTGAGCAATTCCATCATAGCAAACTGTTAAAGCGTTTTTAAATTTAACCAATGCTTTATCGTACTTTTTAAGCTGAAAGTATGCACTACCATAAGTAATAAGCACCGTTGCCTCTAAACTTTTACTGGCTGCTTCTTTAGCTACTTCAATACCTTTATTTCCCCACAATTCAACTCCACGTATGTTTTCTTTTTGAAGCTCTTCAAATATGTTTAAAAGACAGGTATTTATAGCTATTCCTGGTTCATGAGCATCTCCAGAAGAAGCTACTATTTCTTTCATAGCCTGAAACATCTTTAAATTGGCTTCTATACTTACTTCTTTTACCTCGTTTGGTATATACCTAAAAGCTTTACTATCTTTATAATCTACAACCATTATTTGTAAATTATCTGGAAGCTTTTCAGTTAAAGACAACACCCAATTTCCCCATTGTTTTCCTAATTGTTTTAAATTTTGAGGTAATAAAACTAGCACCAACCTAGCATTATTAGAAATAGCTTGTGCAAAAGAACTCATACACTCCAAGAACTCTTGTTCTCTATTCTTTACAGCTGTATTCTCATAAGGCTGACTTTGCCATTGTGGTAAAAGTTTTTTAGGAACTTCATCTCTATACTGTTTATTATTCCATGTGTCAATCCAAGCATTTTTTAGGTTTAAAGCAAAAGATTCCTCTTTGTTATCGAAAAAAGGTATTGTAAACGGGAAAAAGAATTCTGACAAAACTCCATGTTCTCCCGATTCTAACAACACAAAAGCTTCTAGCATTCTATACTCATTTTCTTCAATCAGCCATCTTACCAGTTTTGTATCTTCTTTTACTTTTCTAAACCATTTTGTTTGTAGTTGTGTAATTCTATGTGTTATAGCATTATTCTCCTGCATAGCTAATTAATTTAGTTTAAGCTTAGCTTAACATTTCCTTTTACACTAGTATTCATTCCTTGAATATCTACACTTTTCCCTTCTACACTATATTTACTCGACTTAGTTTCTTGTGTTTTAGATTCTATTTTAAGGTTCGATTTTGTTTTTATTTCTACTAAATCACTTCCCTCTTGTACTATTTTCTTAGAGTTTACAGAAACTTCGTCTTTACCATCTATAGTTACAGATTTACTAGCTTCTATTTTAATTTCTTCTGAACTTAGCGTTATACTTTTAGGTGCACTAATGCTAATGGTTTCATCTCCATTCAATGTAACCGTGCTTCCACTTGGATCACTAACTGTTATTTTTCCTTTTCCTTCATCATCATTAAACGTTATGGTACTTCCACTACGAGTTGTAATCCTTTTTATTTTATTGTTATCACTTCCTCCTGCTCCTGTTTTTCCATTAAAAAAACTTCCCATTACAAATGGACGATTAGGAGTATTATACCTAAACCCTATCATTACTTGATCTCCTTCTTCTGGAACAAAAACAAACCCTCTATTAACATTCACTTGATCACTTTTACCACCATCGGGAGTTAGTACTGGTATCCAACTAGATTTCATATTATCTACTTGCCACTGGAATTTTACTTGAACTCTTCCTTTATTCTCTGGATCTTTGTTGGATACGACTGTAGCTAGCTGTGGTTCAGCAATTGGGAAATTAACTTCAAAATTGGTAGGTAAAACTTCTACACTAGAAGCTATTGCGGTAAAACTATTTTCATATCCATCTTTAAAGGCTTCATGCTCTATTTCAGTTATAATATACTCTCCATAAGGCTTCTGCTCTTTTGCTCCCTCTCCATCTTTAAACCCTGTTGCTAAAACTTTAATTATAGATCCTACAGTTAAACTTTGTTTGTTTGATTTACCTTTAATTACATGACTATTTGCCATTTTTGAAGATCGTAAAGCTTCTATCGCTTTTTCTATTTTAGATTTGTCGTTAAAAACACCATTTAAATGTTGATTAGACGCTAATTTAAACACGTCTTTAGACGCTTTAAATGAATGAGCTCCTAATTCGTTAAGACCTTTTACATTTCCTTTTACTTTTTCTGAATGTTTTTCATCTAATAAACTGTTATAGGAAAATGCACTAAAATTATTTGGTTTTGTTTCAATACCTATATGTAAAGAAGGTAAATCTTTTCCATAAATAAGCTCTATAGCTGCTTTTTGAGAAGAAGGCTTGCCAAATAATAGTTTTTGACCATCGTAATATAACCATTCATTATATTGTTTTGCTAAACGTTTAATTAGTGTATAATGACTTTCGTTATACTGACATTCATATTCTATCTCTTCTTTAAAAACTGGGGTTACCTCAGCTTTAACACTAGCTTGCTCTGTTACATCTTTTATTATGGTAGATAACTCTTTTTTTAACCAAGACTGCAAGTGTTTACCTGCCTCTAACAAAATGGTTTTTGAATAGCCTGATACATGCAACCTACTCTCAAACCCATTGTTATGTACTAACTCTATATTAGTTATTACTCCTGAAAAGCTATAATCTTCAAAAACAATCATCATATCTTTTCCTAGCCATTTTTTAGAAGCATCTATTGTATGTGTTCCTAACTTTTCAATAACTTGATAATCTAATTCAACACAGAAAAAGTGATGATTATATATTTGTTGCGCCAAGCTTATTGATTCATAATAATCAATAAACTGCCCGTCTATACTAATTTTAGTATCAAATTTTTTCATAATTTATTTTTTTTATTCGTAAAAGGCAAAATCTTTAACATTACCTTTCTTTTTTAATAAAGACGTTAAACTTTTTTTTACTCTAACCATCTCCTCATTAGTAACACTATGATTATCTGAACTAATCCTATAAATACGATTATCATATGTTACCCATATCCAATTTATTGTATTGAATTTTATTTCTTTTTCTCTGTACTTTTTTAGATTATTAAAAACTGTGTGTGCATCGCTAATTTTATCAAAATCCCATTCTTCAATACTTATACACAAATCATTGTATTCTTGTTTTTCTTTTAACGATAAAACAGAAAGCGTTTTTAAACTTTTAACTTTTAAAAAAGACGTGTTTTCAAAACTTCGTGCTAATTCTTCTAAAAAAACTTTAGGATATTTTTTATAAATCTTTTTTTGAGATTCAGTAACCTCACAAAGATTAAAATCATCTTTTAGCTCCTTAAACAATTCATTAAGATAGCTATTGTCTTCTTTCAATTCAGAAAACACTGTATAATACTTGTTGTCTTTCTTTTGACCTAACGATGATGTACTTTTACATGCAAACAAGAAAAACAATAAGATATATATGTAACTATATGATTTTTGAAAAATCATTTATTAAGGTATTAGTTTTAGTATCGGTCTAGTAGCTTTTTTATAAATAACTTTTGCCAATTTATTCAAACTAACTTCTTCTTCACTACTACACTTTGTAATTTGCTTAATTAAAGTATTGAATCTTTCCCATTCTCCAACTCCACATATTTCAACACAACCTATTGAACCAAAACCCGCTAAAGGGTTAGCAGGACCTCTATGTATAAAAAAGCCTGAATAAACTCTCCAAGCCATTTCTCGCATTGTAGTTATATAACTCCACTGCAGTGTATATTCTTGATTATCTTGAAGACCTACAACATGCGCTGCTTTAAGTTTTGTACGTTTTACACCAAACCTAATAGCTTTAAATTCATGTGTTTTTTGAGTTTCAAGATTTTTTACATACACTTTATATAAAGGAACCTCATATCTTTTTTTATCAGGACGATAAGGATAACTAGTGATTCTAGCTAATCCTTCTTTTTCATTTGTAACAACTATCTCTACCTTTTTCATATAGCTTAGGTATTAAAAAAGGCAATGCCTAAGTTTAAAACTTAGGCATTGTTTTATATTAAGCTACTGGCCAACGATTGTCTAAGTTAGCGTTACCAATTAATAATTCTTCAGCTGAGAAAGTAACTGTTAATTTCATTGGAATTTCGTTGTTTACATCTAAATCTTCTTTGAAATAAACGATATAAGCGTTTTTAAACTCCACTTCTTTCATTTTTGAATCTTCTTCTGTTTTCTTGAAAACAATTTTTCCATCTACAGACTTAAATTGGCTATTCACCATTGCCTCGATAACAGAAGTATCTGATGTAGATTCAATAGTTAAAGTAACTCTTCCTCCGTTTACACTTGAAGATGGTTTACCTTTTGTGTCTGTGTTTCTGTTTAAGCTGTACTCAGCTTGTAATACGTCGAATTCTTTTCCTGCGAATTCGAAACTTGCTCTAAATGATCCCATAGTTTCTTTTTTTTGGGTTGAATAATTAATTTAAAACACTTTTAGAGCTTTCTCAATAAAAAAAGAGAAAGCTTTAAACAATATAAAACCTTCTCTTTTTTTATTTTTTGGCGCCATTCTATAAGAAGAAAGAAGATAACAAATATTGCCTTGTGTCGTAACAAATATAAAACTAAATAACTAACTTCCAAACGTTTCATTTAAAAAAATAATTGTTTTTTAGTAATTTTAATATAAAAACTAGTTTTAAAGACATATTATTTTCCTCTATTTTTGCACTATGCAGCTCCCTAATAAACTTAATAAAAAACTCAATCAACGAAAAATAAATAACGCTTTAAGAAACCTCGGTAAAGAGAATTCTTTTGTCGATTTTTCTTCCAATGATTATTTAGGATTTGCTAAATCAGAGATGATCTTTGATAAAACACATCAGTTTTTAGTTGATAACAATCATAAGGTTAACGGAGCTACAGGATCTCGCTTACTTTCTGGAAATCACAAACTATATACAATAGTTGAAAAACAGCTAGCTAAACTTCATAATTCTGAAACTGCTTTAGTTTTCAACTCTGGTTACGATGCTAACATCGGTTTTTTTGCTTCGGTACCTCAACGTGGTGATATTATTTTGTTTGATGAACTTATTCATGCTTCTATAAGAGATGGAATTCAATTATCTAATGCAAAATCTTTTAAGTTCAAACATAATGACACAAAAGATTTAGAAGAAAAAATACTTCGGTTTACTCAGAATAACGATTCAGAAATTTATGTGATTACCGAATCTATTTTTTCTATGGATGGTGACTCTCCTGACTTGACAGCAATGTCACAAATTATCAAAAAATATACAAATGTACATTTTGTTGTAGATGAAGCACATGCTTTGGGGGTATTTGATTTTGGGCTCATTCAAAAATTACATTTAGAAGATGTGGTTTTTGCCCGAATTATTACCTTCGGAAAAGGTTTAGGCTGTCATGGAGCAGCCATTTTGGGAAGCAAGCAACTACAACAGTATCTTATTAATTTTTCTCGTAGTTTTATTTACACTACTGGTTTACCGCCACATGCCCTAGCTACAATAAAAATTGCTTACGACGAATTAATTATTAGCGATTCTAAAGCACAACTTCAACAAAACATTCAACATTTTATTTCAGAATCCAATAGGTTGCGATTAAACTTCATTCAAAGTACTTCTGCCATTCATTGCTGTATTATCTCTGGCAATGAACATGTAAAAAATATGGCTTTGCAATTACAACAACATGGTTTTGAAGTAAAGCCTATTCTATCCCCTACCGTCCCTACAAACCAAGAACGATTACGTTTTTGTTTACACGCTTATAATTCTAAAAAAGAAATTACAAATGTTTTAGAGAACCTTGCTACTTTTGTTTAAAAAATACAATGCAAGATAATTATACCATTTTAGCTGTATTTGAATACTCTACTGAGGCACAAGTTGTAAAGGCTAAATTAGATTCAGAAGGTATTAGAACCATGTTAATGGATGAAAAAACAATTGATTCTGATCCTTTAATTAGTCAAGTCATTGGTGGAGTTAAGCTATTGGTACACAATAATGATTTAAAAAAAGCTGCTACTGTTTATAACGAAATAAGAACTTACGTAAAGGATGAAGAAGGAAACGACATTCATTGTCCAAAATGTAATTCTACAAAAATATTAGTTGCCGATTTACAACGTAAAAACATCTTTTTTATGCTCTTTCCTTTTTTTGAAAGTAAGAAATTCATCTGCAACGATTGTAAAACAATTTTTAAATGAAAAAATATTTTATCACAGGAATCTCTACAGAAGTAGGAAAAACCGTTGCTGCTGCTATTGTCACAGAAGCTTTGCAAGCAGATTATTGGAAACCTATTCAGTCAGGTGACCTAGAACATTCTGATACTCATAAGGTAGAAAAACTAATTTCTAACTCAACCACTGTTTTTCATCCAAACGCATATGCGCTACAAACACCAATGAGTCCACACGCATCCGCAGAAATTGATGGAGTGACTATTGAAATTGACAACATAAAAGAACCTTCGACTAAAAATAATTTAGTTATTGAAGGGGCTGGCGGATTGTTAGTTCCTCTTAATGATAAAAACACCTTGTTAGACATTATCAAACCTGATTATAAAGTTGTTGTTGTGTCTCGTCATTATTTGGGAAGTATCAATCACACCCTATTAACAGTTAACTTATTAAAAGAAAAAGGATTTGAAGTATCATTGATTTTTTCAGGAAACGAACATAAAACAACGGAAGACATTATCAAAAAAATGACAGATGTTCCTGTAATTGGACGGATTGAAGAAGAACCTTATTTCGATAAGAATGTGATTAAAGAATACGCTGAATTATTTAAAAGTAATTTATAAATGAAACCTGTTACCGCAAAACATCTTTGGTCTTTTCCTTTAATTTTTGGTTTTTTAGGAGGAGTTATAGGGCTGGTTTTGCGTTATGCTTTTACAGGAAGCATTGCTAACTTTCCGTTTAAGTTTGTATTGCACTCCCATTCTCACATTATGTTATTGGGTTTTGTTTTCAATGCTTTAATTCTACTCCTTTTTACAAGGTTTACGAATGGAATTGATAACACTTCTTATCGATTATATCTTGCTTTACAGGTTTGTGTTGCCATTTTGTTAGTAGGGTTTATTATCCAAGGGTATGCATTGGTTACTATTACATTCTCTACCTTACACTTGTGGATTAGTTACTGGTTGGTAATTAGACTATGGAAACGATTAATTGGTAAAAAATCAACTTTAACATTAATAAAAGTAGGAATTATCTTTCATTTTATTTCTTCCATTGGTCCGTATGCACTTGGACCTTTAATGGCAATGAAAATGCAAAGTTCCCCTTGGTATCAACAAGCTATTTTTTTCTACTTACACTTTCAGTATTTCGGTTCCTTTTTTCTTTGGATGCTTGCCATTCTTTTTCAAAGAACAACTGTTGAGCTATCAAAAAAACAAACCATCTTAATTATTAGTGCTCTTGTACTATTATATACACACTCATTAAAGTATAGTTTTAATCATCTGGCTATTCAAATTATAGGAGGTATTGGCTCAATAATTTTGACACTATTTTTCCTAAAACTAAAGAAATCATTTTCAAAGCAAAAGCTTACATACCAATTGTTTTTTGGGATACTACTATTTATCGGAATTATGAATTGCTTTGGCAGTATTCCTTACTTTTCTAACTTAGTTATAACGAATAGGTTTATGCTCATAGCTTGGTTACATTTACTATTTTTAGGAATGTACCTGCCTTTTATTTGGATGGAATTGGAAACAAAACCCCATACAAGCACCTGGATTGTTTACACCTTTTTCTTACTCACTTCAGAAGCTTTTTTAGTTTTTCCTGCATTTTTTTCTGAATTGTTTTCAACCTCAATTATGTGGCTACTGTTTATTGCCTATTTCGGAGTGGTTTTATGTATTTCTATTGTACATTTGACAGCTCTTTTTCAAAAGAACGAAACCTATGAACTTACAAGAACGCGATAAAAAACATTTGTGGCATCCGCTAAAACAACATCAAACACATCCAAACAGTTTGGGAATTGTAAAAGCCAAAGGATGCATGCTAACCGACGAACACGGTAACGAATATATTGATGCTATTTCATCTTGGTATACCTGTATGTTTGGGCATTGTAATGATTACATTACAAGTCGCGTATATGAACAAATGCAAACATTAGATCAAATAATGTTTAGTGATTTCACCCATGAACCCGCCGTAAAATTATCAGAAGAATTGATTAAAATTCTTCCTGAAAATCAAAATAGAATCTTTTTTAATGATAATGGATCTACTGCTGTAGAAGCGGGAATTAAAATGGCATTACAATACTATTTTAACAAAGGTGAAAAGCGTACTACCTTTATTGCTTTTGAAGATGGTTTTCATGGAGATACCTTCGGAGCGATGTCTGTTTCTGGATTATCAGTATACAATGGCCCATTTGAAGATTTTTTAATGGATATTCAACGTATTCCTGTGCCAAACGGTGAAAATAATGAAACTATCGAACAAAAATTGCAACAGATTATTTCAGAACATAATGTTGCCGGATTCATATACGAGCCTTTAGTTCAAGGAGCAGCTGGAATGAAAATTCATAAAGCAGAAAATTTAAATAACATCTTAGCAATTTGCAAAGAAAATAACATTTTAACTATTGCTGATGAAGTAATGACTGGTTTTGGAAAAACTGGTAATCATTTTGCTTCTGATGAAGTCGCTACCAAACCAGACATCATATGCTTAAGTAAAGCATTGACCGCTGGATTGGTTCCTATGTCAATTACTTCATGTACCGAAGAAATTTATAGGGCTTTTTTAGATAATGATATTGCCAAAGGTTTTTTCCACTGCCATACCTATTCTGCAAATCCAATAGCTTGTAGTGCTGCATTGGCTAGTATTGAGTTATTACAAACCAAAGAGATTCAGGACAACATCCAATTTATTGAAAACTCTAATATCTCTTTTTCCGAAAAGATAGAAAATCACCCAAAAGTGAACACAACAAGATGTAAAGGTGTCATTTTGGCGATTGATTTAAACACCAATTCTGGTCGTTATGGAACGCTTCGAGACCAACTTTTAAAGTCTTTTATGGATGAAGGCGTTTTCTTACGTCCGTTAGGAAACACTATTTACATTCAACCACCTTACGTAATTACGAAAGAGCAACTTGAAAAAATATATACAACTATTGAAAAAGTTCTAGATAGTCTCTAGAACTTTTTCCTTTTCTAATAAATTAATCTCTTCTTGAGTTTCTTTAATATGAACGTATAAATCTTCGTAAACCCATTCTCCATCTATCTTAATTCCTCTAACAATAAGAGTTCCTTCTCCTTTATCTCCTCTTATCGGAATAGAAAAATCTACATTTCCATCGTCATTGGTAAGAGAAATATTTCCTGATGGAATTCCATATTTTTCAATAGGTTGACCTAAGTTTTCAATAACCAACTCGTTTTTAGATGCCTGCTCAATAGCATATTCAACAGGAGTAGAACTTGTCATTATTTTCGACACTCCAAAAAATGCTGCACCTACACCTAAAACAATCAATAAAATAAACCCTAAACATCCTGTTAATGGTATAAACCACAACCAATTTCTTCCAAACCAACTTTTTTGACGTTGCTCACTCATAACTTCAATAATTTTATCCCAAGATAAATATTTTTATTTTCTTTAGAATACTTGATTTTACTTTTATTTTTGCTGAAATTTTATCGTGTTGAAAGAACTTATCTCTATAACATCATTTGCATCTGTTTCAGCCTTGGGAAGCACTACTGAAAAAATTTGGAAAAACTATCTAAATAAGCAACATTTTTTAAGCTCTAAAGAATTTGAAGATTCTAAAGCATGGGTAGCACAATTGACTGATGAGGATAAACACGCTATTGAGGAGGTTCAAAATTCAGATAATAAATATAAAAATTTAGACCCATCTGTTTTATACACGTTGTTTGTTGCTAGAAAAGCAATGGAACAAACAGACTGGAAATCTTCGGATAACTTTGGAATTAACATTGGTTCTTCTCGCGGTGCTACTTCTTTGTTTGAAAAATATCACAAAGAGTTTTTAGCTACAGGAAAATCATCTACCTTAAGCTCTCCAACTACCACTTTAGGGAATATTTCTTCTTGGATTGCGCATGATTTACAGAGTAACGGACCAGAGATTTCACATTCTATTACTTGTTCTACTGGCTTGCATTCGTTACTTAATGGAGTGGCTTGGTTACAATCGGGAATGTCAGAGAAATTTATGATTGGCGCTAGCGAAGCTTCACTAACTGATTTTACCATCGCTCAAATGCAAGCATTAAAAGTATATTCTAAAGAAAATGATGAATATCCATGTAAGGCTTTTGACCTCAACAAAACCAAAAACACCATGGTATTGGGAGAAGGTGCTTCTGTATTTTGTTTAGAGAGTGGAAGTAAAGAAAATGCTATCGCTTTTATTGAAGGGGTTGGATATGCTACTGAAGTTTTGAAACACAATACTTCTGTAACAACAGATGCAGAATGTTTTCAAAAATCAATGAAAATGGCTTTAGGAACAATTTCTCCAGATGAAATTGACGCTATTGTAATGCATGCTCCTGGAACTATTAAAGGAGATCAATCGGAAATTAATGCGATTCAAAAAGTATTTTCTAACAAAGTACCTTTTTTAACTACCAATAAATGGAAAATCGGTCATACGTTTGGTGCTTCTGGCTTGTTAAGTTTAGAATTAGCCGTACTAATGCTACAACACCAACAAGTTATTGAAGTTCCCTTTGCTGAACCTCAACACACTCCAAAAAAACTCAATAAAATACTGGTAAACGCTGTTGGTTTTGGAGGAAATGCGGTTTCTATTTTAATCACAACGAAGAACACTTAAAAACAATCGATAAGAGAGATTCTCTTGACAAAGAAAAATAAGAGTCATAAAATTCCGCTTTCGAAGCGGAATTTTTTATTTTTACCACCACAAACAACTCGAATTTATGACTGAAATTAGACACGATTGGACGAAAGAGGAAATTCTAGAAGTATACAATAAGCCTTTAATGGAGCTTTTGTACGAGGCTTCAACTATGCATAGAAAATATCACGACCCAAATACAGTACAGGTAAGTACCTTAATTTCTATAAAAACTGGTGGGTGTTCTGAGGACTGTGGGTATTGTCCGCAGGCAGCACGTTATCATACCAATGTTGAGGGAAATGATTTGATGACTGTAAACCAAGTTAAGGCACAAGCTTTACGTGCCAAAGAAGGTGGATCATCAAGAGTTTGTATGGGTGCAGCTTGGAGAAACGTAAAAGACGGACCAGAATTTGACCAAGTGTTAGAAATGGTACGTACTATTAACAAACTAGACATGGAGGTTTGCTGTACCTTAGGTATGGTTACCGAAAATCAAGCAAAACGTTTAGCGGAAGCTGGTTTGTATGCTTATAACCACAATATTGATACTTCAGAAGATTATTACGATGATGTAATTTCTACACGTGCTTTTAAAGATAGAGTAGACACTATTGAAAATGTACGTAAAACAAATGTAACTGTTTGCTCAGGAGGTATTATTGGTATGGGAGAATCTTTAGAAGACAGAGCTGGAATGCTTGAAACTTTAACTCGCTTCTCTCCACACCCAGAATCTGTACCTATCAATGCATTAGTTGCTGTTGAGGGAACTCCGTTAGAAGAGCAACCTCCTGTAAACATTTTTGAAATGGTTCGTATGGTAGCTACTGCTCGTATTGTATTACCAGATTCACAAGTACGTTTATCAGCAGGTAGAACGCAAATGAGTAGAGAAGGTCAAGCAATGTGTTTCTTTGCTGGTGCAAACTCAATTTTTGCAGGAGACAAATTATTAACTACTCCAAATCCTGATATTAATGAAGACATGAAAATGTTTGAAGATTTAGGTTTAAATACACAAAAGCCTTTCTTTAAGCATGAACAAAGAGAATCTGTTGAAGCAGAAAACTCACAATACCAATCGTTAGGTGAAAAACCAAAATGGACAAGACCAGACCATAAAATTGAGCGTAACGAACAAAAGAAGCAAGAGGCTAAAGAAATAAGAGCCTAACATCAAATAAGAAATAACCGTTGAATTAAATTTAACGGTTATTTTTTTATCATTTTCACAAACAGCTCCATACCTTTTCTTCCTCCTGATGAATTGTAACAAGGTTCCATACTTCCTGTAAAATAGGGTGCGAAGTATTTTTCATATTCATTTTTATTCCCTCCAAAAGGTGGATGGTCTTCATTTAGTACTGCATCAAACAGCAAACCAACTAGTTTACCTTTATTAGTTAGTAATTCATGTGCTTTTTGTGCATACTTTAGTCTTAACCCTGGATTGATAGCGCAGAAAAAAGTCTGTTCTATAATCAAATCAAAAGTGCCTTTTAATTCAAAAAAATCAGCATGAATTAAATTTTCCTTTGGGAAGTTAGGAACTCTTTTTTGAATTCTTTTTAACGGTGTTGAAGCAATATCTACTACAAAAACATTCTTAAATCCTTTATTAAATAAACACTCCGCCTCGTATGAGTTTCCTCCTCCAGGTATTAAAACCTGAATACTTTTATCTTCTAATTGATCAACATATTCTTTTAACGGGTTGGATATCTTTCCTAAATCCCATCCTGTTTTATTATGTAAGTACTTATTATTCCAAAATGTTTCTGACAACTCTATCATTTCTTCTTACTTTTATTTTTACAAATTTAAAAATAAAGCTTCTTTAATTTAACTACTGTTAAGATGATAACTTAATATCAAAAAAAGCGATGCTTAAACATCGCTTTTTTTACTAGAAGTCAAACCCTATGTAAAATTGCCAGACTCTATTTTTGGGTTTGTCTTCATCGTAAATATCATTCAATCCTAAATGGTACCTTACTCCTAAACTTACTCCACTATTTGTTTTAAAACCTCCACCAAAATTTAATCCCCAATCAAAATTCCTAGGATCAAACTCTTTTGAGGTATCATACAGAATAAAGCCACTATCAAAGGTTTCTTTATGTGCTATTGAAAGTCCTATTTGAGGTCCTGCCTCTAAAAAAAAGTTTTCAGAAGGATACAGTTTTACCATTAAAGGAAGATTTATATAATCTAGCTCTTGCTTATAAGTACCTCCTCCATCTATAATTTTATACCCTTGTTGTGAGTATAATAGTTCCAATTGAAGTGAAACACTATTTCCTATAAATGACTCTCCATAAAAACCTAAATGAAATCCATGTAGCTGCTCTGTTTCCGAATCTCCATTAAAACTCACTGCAGACAAGTTATATCCTCCTTTAATACCAGCTTTGGACTTTTTACTACTATCTTGTGCAACTATAGATGCACTAATCATTGTTATAAATACTATTACTAACTGAATTTTTTTCATCTTTTATTGATTTAATTTTACGATCTACTTTCCACCATTAGCTTGTAAATCTGCTATACATTGGCTATCTAATGTTGGAATTTTATTTGATGAGAATACGTTTCCAATACCATGACTAGTTTCTGCTGCCCAATACATTAAACAACTTTCTTCGTTACAATGTTTTGGATGATCTGCATCTTCATGGTCTGTTTGTAAAGGGGTTCCTAAATTTGTAAGTCCTAAAATATGTCCGAATTCATGATGGATTACACTAGACTCTAATAAGCTTCTTTCTGGCTCAAATGTTCCATTACTTAGTTCTCTAATAGTTTCTTCAAAAATTACAAACGAT